>JANLYH010000176.1:0-6662 GCA_031365545.1 Pyrinomonadaceae bacterium | reverse complement strand
GAGGGCTGCATTTCCGGCGACATTAACACCCAGATAGTTTCCTTCAACTACTTGCCCGCTAATTAGGCCCGTGATTGCGGCGCCATTAAAGCGGTTGATAACGAGTCCACGGATGAGACAGTTATTAGAATTGATAAACAGTCCGGGGAAGGCGCCGCCATTGCCATTCAGTTCAATTATAGGCGTGCCCTGAAAGCCGGGTTGAGTCGTACCATCAATCGTGACTGTTCCGGTCAATTGCGGCAGAAAATTCGAGAGGGTAATTGTGAACGTCGAGCCCGGAATATTGAAGTTAATCGTATCCGCGCCAAAATTGTTATTAGCTGCATTGATTGCTTCTCTGAGAGTGCAGCCGTTGGTGGTTGCAGTGCAGGCGCCGTCGTTCGTGTCAGCGGTTGAGTTAACCACGAATGTCTGAGCGGGTGCGGTAACCATAACCCCAGGGGCGCTCTGTCCCTTTTGCAGCACCACCAGATCCGTCAATGCGTCCCCATTCAACCGCATAGGCAATAAAGCGATTGGCTGGCCGGTTGTATCAAGCGTGGTCGTTTGTGCAACGGCATCCTGCGCCGCACCCGCCACCAAGCGCAACTGATCGTTAGCATCAATAATGAGCAAGTCGTCGCCCGGTAAGCTTGAGGCCTTCGCTCGCACCAACCGCATTGCTTGAAAGTCAGTGTTCGCAACGCTGCGTTCCTGCCACCCGCTCCGACGAGACGTGGGTGTCGCCCCGCTGCGGCTCGTCGCTGATGAGCCCACTACCCTTACCTGTCCGTCCGCCGTTAACACTGCCAGCGATTGCCCGTGCGCCGGTGTAAAATCGCCGATGACCAGCGATTTGATCGACGCGCTTAGAACATGTGTTTCGATCTGCGCGGGCAGAACCCTCTGCTGCTGTTCAGAGGGGAGCGAGAGCTTGCGATCACGCCCGTGAACAACTTCGAGTCGCTCACCCGCGCCGACTGCGAGGTCCATCTCGTAGCCGTTGTCTAATTGCCCCAGAACCAGCGTACTCACAGCGCCAGGCATCGGTAATACTTCCGGCGGTTCACTTAGTGCGCCATTCGGACCTTCGAAGACCAACACTTCCGGGCCATGGCTCGTATCAACTCCGACAACCAGATCAGTCAGGCCGTCGGCGCGATTCACCTCGCCGGTACTCATGACCGTTAGCTTGCCAGACAAGCCGATTGTCTTCGGCGCTTCGAAGCCTCCACGTCCGTCACCAGAAAGGAGTGTTAGGAACTGGCCACCGCGCTCAGCTGCTACTACATCCCAATGACTATCGCCGTCGAAATCTCCGGCGCCAATGAAGTCTGCGCCCACGGACGCTGCGAATACCTGTGCCGGCGAAAGAAAGGGGGCGTTCGTGAATGTCCCATTAGCCCGGCGTTGCTGTGCTTCCGGAGCATTGGGATAGTTTGAGTCAACGTTGCCGCGCAGCAGTGTGACGATTCCCTGGCCGTTGTAGGCATATCCGCCGACGAGGTCTGGCACGCCATCTTCATCGAAATCTGCCGACGCCAGACTGCGCGGTTCCGCTAGATTCTGTTCAAGCGCGGCGCACAGGTCCGCAGGGCCGTTGTAGGAAATCAATAGATCGTGGCCGTCGCTGAGATTGATAGTGGGGTTTCCGCGTCCGGCTGCCTGCACACTAATGCTATCGCTCAGTCGTGCAGCCGGGACCTGTTGCTGGAGGTTCGGCGTGGCCTTGTGGGCGTTGGTTCTTGCAAATGAGCGTACGAGAAAAGGAAGAAAACAAAGACCGGCGATCGTGATTGAGATTAGAAGGAGTCGCGCTGCATTAGACGTTCGGGTGGAATACCGGTGACGAGTCAGGGGATAACGCATTTTGTGTCATCTCTCCTCCTGCCGGAGAGGTCAGTGAATATACGAAGCAACTGGCTTCGCTGGATGGGTTAGGAAATCATTCCTCGAGGCCTGTTTAAGACGACCGTTGCCGAGGTCTTTTGCGTTCGACGAGGCGGGATTATGCCAGATACGCGCGCACATCGCCAGATGCTTGTCTTAAGGAAGACAAGCTTTCCTGCTGGTCCCTTTCAACCAAACCAGCCCTGACATCGAAAGCTTCGATCCTCAACGTAGGACAGGCAGGAATGCCTGTCCTACTTAGTGAGGACTAAGTGCGCTCGTAGAATTGCACTCTAAGATTCGCTTCAAGTTCACGTGAACCGGTGTTGCGAAATCCATCCAGATAATTCTCCGGCAGAAACGCGTCAGCAGCTGCGATCGTCAGCGGCACATCGGTGACGAGCCATTTTTCAATATGTGGCAGGAATGAACGATAGATTTGTTCGCCTCCGATCACAAAGAGATCACACGACAATGTTTTAGCCTTCGCCAGCACTGACTCCACGTCTCTCAGAACAACCAAAGACTCTTGCGGTTCAAGCTGGGAATTGCGACTCAAAACAATGTTCAGTCGGTTCGGCAGCGCCTTCTTCAAACTTCGCCACGTATTGTGGCCCATCACGACCGCGTTTCCCGTGGTGGTCTCTTTGAAGAACTTCATATCGGCAGAGTAGTGCCACGGCAGTTTCCCCCCTTTGCCAATCGCACCATTTCTGTCTACCGCAACAATCCCGATTATCATAAAAGTAGGACAGACACTCCTGTCTGTCATTGTTCCTGAATGGCCGAACAGTTTCTAACCGAAAAGGACAGACGGGGATGTCTGTCCTACACTGCGACGGCGGCCGCAATTTTTCCATGGGACTGATAGCCCGCCAGCGTCAAATTCTCATAGCGCATGTCGAGCAGCCCCTGCAGCCCGCGCAGCGTTGTGGGTCCCTCAGTAATCTCCAAACGCGGTAGCGCAAACGGCTCGCGCGCCAGTAGCTCCTCGACCTGTTCAAGATGGTTCTGATAGATGTGGTAGTCGCCGAGCGTGTAAACAAACTCACCGACTTCGAGGCCGCAAACATGAGCGATCAGGTGCATCAACAACGCGTAGGAGCTGATGTTGAAGGGCACCCCCAGGAACGCGTCCGCGGAGCGCTGATAAAGTTGGCAATGCAAGACACCTGCGTCCACCTTGAATTGAAATAAAGTGTGACAAGGTGGTAAGTCCACCTTATCGGCCTGGCGCGGGTCCCAGCCCGTGACGATCAGCCGGCGCGAGTTGGGATTGCTTTCAATTTCTGCGATGAGACCGGCAATCTGATCCACGCCATTACGCTTAGGATAGTCACCGCCGAATGAGCGCCAGAGGTATCCGTAGATCGGGCCAAGGTCCCCTGCCTGGCGATGGAAACGTTGCGTGTGGGCTTCATCGGCCCACTCGGCCCAGATATCCACGCCTTTCGCTCGGAGGTTTGTTTCATTTGTATCGCCGGAAAGAAACCAGAATAATTCCTCGGCAATCCAGCGAAACGGGATCTTTTTTGTTGTTACAATCGGAAATCCTGCGCGCAGGTCAAAACGCGTTTGATAGCCGAAATGTGAAATGGTCCCCACTCCGGTGCGATCTTTATGTTCGCTGCCATTTGCGAGAATTGATTTCAGCAGGTCGTGATATTGTTTCATTGAAATTGTCGGATCGGATTCACGCCACGGAACAAAATTAGTTGATGACAGTAAAACACTCTTCTTGCGCGCTTGCGTATCCTGTAATCTTGTCGAGCCGTTCTGGTTGATATGCAGTATAACTTTGCCACAGCGCATTAAGTAAGCATGAAACAATACAATCTGTGTTTTCTCGGCTTTGGAAATGTCGGACGCGCTTTGGCGCGGCTGTTGGTGGCGAAGTCGGCTGAGTTGCGAGAACAGTATGCGATCGATTTTCGCGTGACCGGCGTAGCGAGCCGGCGCCTTGGTTGGTTAACAAGCCCGCCTGAAGGATTTGAAATCCCCGGTCTGCTTGCAAAAGCGGGCCTTCAAGACGATGCAGTCGCGGCAAATAATATTAGCGAGTGGTTGCGTCAGGCGCGGCCTGATGCCGTGTTTGAGACAACTTCACTCGATCCTGATTCGGGACAGCCGGCGATCAACTATCTCCGTGCCGTACTCGAGTCTGGCGCGCATGCGATCTCGGCAAACAAAGGCGCATTAGTTTACGGATACTCCGAGCTTGCGGCTTTGGCGCAAGCGCAGGGCAAGCGTTTTCTTTTTGAGTCAGCCGTGCTCGATAGTGCGCCGGTGTTTTCGCTTTTCCGAGAAGCACTTCCAGCCGTCAAGTTACGTGGGTTTAGCGGTGTGTTTAGTTCCACAACCAACGTGATTATTGAGACGATGGAAGCCGGACGTTCCTTTGACGAAGGTTTGCAAACCGCGCAGGAATTGGGCGTGACTGAAACCGATCCCAGTCATGACATCGACGGTTGGGATTCGACCGTAAAAGTTTGCGCGCTCGCGAGCGTGCTGATGAACATTCCTTTGACACCAGACGAAGTGAACAGGGAAGGGATTCGCAATCTTACGAGCAGGAAGGTGCAGGCGGCGCGTGCGGAAGGGAAGCCATTCAAATTAGTGGCCAGAGCAAAGCTTGCGGCCGATGGAAAGATTGTGGCCACCGTGCGACCTGAACAGATGGCCGTTAGCGATCCACTTGGCAATGTCAGGGGAACTTCGCTGGCAATTCATTTTGAGTTAGACATGATGCCGGGTTTGACGATCACTTCGCACCGGCCAAACCTGCAAAGCACCGCGTATGGGCTGCTCGCGGATTTTATCAACGCCGTGGGCGACTAAGTGGTGCCGAGATGGTAGCCGAAATCTCATTCATGCCTTCGATCAAGCGTTCGATTTCATCATCAGTTGTATAGCAAGCGCAGCCAGCGCGCACCAGACCTTCCGAGCCGAGGCCCAATCGCTCGACGACCGTTGCTGCGTAGAAATCTCCGTGCGAGAGAAACAACCCGCGCGTGGCCAGATGTCGTGAGACGTCGGTTGAAGCAACGCCTTCAACGGTGAATCCAACCGTCGGCGTTCTCGGCAGGTCGGGTGACGGTCCGTAGAGCCTAACTCCCTTGATCTTCGCCAGACCATCCCATAACTTTCTTGTCAACTCCGAACTTCTTTGGTGAAGTTCCTCATAAGCCACAGCCAAGCGTTCGCGTCGCGTCGCTCCGCTTCCGAGTGACGCGAGGAAATCGACGGTCGCGCCGGCTCCAACCATGCCTTCCTGATTTTGTGTGCCAGTCTCAGCTCTTTCCGGTGCGTCATCGGGAGCGGGAATGAGCTTGGGAAAGTCGATTGATTCGAGTAACGACTGCTTGCCAAACATCACGCCAACGTGTGGCCCGTAAAACTTGTAGGCAGACATGGCGAGAAAATCGCAGTCGAGTTCCTGCACGTCCACCAGCGCGTGAGGTGCGTAGTGAACAGCGTCTACAAACACCAGTGCTCCGACAGAGCGCGCCATGCGAATGGCCCGGCGAACATCGTTGATAGTGCCCAGCGCGTTTGAGGCGGCGCCTATGGCGATCAGCTTTGTTTGCTTAGTCACTAACTGCTCGAAATTGTCCCAGTCTAATTGTCCCGTCTCCGGAATCAGCTTTACAGCTTTAAGAAGGATACCGCGTTCCATCGAAAGCCGATGCCACGGCGCGATGTTCGCATGATGATCCAGTTCGGTGACAACAATTTCATCTCCAGCGTGATATTGCTGACCCAGCGCTCGCGCCAGATGAAATGTGAGGGTTGTCATGTTGGCGCCAAACGCAATCTCCTGAGGCGAAGCATTCAGAAGATCAGCGCAAGCTTGCCGCGCCTTGTAGAGTTCAGCGTCTGTCTCTTCGCTGCTTGGATACGCCCAATGGGTGTTGGCATTGTGGTAATAGAGGTAGTCGGCCATCGCCTCGACCACGTGCCGCGGCACCTGTGTCCCGCCAGGGCCATCAAAATAGGCCACAGGCATTTGCTTGTGAACTCGTTCCAGCGCCGGGAAACAAGCGCGAATGTCAGCAGTCGACGCGACGGTTGGTGACGGTTTGATTGTGGCTGTCATGTTAGTCAGACTTATCATAATCTCGCTTCCTACTTTTTGACTATTCCAGCGATCTGACAGGCAGCCGCAGTTAGTTAAGGATCAACTCCGGGTTTGGAGAAGTGTTCAAATTCGGCGTTTCTTCTGGACACGGAATGATTCGTCTATTTGCATTTCTGTGTCTGCTCGCGTCGCTCCTCGTAGGTTGCGCGTTGAGCGCTCAGCCTTCAGCGTCGTGGACCAGCGACACCTCGGCGCCGGCGATTCCCAACACTCTTGGCGTGAATATTCATTTCACTGACCCTGAACCTGGCGAAGTCAAGATGATCTCCGAGGCCGGCTTTCGCTGGGTCCGCATGGATTTTGTCTGGAAGGCGACGGAGGTTGAAAAGGGCAGTTACGATTTCTCTTCTTACGATCGACTCCTAAACTCCCTCGATGAACGCAAGCTGCGGCCGCTGTTCATTCTCGATTACTCCAATCCGCTCTACGACAATGACGCAGCACCTTTCACTCGCGATGGCAGACAGGCTTTCGCAAACTGGGCGGCGGCAGCGGTGCGACATTTTCGCGGTCGCGGCATCCTCTGGGAGGTTTACAACGAGCCCAACACGGGTTTTTGGACACCCTCTCCAAAAGTCTCCGACTACGTAAAGCTGGCGCTCGAGACCAGTAAAGCAATTCATGACGCGGCACCAGATGAAGAGATCATCGG
>JANLYH010000168.1:0-4892 GCA_031365545.1 Pyrinomonadaceae bacterium | reverse complement strand
AGTCAACGATCCCAACGACGTCCAATCAGTATTCGCGGCGTCGGTGAGCGTCAGTCGCGGTGACAATGTTGGCAGCGCGGCGCTGGCGAGCCAGGTGGCGGTGCAGTACGGCGTTTCAGGAAACTCACAATCAGCTCTGGCGAAACAAGTGGCGGTCCAATACGGCTCCTCAGGAGATTCACAATCAGCTCTGGCGGCTCCAGTTGCTGTCCAACACGGTGACGCTGCGAATTCCGGCGCGGCCCTAAGCCGGAGCGTTTCCGTGCAGCGCGCAATCTCTGAACAAACGACTGCACTCACTAATCCGGTCTCAGTGCAATTCGAAAATGGTCCGTTCCAATACTTTCCGCTGAATGCGGTGTCAGCTACTCAGGGCCCGTACATTCAAAGCCTGTCCCCTGGAAACATTACGCGGGGAACCACAATTACGCTGACGGTCAATGGAGTCGGGCTGACCGGCACAACGGCGCTGCGGTTCATCACCGGCGGCGGCACGACCGATACCAGCATCACCGTTTCAAACATCGTGGTTAGCGGAGACGGTTCTTCGCTCACGGCGACCGTGACCGTTCCAGCCGGCGCCGCGCTCGGCAGTCGTACGGTCTTTATCTCTACGCCAAACGGAGATTCGATAACCGTGAATCTGGGGGTCAACATAGTCAACGTGCAGTAAGGACCAATTCAATCAGAGCAGAGGTTGCGATCCAAGCTTCGTGCTAATGCAACCTTCGTTTCAAAACTCATGAAGGAGAAAAACAATGTTCGCAAATCATGGTGAAGCCTTCCGGCGACATCTCTTAACCAGCAAGCGATGGATTGCTATCGCTGCCCTCGCGCTTTCGTTGCTAGCGGCGGCGACGGCGCAGGCACAAAATACTTTTAGCAGCGGCTCGACTGGCGCTGATGGTGCGTTTGCCCCGGCAACAAGCCAGTCGATCGCCGTACCCGACAGCGGCGTTTTCAACTACACCACGGTCAACATCCCGGCCAGCGTCACAATCACTTACACGCGCAACTCAAGCAACAAGCCGCTGACGATACTGGCGAGCGGCGACGTAGTGATCGCCGGCACAATCAACCTTGATGCCAAGCCCGGTAATGCAAATGGCAGCGGCGGCTTCGGTGGGCCGGGTGGCTTCAACGGCGGAGCTGGCGGTTACGGGTTTGACCAGTCGTTTTCCGGAGTTCCCGGCGATGGACCGGGTGCCGGTGGCGGCGGGGGCGGCAGCGCTGCGCAGAGCCAGCCGGGCGCCGGTGGCGGTGGCGGTTACGGCACGGCGGGGACGACGGGCGGTGGTGGCACTCTAGCCGGTCTGGCAGGGCCACGCTTCGGAGCAGTCACAATTCTTCCTCTCATTGGCGGATCTGGGGGCGGCGGCGGCGGCGCAATTAACAATAATCGTGGCGGCGCAGCAGGCGGCGGCGGCGGCGCTATCCTAATTGCCAGTTCAGGAACGATCACCATCAATGGGGCGATCTTGTCACGCGGCGGCAACGGCAATCACGGGTTCTCGGGCGGCGCTGGTGGTGCGGGCGGCGCAGGCGGAGGGATCAGGCTAATCGCGAATATAATTACGGGAGCCGGTAATGCCAGTGTTTCTGGAGGAAGCGGTGGTGGTTCCTTCGTTAGCTTTAATGCCGGTAGCGGTGGGCAGGGTTATGTGCGTTTCGAGGCGTATGATTACAGCAACTTCACCGGCAGTTCAACACCATCGAATATCATCAGCTTCGCGTTTCCGCACCCAATCACACCACCAAACTCGCCAGCGTTGCGCATCGCGTCGGTTGGTGGAGTCAGCTCACCGGCAGCTCCACAGGGATCACTACAGGGAGTGCCGGATGTCATCGTGCCTTCATCGCAACCGAATCCAGTGAACGTTGCTCTTGAAGGCGCCAATCTGCCGGTAGGCACTGTAGTACAAGTCACACTCACACCTTCGAAAGGTAATCGCACCACGGTGCAGAGCAGCGGACTTGCCGGCACCGAAAGCTCGTCAACCGCGAGCGCCAGTGTGACTCTGCCAGGCGGCATCAGCGTCATCAGTGCCTCAGCGGTTATCGATCTGACCGTCGCCAGTGCCAAGCCACTTTTCATCGAGGGCGAACGTGTAAATCGGATAGAAGTCGCCGCCACTTTTGGCGGACGTTCGGAGTTGACCTATGTCACTCAGTCAGGCCGGCGCATCAAGCGATCGGTTAACTGAGTTTTTCCTTCTCCGAAATGCGTGGCTTCTCCTTCAGAGTGGGCGTTCGGCAGACAATCACGGACAGCCGAGTTGTTTGCCGAACGTCGAAAATAGAAATCGATACAAATATATTTGTGATCCTACCGAATGAGGTTGCGAGATGAAGACCAGCATCATTGAACACATTCTTGAACCAACTAAACAGAGGCGACTGCGAACGTTTCTCTGTTCCTCAATTGGTTCTCGATCCTGCATAGCCGGAATGCTCATCCTAGCTTTGTCCTGGTCGCTGGTGCTTCCCTTCAGCGCGCGTGCCGAGCACCGCTCAAATAGACCACAACCGGCCGCGCCTGCTTCACCCGCCGCGCCTGCAATCACACAGACCTCGGAAACATTCGCCGTCTATGGCCCACACAGATTCACGCGCGGTACCGGCCAACCGGTTAACGTCGTCGAGAGTTTTTCCCTTCCCGCAGATGCGGTTGCTCCTTTCACTGTCCTGGTCGAGAACGGCTCGTCGAGCGGCTCAAACAGAGTTTCCAGTGCGACTATCAATCTCAACGGAACGAGCCTTTATGCGTCAAGCGCTTTCAATCAAAATGTTGCGACGCTCACGAAAGCGGTAACCCTGGCGGCAACAAATACTTTGGAAGTGAGGCTCGCGAGTTCTCCCGGTTCTTATCTAACGATAACTTTCAAGGCTAACCGCGTGGCGACTACACCGACGCTCGATAGCGTCAGCCCCACCCGCACTACCCAGGGACAAACGCTGAACGTCACCTTCCATGGAACCAACACGCATTGGGTCGCTGGCCAAACACGCGTTTCACTGGGCGGCGAGGTAGCCGTCGGTGGCTCCGCCTACGGTGACCTTGGTTCGGTTACAGTAGTAGACGCGACAACCATAAGCGCGGCGGTGGTGGTTTCCCCGACCGCGGCGCTCGAGCCAAGGGTTGCGCGCGTAGTCACGCCGCTCGCCGGTGGGACGTACGAAGCGCTAACGCTGGCTGACGGCTTTACAGTTGACGCCGCTACGCCTCCCGGTTCGTCCACTTCAGTAGTTTCGACAATCGCGGGCGGCGCGGGCACTCCCGGATTTGCCGACGGCAATGGATCGCAGGCGCGCTTTCAGAAACTGACCGGCGTGGCCATTGGCCCAGACGACGCAATTTATGTCGCCGACAGCGGCAACAACCGCATCCGCGTCGTGCGCGGCCAGGCGGGCAGCGGCGGCACGACTGTTTGGACAGTTTCCACGCTTGCCGGCAACGGAACGGCAGGTTTCGCCGACGGCCCCGGCGCTACGGCGCAGTTCAACAATCCGCAGGGCGTCGCGGTTGACACCGCCGGCGTCGTCTATGTTGCCGATACCGCCAACAATCGCATTCGTCGCATTGCCACCGACGGAGCTGTCTCGACCCTGGCCGGCGATGGCACGGCCGGTTTCCAAAACGGCGCCGGCAGCCAGGCACGCTTGAACGCGCCCCAAGGCGTGGCCTCCGACAATCAGGGCAACATCTACGTCGCAGACACGGGCAACGCCGCGGTGCGTCTGATCACCGGCGGCGGAACGGTGAGCACGCTGGCCGGTGACGGTTCGGTCGGCAGCAACGATTCTCCCGGCGCGCGCTTCGATGGTTTAGTCGGCATCGCTGTCGAGGGCCAGAGCGTTTACGTCTACCTCGCGGACACGGGGAATCATCGTATTCGCCGGCTGGATGTCGCGGGCACGGTCGTTACTCTCACCGGCGCCGAGCGTGGATTCAATGATGGCTCGGCCAGTCAGTCTCGCTTCGCCGAGCCTTCCGGCATCGCGATGGATGGGGCTGGCAAGATCGTCATTGCCGACGGTGTGAATTCTCTGGTTCGCCTGGTTGATCCGGATCTCGTAATAAATGGATCGAACCAGGCAGTTACTACCCTGGCGGGCACCGGCGTTCGCGGTCTCACGGATGGCGCGGGCAACGTCGCGCGCTTCTTTACGCCGCGTGGCTTGGCGGTTTCCAACTCCAGCGCCATCATCGTGGCTGACACGGGCAATCAGGTCCTGCGTCGCATTCTGCTGCCTCCCATCATCCGCGCCATAAATCCAGCGAGCGCGCGGCGGGGCGATACGATCACGATTGACGGCGCGCGTTTCGATGGCCGCGGGCCCGAGCGCAACGTCGTTCGCTTCACGCGTTCACAGCAGGCAGGCGGCGGCCAAACATTTGGCTCGGTGACGCAAGCAACGCGAACGGCGCTTACCGTCGTTGTTCCGTCTGACGTAGCCAGTGGGCCAGTGACCGTGCAAACCGAAGGCGGCACTGCGACCAGTCCGAGCGACTTTGTAGTCAATCAGTTTCCTGCGCCCGTGATCAGTGACTTTACTCCGAAGCGTGGCACGCCCGGCACGCAGGTGACGCTGACCGGTACCAATCTCAAGGTAGACGCAAACAATCCGACGGTAACATTCGCTGGAACCAGCGGCCGTCTGCCGGCATTGGTTAATAGCGCGACTGCGACTGAAGTGCACGTGACTGTTCCCAACGGCGCCGTCACGGGAACGATTGCTCTGACACATGTGGGCGGCACTGCCGCGACTGCGACGCCTTTTACGGTGGACACCGAGCAGGATTTTCAGTTGACAGTGGCACCCTCAACCACCACGGCAGTGCAGGGCGGCTCGGGCACTTACGTCGTTTACGTTACCAGCACACAAAGCAC
>JANLYH010000144.1:0-18973 GCA_031365545.1 Pyrinomonadaceae bacterium | reverse complement strand
TGATAATTACGAAAGTTCGTGAGCAAGCGCGCGGAGTGCGCTCATTCGACCTCATGCCCGAGAGCGCCGCGGGCAGTCACGGCGTTCGGTTTACTCCGGGTCAGGTGGCCGTCTTGTCAGTCCCAGCAGAGGCACCCGCCTATTTTGCATTTGCCAGCGCTCCCGAAGATGCGGAGTTGGAAGTGCTCGTCAAACAAAAAATAGGCGCCAGCAATTTGATCTTTGACATGAAAGCTGGGGAACGAATTGAGTTGTTGGAAATAGCCGGTCACGGCTTTGCGCTCGACGAACAGAAAGGCAAGGACCTGGTGTTCGTGGCCATGGGCACCGGCGTTGCGCCTTTGCGCTCAGCGTTGCGTCATGTGTTGCAACGCCAGGACGAGTTTGGCCAGTTAGTGGTGCTCTATGGAGCGCGCACTCCCGACGACTTTTGTTATCGCGATGAAACGGATGACTGGAAAGATTCCGGCGTCGAGCTGCGCCAGGTAATTTCCAGGCCCGATGGTCATGATTGGTCGGGCCCTACGGGCTATGTGCAGTCGCTATTGGATCACGTGTTACCGGATTTGCAGTCGCCGATCGCACTCATTTGCGGCTCGCTGGAGATGATGGGACAAACTCGCGATCGTTTGCAGCAAATGGGTTTCAAGCCGGATGAAATTCTTACAAACTATTGAGTTTCCTGAGGAGAGTAAACATGCGTGCACACAGAGTCAGCCATTCCCGGATTCGCTTCCTGCGGTCCCTCATTATCGCCATTGCTTTGTTTTCCACTACGTCGTTAAGTTTGTCTCTTCGCGTCAGCGCGCAAACAAAAGTTCCGCTGACACACGAGTCAATGTGGATGCTGAAGCGGGTAGGCGCACCTAACCCGAGTCCCAACGGCAAGTGGGTGGTGTTCTCATTAGTGGAGCCCGCTTACGACGAAAAGGACCAGGTCTCGGATCTGTGGATTGTCCCTGCCGACGCGAGTGCAAAGCCGCGACGTCTGACATTCAGCAAGGGCGGCGAGAGCGGCGTCGTTTGGAGTCCTGACAGTCAACGACTGGCGTTTTCTGCAAAACGCGAAGGCGACGACGTCAGCCAGATTTATGTGCTCGACATTGCGGACGGCGGCGAAGCAGTGCGAGTGACTTCGCTTTCTACTGGCGCGCGTTCGCCACAGTGGCGTCCAGACGGCAAGGCATTACTGTTCACCAGCACCGTTTTTCCCGGTGCCGCCGATGAGGAGGCCAATAAGAAAATCGCCGCACAACGCAAGGCGTTGAAATACCGGGCGCGGGTTTATGACAAGTTTCCAGTGCGCAACTGGGACAAGTGGGTTGAAGATACGCAGGCGCATCTCTTCGTTCAGAACCTCGAGCCGAATGCCCCAGCTAAAGATCTTCTCGCCGAAACGAAGCTTGTTGCCGGGTCTGGTTTCGCCGGTCGCGTGCAGGATACCTCCGAGGACTTGGACGCAGTTTGGGCTCCAAATGGCGCGTCGATCATCTTTGTGGCCACCACCAACAGAGATAGAGCAGCGTATGCAACGACCAATACGGCGCTCTTCAAAGTTTCCGCGAGCGGCGGTGAGCCAATTCAGCTAACGACCGGCAACGATAGCTTCAGTCGCCCCGCTTTTCGTCCCGATGGCAAAGCGCTTTACGCCATTTTCACAATCGAGTCCAACGGTAAAACCTACAACCTTGATCGGCTAGCGAAATTCTCGTGGCCCAACCTGGGTCAGCCTGCGATCATCACTGCGACTTGGGATCGCGCGGTTGGAGGTGTCGCGTTTACGCCTGACAGCAAGGCGATCTATATGACGGCTGAAGAAGCGGGGAATGAAAAACTTTTCACGATGCCCGCTGATGGCGGTGAAGTCACTCTCGCGCTGGACATGACGCGCGGGGTCTACACCGGGCTGAAAATACCGGCGCAGGCCACGTCGACGATCATCATCGCGAATTGGGAGAGTGCGATGAATCCGCCCGAGGTTTTTCGTCTCGACCTCAAATCAAAGACGCAAACCCCACTCACAAACTTCAATTCGGAGGCGCTTTCGAAAATTGACTGGCAACCGCTGCGGCACTTTTGGTTTACCAGTAAAGCAGGTAAACGGATTCACAATATGATCGCGCTGCCGCCAAACTTCGATGAGCACAAGAAGTATCCGTTGCTGGTAGTTTTGCATGGCGGTCCTAACAGCATGTGGCGCGACAACTGGGGCTTGCGTTGGAACTACTACATGCTATCGCGTCCCGGTTATGTGGTGTTGCTGACCAACTACTCAGGCTCCACAGGTTTTGGAGAAAAGTTTTCGCAAAGTATTCAAGGTGATCCTTTCGTGGGTCCCGGCAACGAGATCAACGAAGGCGCCGACGAAGCGATCCGCCTTTACAAGTTTGTCGACGGCACGCGGTTGGCAGCGGCCGGCGCGAGTTACGGGGGGCATCTCGCAAATTGGCTAGAAGCGACCACCACGCGTTACAAGTGTCTGATTGCCCACGCGGGTTTGATCAACCTCGAGTCGCAGTGGGGCACCAGCGATACTATCTATTCGCGCGAGGTCAATAACGGCGGGCCGGTCTGGGAACAGGGACCGATTTGGCGCGAGCAGAATCCTATTCGCCTCGCGAAAAACTTCCGTACCCCGATCCTCATTTCTGTTGGTGAAAACGACTTCCGTGTGCCGCTCAATCAAACACTTGAAAACTGGAGTGTGCTGCAACGCATGCGCGTTCCCAGCCGGCTGATCGTTTGGCCGGAAGAGAATCACTGGATCCTCAAAGGCGAGGACAGTCGCTATTGGTACACGGAAGTTTACGCCTGGCTGAACAAGTATCTTGGCGAACCAACGTAGAAGAATTACCACTGACTCTTGTCTGCCGGGGAGAAGGAAATGGCGCTACTCAAGCGAATCGGTCTCATGTTGCCGGTGTTGCGAAAGACCCAGGCGTGTCCGGCTTGCGGGGAGTCATTCGCTTGCGAGATCTCGCTTGCCACAGGTTGCTGGTGTAAAGAGATCAAACTGAGCGAGGGCGCTCGCGCGGAGTTGCGTTCGAAGTACTCGACCTGTCTCTGCCGCGCTTGTTTGGAAAAGATCGAAAGCCGGCAAGCGAAGTTTGAGGAACCAGTTTGAAGATTGATGAGTTAGCTTCGTATCCCCGCCGCATCGTTTGTCTGACCGAAGAGACAACCGAGACGCTTTACCTGCTAGGCGAACAAGACCGCATCGTTGGCGTCTCGGGTTATACAGTGCGTCCACCGGAAGCCCGTCAGAAGCCGAAGGTTTCTGCCTTCATCACCGCCAAATTTGAAAAAATTCTCGCACTCGATCCGGATCTTGTTTTGGCGTTTTCTGATTTGCAGGCAGACATTGCTGCAGAACTTATCCGCCGCGGTGTGAACGTCCTGACCTTCAATCAGCGCAGCATTGCAGAAATTCTGGAAATGATCCTAACGGTGGGACGAATCGTCGGCGCCGAGGAAAGGGCGAGTCAGTTACTTTCGAGCCTGCAAAGAGACCTTGAGGCTATTGCCGAATCAGCAACGTCCTTTACACGTCGCCCGCGCGTCTTCTTTGAAGAATGGAACGACCCGCTAATCTCCGGCATACGCTGGGTGGATGAACTGATTGAAGTTGCCGGAGGGGAATGCATCTTTCCTGACCTGCGCCGGCAACAGGCCGCGAAGGATCGGATCGTCAGCCCGGCAGATGTGATTCTGCGCGATCCGGAGGTGATCGTCGCGTCATGGTGTGGCCGCCGCGTTAAGAAGAATGACATTCGTGCCCGCGAAGGTTGGCAGGGAATTAGCGCCTGCCGCGAGGGTCACATCTACGAAGTGAAGTCGACCTTCATTCTGCAACCCGGCCCAGCGTCGCTGACTGAGGGCGTGCGACAACTCCATGCGATCCTGGCCAGAACAGTGAATCAGGAAGTTGACGCGAGCTTACTGCCGCGAGAGAGAAGCGACGTCGAACTGGGGTTAACCTATTTAGCGAGTGGTAGCCAATGAAGACCCTTTGCGAGCGGGCCGACGTTTGTCGATAATCGCTGCGCCTTGCACCAATATAGAAGTAATAATTACTATTGACTCAAGGTCCTTCATGCGGCAAGATGGGCGGTGATTGAGAGCTGGGGAAACGGGTGAAGCAAAAAAGAACAGAACAACGTGAAGCGTTACGACAGCAGCTGCGCACGCAGGGGGCGCAGCTCACAGTTCAGCGCGTTGCCGTATTTGACTATCTGAGCGATGTCGATCATCACCCGACCGCGGAGGAGGTTTTCTTTGCGGTCAAGCGGAAACTACCCCGCATTAGCCTGGCAACGGTCTATAAGAATCTTGAGGCGCTCGTCAGTTGCGGATCGGTTTCGAAATTGAGTTATGGCGACTCCTCAGCTCGCTACGACATTCGGACAGATCATCATTATCACACGCGTTGTCTTAAGTGTGGCAAGGTCTGGGATCTGGATGCTGGCGAAGGGCCTGCCGCGCTGCAACACATCAAGCCGCAAGCCGGTTTTGAAGTGAAGGACTACCGGCTGGAACTGCTTGGTCATTGCCGCGAGTGCCGGCGCTAAAATTTTTTTGCCTTCAATGTAAGAATAACTATTGTTCGCGAATTGGCGATTCGAGGGAGCAGGTTTCACCGCTAAGCTAAATTAATTGAGAGAAAGGGAAACGCTATGTCTGAAACAAAACCACTAACTACGGCAGCCGGCGCGCCCGTTGCTGATAACCAAAATTCGCAGACGGCCGGTCCGGGCGGTCCGGTATTGCTGCAAGATCATCACTTGATTGAAAAACTGGCACGCTTTGATCGAGAGCGTATCCCGGAGCGCGTCGTGCATGCGCGCGGGTCGGGTGCCTATGGATACTTCGAAGTTACCGAGGACGTCAGCCGGTTTACCAAAGCAAAGTTTCTGAGCCAGGTGGGCAAGCACACGGAGGTGTTTCTCCGCTTCTCGACGGTGGCGCTCGAGTTGGGCTCTGCTGATACGGTGCGTGACCCGCGCGGGTTTGCCTTGAAGTTTTACACGGAGGACGGCAACTACGATTTGGTTGGGAATAACACGCCTGTCTTTTTCATTCGCGACCCATTGAAGTTTCCCGACTTCATCCATTCGCAAAAACGCGATCCTTATACACACGTACAGGAACCAGACAATGCCTGGGATTTCTTTTCGCATTCGCCCGAGGCAACCCACCAGTTCACCTGGTTGTTTGGAGACCGTGGGATACCAGCCTCATACCGGCAAATGGATGGCTTTGGCTCCCACACTTTTCAGTGGCTGAACGCCGCTGGCGAAGCTTTCTGGGTCAAGTATCATTTCAAAACCGATCAGGGCATTAAGTGTTTGACGACCGAAGAATCGCAACGCCTGGGCGGGGAAAACCCAAATCATCACCATCTCGATCTGCTTCATGCTATTGAACGAGGCGAGTTCCCTTCATGGACGCTCAAGGTGCAAATAATGCCGGTAGCCGAAGCAGCAAACTATCGTTTCAATCCCTTCGACTTGACGAAGGTATGGCACTACGCGGATTACCCCCTGCATGAAGTTGGGAAACTGGTCTTAGATCGTAATCCTGACAATTACTTTGCAGATGTTGAGCAGTCAGCCTTCAACCCCGGCAATTTTGTGCCGGGTATTGGCCCTTCGCCGGATAAGATGCTACAGGGGAGGCTGTTCTCCTACGGTGATACACAGCGCTACCGCCTCGGCATTAATCACACCGCGCTTCCGGTGAACTGTCCGCACGCGACGAAAGCCCAGAGCTACGCGCGCGACGGCGCCATGCGCTTTGACGGTAACGAAGGACGCGCGAAGAACTATGAGCCGAACAGTTTCAACGGTCCGGCGCAAACGAACGAGCCGTATAGTGCGCCACTGGAAATGCACGGCCCCTCCGGGTCGTGGCCCAACGAACTACATGCTGAGGACAACGACTTTGTTCAGGCCGGCGATCTGTATCGATTGATGAGTGAAGATGAGAAGCGCAGGCTGGTAGAGAATATCGCCAAAGGACTGTCAGCCGTCACCCGGCCGGATATCATCGAGCGCAGCATCGCTCACTTTGGCAATGCTGATTCGGACTACGGCGAACGCATCGCTCAAGCAGTTCAAGCGTTGCGGCCCGAGAATGTTGACGCCGAGGTTACAGTTCAGACCGGTGAAGCCTAACGACGAGCGGCGGCGCATTTTCGAAGGCAGCAGCAGGCGCCGCCGCCGCCGGAATTTTTGCGACGGTGGCCTAAAAGCTTGCTGAATGAATGCTCATTCAGTATTATTGGCGCCGTCATAGCTTAGCCCTACCTGGAGACAATTGAGGGAAAACCGGACAGGCAAGATGCCTGTCCGACAGTGAACAATGATGAGAATCGAAAAAGCTGCGGTTTTGGGAGCAGGAACGATGGGGGCGCAGATTGCTGCCCACCTCGCGAACGCGGGTGTGCCAACGATCCTGCTCGATATTGCGCCGCGGGAATTGACCCCCGAAGAAAAAGCCAAGGGCCTGACGCTCGAAGCCAGGCAAGTGCGTAATCGCATCGCTCAGGGGGGCTTTGAGGCCGCCCGGAAAGCCAAGCCGGCGGCGTTCTTCACACCGGAAAACGCTGCGCTCGTGACCGTTGGCAATTTCGAAGATGATCTGGCGAAACTAAAAGATTGCGATCTGATCATCGAAGCGGTCGTCGAGAACCTCGAGATCAAACGAAGCTTGTACGAAAAGCTCGAGCAGCACCGGCGGCCGGGCGCGATCGTTGGATCTAATACCAGCGGCATTCCGATTCAGCAGTTGGCAGAAGGCCGTTCAGAAGACTTCAAAGCACACTTTCTCGGCGTCCACTTCTTCAATCCACCGCGCTACCTTCATCTCGTCGAAATAATTCGCACCGAGTGGACCAAGCCGGAAGTCTCGTGTTTCCTCTACGGCTTTCTTGCGGAGCGACTTGGCAAGGGAGTGGTTTCGGCCAAGGACAAACCAAACTTTATCGCGAATCGCATCGGCACGTTTGGCTCGATGGTCACGATTAAGACCATGCTCGACGATGGTTACTCCATTGAAGAGATCGACAAGATTACGGGTCAGGCGGTTGGCCGGCCAAAGAGCGCTACTTTCCGCACGCTGGATCTCGTCGGCCTTGACGTCGGTGGCCACGTCATCAAGAACCTTTACGAAGCACTGCCGGAAGATGAAGAGCGCGAAGTTTTTACGGCGCCCGAATTTCTGAGCGCAATGATCGGGAAGGGTATTCTTGGTAACAAGACGAAGGGTGGCTTCTACCGCCGGCAAGCGGGGGAGGGCGGTAAGAAAGAGATTTGGACGATAGACCATGCCACGCTCGATTATCGACCGGCTCAGAAAGTGAAATTGCCCGCGCTCGATATGGCGAAGAACATCGAGGATTTGCCCGAGCGCATCAAGGCCCTCGTCTGGGGCAAGGATCGCGTAGGCGCGTTTCTATGGAAAACGATGTCGCGCACTTTCCGTTACACCGCCAACCGCATCCCGGAGATAGCTGACACGATTGTCGAAATCGATCGCGCCATGCGCTGGGGCTACAACTGGGAGCTGGGCATTTTCGAAACCTGGGACGCGATCGGCGTTGAAAAATCTGTCGCGCGGATGAAGGAAGACGGCCTTAGTATCCCCGCAAACGTACAGAAGTTGCTGGATTCAGGCGGAACATCGTTTTACAAGAAACAGGACGGCCAGCAGTTTTATTTCGACTTCGCTTCAGGTCAATATTTGCCGCTGGCCGATCAAGCCGGCGTAATAATTCTCAAGTCAGTCAAAGAACGCAGCGGCGTTATCAAGAAAAACTCGGGCGCTTCGCTGATCGATATCGGCGACGGAGTGGCTTGCCTTGAGTTTCATTCCAAGATGAACGCGATTGGCGGCGACACTCTGCAAATGTTGAAGCAGTCGCTGGCTGAAGTCGAAAAGAACTTCGTAGGGCTGGTAGTTGGGAATCAGGGGACAAACTTCTGCGTGGGCGCCAACATCATGCTGATGTTGATGGAAGCTCAGGAAGAAAACTGGGAAGAGCTAGACATGATGGGGCGAGCTTTCCAAAACGCAACCATGAGCCTGCGCTATTCCCCGAAGCCAGTGGTCGTGGCGCCTTTCAATTTAGTATTTGGCGGCGGTTGCGAGATGGTGTTGCACGGCGACCGGGTGCGCGCCGCGGCGGAAACTTACATTGGCCTGGTCGAAGTTGGCGTGGGCATCATTCCGGCGGGCGGCGGGACGAAGGAGCTGCTGCTGCGCACGCTGGATTCGATTCCGAAGAACGTTGACGATGCCGATGCGTTTCCGTTTGTGAAGCGGGCCTTTGAAACAATTGCACTGGCGAAGGTGGCAACGTCTGCGGAAGAGGCGCGCACATTAGGTTTCCTGGCTGCAGACGATACGATTTCGATGAATGGCGATCGACTGATTGCTGACGCGAAAAAGGAAGTGCTGGCGCTGGCGGCGAGCGGTTATGTGCAGCCGCAACAGCGCACGGACATTCTCGCCTTAGGCAATCCGGCGTTGGCGACGTTGAAGCTGGGTATCCATCAGATGAAGCGCGCCGGTTACATTTCGGATCACGATGCGTTGATTGGTGAAAAGCTGGCCCGCATTCTTACGGGTGGAGATCTGAATCATCAGACGAGAGTTTCTGAGCAGTACCTATTGGATTTGGAACGCGAAGCGTTTTTGTCGCTGGCCGGAACGCGCAAGACGCAAGAACGGCTTGCGGCGATGCTTAAGACTGGGAAGCCTTTGCGGAACTAAAAGCAGGACTCAGGACTCAGGAGTCAGAATAAGGAAGGCAAAGCAGAACTAGCTGACTAAACCTAGAAGGTAATAAGCCGCTTAAAACCGTTCGCAGTCGATACACCCTGAAGCCACGCGATAGCCCAGGGAGGATTTATGCAACGGATACCGGCTCGAACATTTAGAGATCTGATTGTTTGGCAAAAAGCGCACGGATTTGTGTTGGCTGCCTACAACCTTAGTAAGAAGTTCCCGCGCGATGAAATGTATGGTTTGACATCTCAATTCCGTCGCGCCGCAGTTTCCACAGCCGCCAACATCGTTGAGGGCTTCAAGAAGAAGGGTCAGCACGATAAGGCGAGATTCCTGAATATCGCGCAGGGGTCACTTGAAGAGTGTCGTTACTATCTGATCCTGATCGCAGACCTTTAAGTGTGCTGACACCGGTGAACTGAACGATCAGCTTGAAGACGTGAGTCGCTTGCTGACAGCTTATACCAATGTTGTCGCAAGCAACTTCTAGTTTTTAGATTCTGAATCCTGAGTCCTGAGTCCTGAATTCTGAGGTACTTATGAAAGACGCAGTAATCGTTTCAGCAGTTCGCACCGCTGTCGGCAAAGCGCCGAAAGGTACGCTTCGAAACACCCGTCCCGATGAGATGGGTGGGGCCGTCATTAAAGAAGCGCTGGCGCGCGTGCCAGGTCTCGACGCGGCCGAGATTGAAGACGTGATCATGGGGTGCGCGATGCCGGAGGCGGAGCAGGGAATGAACGTTGCGCGCGCGGCAGCCATTCGCGCTGGACTGCCGGTAGAAACCAGCGCCATGACAATCAATCGTTTCTGTTCGTCCGGCTTGCAGTCGATTGCGATTGCGGCGGATCGCATCAGGACCGGAAGCGCGGAAGTTGCGGTTGCCGGTGGACTCGAAACGATGTCGCTGATTCCGATGGGGGGGCACATCATTCGTCCGAACCCTTATCTCGTCGAGCACTACCCGGATTTTTATCTCAACATGGGTCTGGCAACGGAAAACGTCGCGCGCAAATACAACGTGAGTCGCGAGGAGCAGGACGAGTTTGCCTTGCGCTCGCACCAGCGCGCGGCAGCGGCGCTCGATGCGGACAAGTTCAAAGATGAAACTGTGCCGCTGACCGTGACTTTCGAAGATCTCGACGAGAAAGGTCGCAAGCAGACTCGCGAAGTCATCTTTGACGAGGACGAGGGCGTGCGTCGTGACAGCACGATCGAGGGGCTTGCGAAGTTGAAGCCGGCGTTCAATGTTAAGGGAACGATCACGGCGGGCAACGCCTCGCAAATGTCAGACGGCGCTGCGGCGGCAGTGGTGATGTCGGCTGAAAAAGCTGCGAGCCTGGGGGTGAAACCGATGGCGCGGTTCGTTGCTTACGCGACTGCGGGCTGTCCTCCTGAAGAAATGGGCATCGGGCCGGTGTTTGCGATCCCGAAAGTTTTGAAATTGGCGGGACTAACGCTAGATCAAATCGACGTGATCGAACTCAACGAAGCATTTGCGGCGCAGTCACTGGCCGTCATCAAGACGCTGGGTCTCGATATCGACAAAGTAAATGTAAACGGCGGCGCGATTGCGCTGGGTCATCCGCTTGGTTGTACCGGAGCGAAATTGACAGCCAGCATTTTACGGGAGCTGGAGCGGCGCAATGGGCGCTATGGAATGGTGACGATGTGTGTAGGCGGCGGCATGGGCGCCGCGGGAATTTTTGAAAGAATGTGAACAGTGTGCAGGGCGCAGTCGGAACTGTGAGCAATAGTGATTATCAATTGCTCACCGCCAACTGCTCACAGCTCACTTTGTGACTAAAAGGAGCAAACTAATGTCAGCCGCAGTCGAACAAAAGCAAGTAGTCCAGGGTGGCTCGTTCATGATCGAGGATCGCACGCCGGATGAGGTTTTCACCCCGGAAGACTTCACCGAAGAGCATCGCATGATCGCGGAGACGACGCGCCAGTTTATTGACAACGAAGTCATCCCGCATATCGATGAGCTCGAGAAGCACGACTGGAAACTGGCCCGCGATTTGGTGAAGAAGGCTGCTGACCTCGGTCTGATCGGCGCCAACATTCCCGAGGAGTATGGCGGTCTCGGTCTTGATCAAACGAGTGGCGTGCTGGTCGGCGAAAACATCGGCCGTTGCGCTTCATTTGCCACCACGCTTGGTGCTGAGAGTGGCATCGGTTTGCTGCCAATCATCTATTTCGGCACAGAAGCGGCGAAACAGAAGTATCTGCCGAAAATCGCTTCCGGTGAACTAATCACCGCTTATGCCTTGACTGAAGCGGGCTCTGGCTCGGACGCGATGGCAGCGAAGGCGACTGCGCGGTTGAGCGAAGACGGCACGCACTACATTCTCAACGGCGAGAAGATGTTCATAACTAACGGTGGCTTTGCCGACATCTTCATTGTGTTTGCGAAAGTTGATGGCGACAAGTTTTCTGCGTTCATCGTCGAACGACAGGACGGTCTCTCGCCGGGTGCAGAAGAACACAAGATGGGTATTAAGGGTTCGAGCACAACGCCGCTGGTGTTGGCGGATGCGAAAGCGCCGGTTGAGAATCTGTTGGGGGAAATTGGCAAGGGCTCCAAGATTGCATTCAACACACTCAATATCGGCCGTTTCAAACTCGGCGCAATGTGCATTGGCGGGATGAAGTTGATGTTGCACGAGTCGATTCGTTACGCGAACGAGCGCCAGCAGTTTGGCAAGTCGATTTCGTCGTTTGGAGCGATCAAATCGAAGCTCGGCGAGATGGCTATTCGCACCTTTGTGGGCGAAGCGATGATTTGGCGCACGCTCGGCATGATTGAAGATGCCATCGGCGACGATCCGAAGGATCTTGTAGCCAAGATGCGCGCGATCGAGGAATACTCGGCGGAGTGTTCGATTATCAAGGTCGCGCTCTCGGAATACTGCGACTACCTCGCCGACGAGATGGTGCAAATTTTCGGCGGCTACGGTTATTCCGCTGATTATCCGGCCGAGCGCGCTTATCGCGACTCGCGCATTAACCGCATCTTCGAGGGCACCAACGAAATCAATCGCATGTTGATTCCGGGCCGCCTGATGAAGAGCGCGTTGAGCGGTAAGTTGGCGTTGCTGCCCGCGGCCCAGGCGTTGATGGATGAAATACTAACGCCGCAAATCGCCGGGTTTGACGATGACGATAGCTTGCTTGCGGCCGAAACCAAGCTCGCAAAAAACGCGAAAAAGGTTGGGTTGATGACGCTGGGCACTGCGGCGCAGAAGTACATGATGACTCTGGGAGACCAGCAGGAAGTTTTGATTGGTATTGCAGACATCATCATGGATGCTTATGCGATGGAGTCCGCAATTCTGCGCACGCGGAAGTTAGCTGCCTCGCAGGGTGAAGAGGCGTCGGCGCGCTATATCGACATGACGCGCGTGTTTTGCAATGACGCGGTCGAACGCGTTGAGGCGCGGGCGAAGAACACGCTTGCGGGCATGGCGGAAGGCGACGAGTTGCGCACACTGCTGGCGGCACTGCGGCGCTTTACTAAGCTGACGCCGGTGAACACTATCGTAGCGCGTCAGCGCATCGCGAACGAGATGATTGCGGCGAATAAGTACGTGTACTGAGAAAAAAGGAACGGAATTTTCCATATATCATTTCAAATTTCTCATTTGGTTACTACCAATTGATTGAGCTTTAGACCGGGATGCAAAAGCTCTTTTAATGACTTGTTTTATGTGAGAGCCGACTTCGGATTGAAGTTCCGGGCTTGACGCTGCATAAGCTCAGCCATCGCGGAACTTTGATTTCGGAGGACGGCAATGAAATACTCGCGTTTCGAAGAACTACCGGTCTGGAAAGCAGCGATCGAACTTGCGGTTCGCGTCTACGAACTCACCGGTACGGCGGCCTTCAAGAATCGCTATAGCCTAAAAGATCAACTGGAACGTGCAGCGGTTTCGATCTCAAACAACATCGCCGAGGGGTTTGAGCGAGGAACCACGCAGGAGACGCTTACATTCTTATACATTTCATGGGGGTCGTCGGGCGAAACTCGTTCAGTACTTTGTTTGTGTGAGCGTCTTCAAGGGTTTGCGAATTTGAGATCTGAGATCTCAGATCTCAAATTGAAGGCGGAAAGCATCTCACGTCAATTGAGAAAGTGGGCTGACTTTCTTCAAAACTCTGACATTCGCGGTCAACGTTACCTAACCGACCAAACGAAAAGTCGAACCAAGGAAACGCGCGAGCGGGAAGAGTTCTTAAAAGAGCTAGAGCAAATCCGAAATAGGAAAACTTAAGTTCGTCGGCTTGGCTGAACAGATTATCGAGCTTGGCTCATGCGCATCATTCCCATCTCTCTCCCAACCCCGTTCTACATCGGACCCGTCAACGTCTATCTGATCGCTGAAGATCCGATCACGCTCATCGACACCGGTCCCAAGACCAAAGAAGCCAACGAGGCGCTCCTGGAAGGATTACGCCAGGCTCGCATTCGCATTACCGATATTCGTCGCATCGTCCTGACGCATGCACACGAGGACCATTGCGGACTGGCTCGCTCAGTTCGTGATCAGGCAAAGGATGCCCAGGTGCTGGTGCATGCGTGGGAAACTGGACACCGTGTCGGCAGGCTCGAACATGAGGAGCATCGCACGCTCCTGGTCCGCGCCGGCGTGCCGCCCGAAGAGATCGAGACGATGCGAAAGATGTACGAGGATGTGCGCCAATACGCCGACTCATTTGAAACCGACGAATACGGCGAACTACGTGACGATGAAGAGCTTGAATTTGAGACCGGCACATTGCGGGTCGTGCACACGCCTGGCCACACGCCTGGTTCGTGTTCCTTTGTGCGCGAAGCCGACCGCACCGTGATCGCCGGCGACTGTGTGCTCAAACGCATCACCCCGAACCCCATTCTCTCGCCTGACCCAGTTGATCCGTCGAAACGCTTTGCTTCGCTCGCTGAATATCTGGTGAGCCTGGCGCGACTGCGTGCGTTTGCCCCGACACTGGTGCACGGCGGCCATGGCGAACCCGTGCACGACTTCGAAGAACTGTTCAACCGGTATTTCCGGGCCATCCAGGATCGCCAGGCTAAGGTAATCCGTCTGCTCCCGAAGACCGGATCCTCTGCCTGGGAAATCGCGCAGCAGATGTTTCCCGGCACTGATGATGTTCACCGCTTTCTCTCGGTGTCAGAAGCCGTGGCCCATCTTGACCTCGCGCATTCTGAAGGAAAAATCGCGCTGGAAATGGGTGACGGGAAAGAGGTCTATCGACCCATGTAAACAAGGAAAGGGAAAGGGGTAGGTTCTGCTGTCTCTTCCCGATTGCCCTCTTCCTCGCCGTTTCCCGCCTCCGTTCCTCGCATTCTAGTTTTTGGAACCCACGCCCTCCGCTCGCGTGTAACTCTCAAAATCTATCCGGAGGAACTCTCTCTGTTATGAATCTTAAAAATTCGCTTTATTTTGTCATCTCCCTGCTCCTGACCGGTGGCATTGCGTTGGCGCAACAAGCAGCCCCGCCGGCGGCCGTGCCACCAACTCCTGACGCGCCGGGCGAGGCTCCCGAGGCTTTCTCGTTGTTCATTGCGGGTGGCAGTTTCCTGGGTGTCTACGCGGAAGACATCAATAACGAAACCATGGCTCGCTACGGAATGCGCGAGGCCCGCGGCGTAGGGATTACGCAGGTCGTCAAGGATAGCCCCGCGGAAAAAGCGGGGCTGAAAAAGGACGATGTTATTACGCGGTTTGAGGGCGATAGCGTAACGAGTGTCCGCAAGCTCAACCGGTTGGTCTCGGAAGTCGCGCCGGATCAGACTGTGAAGCTTGGCATCAGTCGCAGCGGCAGTGAGCAGGAAGTTGCGGTCACGATTGGCAAACGCAACGAGTCGATAACTGCAATGGAAGGCTTCAACTTCAAGGGTCTAAACAAACTAAAAGGACTGGATAAACTACAAGATCTCGAGCGATTGCAGCAGGAACTGGAAAAGACAATACCGCCTGGGACAGTTTGGAACTCGCAAGGGCCAGGAAACGATGCAATGGTCTTCGCGTTTGGCGATCATCGCCGCATCGGCATTGGCACAATGCAATTGACCAGGCAGTTAGCAGACTACTTTGGTGTCGCCGACGGCCAGGGAGTTTTGGTGACTTCCGTTGCCGACGATAGTCCCGCTGCGAAGGCCGGTCTCAAAGCCGGGGATGTCATCACTGCAATTGACGGCGAGAAAATTGATGGCGCTGGCGACTTGTCGCGGGGAATCAACAAAAAGAAGGACGGCGATGTAACGCTGACGGTGATTCGCAATAAGAATCAGCGCACGGTCAACGTTACGCCAAAAACGGATCCCACGCCGACGCCTGGTGCGGCTCCGCAGGGCGTAAGAAGAATTGTTATTCCTCGTGTGGAGCTGGGCTCAATTCCCGAAATGAACATTCGAGTTCCTCGGATCGACTTGCCAACCACACCCGAAATCAATGTTACGGTGCCGCGGACGATTAAGGGACCAAGGGTCAGGGTGATCAGGGGTGGCTCACAACAGCCGATCTAAACAGTAGGACAGACAATTCTTGTCGGTCCGTTAATGCAAAACGAGCGTAAGGGAGAGGACAGGCAGGAATGCCTGTCCTATTTATTTGGCGCTGCCAGCTTGCGCTTACCTTCGATGGCGTCTCGATAGGCACCGCCGGGAACTTCGCCGATTTTGATCGCCTCGTCAAACTCCTTTAAGGCTTCGGTATTGTTGTCAAGAAAAGCGTGAATCCTGCCCATTGCTTCATGTGCTCGCGAGATCAAACTGCGATCAGTTTCCGGTGAAGATGCTTCAATTGCCAATCGATAGTTTCCCAAGGCGCGATTGAGTCGTTCAGACTGTACTTGTTCATCGATGGCGTCGGCCGCCGCGAGGCTGGCGGTTTGCCCGAGCGCAAAGAATATTCGCGGTTCGCGCGAGTATTCTCGTAGTAGGTCCTTCAGCCGCGCCTCCGCATTGTTGTAGTCCTTCAAGCGTAGAGTTTGTTCTATTTCTCCAAGTTTCTTGACTAATAAAGCGGCCCTCGCCGTTTCCGCTTCCGTGTAAACGGGGGATTCTACCTCTGCACGTCTCAGGGAGAGCCGGGCTTGGCGCGCGGCCAGAGCCCGCTCGCGGGATCCGGCATTTTCGCTTAAGCGGCGGACCTCGCGTTGGGGATCAAAAGTGGCAATCATGTCGCCGAAAAAACCAGCAACGTCAAAGCCGGAGCTTTCGATTCCTTTTAACTGATCCGCAAAAAAGAATGCGAGGACAGCGCCCCGTTCGTAATCGTCGGCAAGGCGCGCGACTGTCTCATCTTGAACGGCACTGGTTGCCGCTTGCAGATCTCTGGAAATCGCCTGGCGCTGCGTCGCGTCTTTCGCGGTGGCGAGTTTGACGCGAGCCGCCTGATTGAGGCTTTCAAGTCTGCGTAGCTCTTCGTAGCGCGCATCAGCCGCGGCTACTACCGAGCGCGAAACCGCGAGGAAAATATCGGGACTTACAGTTGCGCCGGCTTTCTCTCTTTCTGCGATGATCAGTTTAATCTGATCGCGTCGTGCGGCAATTTCGCGATTGAACTTTAGTACCAGTGGATCGACTATGTATTGCAGATAACCCCGGCGCAGCTCAGAAGACGCGGGATCCGTACCTTCAGGCACGACTGCGTAATACTCGTCGCCAATCACGCGGAAGTTAATTGCGCCCGGCTCCCCAAGCAGATCAGTAACAATGTAGAAATGGCGCTGATGCTCGCGAGTGGTATACGACTTTGGAGCATTCTTCTTCGGGGTGGTGAGAGGCTTAACCTCCACGCGCTCGAAGGAAACCG
Organism: Pyrinomonadaceae bacterium; assembly: GCA_031365545.1. GTDB lineage: Bacteria > Acidobacteriota > Blastocatellia > Pyrinomonadales > Pyrinomonadaceae > PSRF01. The sequence goes on along the minus strand of JANLYH010000144.1, from coordinate 2,362 downwards.
AGATCGGGCGCGTGTGCAAATACGACAAGACGGTCCGCAGCATTTCTGCCGTGGGTTTTCTTAGCCGTTCGCCTTCAGCCTGATACGCGCGCGTGTAGATCGGAAGATTCTCCTGAATGTTCCCGCGCCGATAAAACTCCCGCACCAGCGGCGCAAAATCGAGTACTTCAAGCAGACTGGCCGGAAGATCTTCCGACCGCTCGGGCGCTTCCAAGAGTGGCGGCGGCCCCAACGCAAACGCCAGCGAAACATAACGCGCTGCCTGGTCGGCAGCAGTAGCCGGCGGCGGAAGTTTGTTTCGCTCGTAGAAAGCGTGCAAACGGCCACGCAGATCCGGATCCAGGCCGGCGAGGTCCATCCTCACCTGCGCCCGAAACGCCGAGGCCTCGCTGCCGACCCGCCCCGGATCAAAACCGGCCGCTTCCAGCGCCGCCATCATTACTATTAGTCGCGGCTCGGTTTGGAAGCTCACCCCATAGTCCGAGAGATCGTACCCCGCAGTTTGTCGTGGAGAAATCTGGGCAGGCCGCTGTGGGCGCGGCGCCGGCTGTGTTTGCGAGTAAGCAATCGAGGCAGCAACAGTCAGAAGAGTAGTTATTGAAATGATTCGCTTCATAAGCTCGTAATTATTTGATGAATCGCTTCAGGAATTCGGCTTTCGCGGTGTTCCCCAGGCATTCTAGAGATGCCGGGTACCTGCATGACGGATGCCATCGTCCTAACTTGGAAGCAAACTAATTCGCTGCCTTCGCGTGATGATGAGCCCGCAAGAGCGACGATGTTACTGGATAAGCAATGAGCGAACAAACTACCGAAAGCACCATGCCTCCGATCGCGAAGGGCCAAACGCTGTCCCAGCCTTCGTTGAAGAGCTGCCGGTAATAAGAGGCGGTGAGCAGGTGAGGACGTTTCAGGAGTTCGAGGCCGCCTGCCGGAATCCGCAAAGGACGTCCGAGAACAAACGCGCCGATGGCGTAAGATGCGATGATTATGGGCACGAGGGTTAAGAATGGATTGTTGATAAAGGTGCCGCTATACACGGCTACCTTATTGAAGCGAAACAGAAAGGCTATCAGCGTGGCCAGAATTGTGTGAAGTCCGAGGAAAGGCGAGAACGCAATGAAGACGCCGAGCGAAAAAGCAAGCGCCGTTCGCTCGGGTGGATCATCCAGCGCGAGCAAACGGCGAATGGTAGCGCGAAACATTTGAAATCAGTAATAAGTGAAGCGTGAAAGGTGATGAGAAACCCATCACTTATCACCTTTCACTCTTCACTGTTATTTGTAGCTATTCAAGGCTTCGGCTTCGTTGTCGTAGGCGTCGAAGACAGTCAGCAACTTGGTGATGACCAGAAGGTCCCGAATCTTTTCGGTAAGATTCAATAGTTTGAGCTGTCCGCCGTCGCGGCTCATGGTCGTATAGTTTGCAATCAACTCGCCGATCCCACTCGAGTCGATATTCTTCACCGCACTGAGATTTAGCAGAAGCTTTTTATTTCCCTGCTCGATTTTGCCGCGAATAGCATCACGCAGAGAGACGGCGCCCTCACCCATTCTTACCGACCCACTCAAGTCCAGAATGGTAACGTCTCCCGCTTGCCGCTCCTTAACTTCAAGTTCTGCCATCTCGTGTCTCCCTTTGTCTGTCCGACAAAGCTCTTGGTTTGTCGGTAGTTCTCTTTAGCCTTGCTCGCGGCCGGCACAAAACCGCAGTTCGTTTTGCGCGCGCGCGTTAGTGCTATTTGAAGCTGGCCAGTGCTTCTTCTTCGCTTTCATAAACGTCAAAGACAGTCAGGAGTTTAGTGATCGTGAGTAGATCTTGCAATTTCTGTGTCAGGTTGAGAAGTTTCAACTGACCCTCCTCCTTGTTAATGGCCGTATAGCTGGAGACAAGCTCTCCAATACCGCTCGAATCGATGTAGCCCACCCTGGCGAGATTCAGGAGAATCTTTTTCTTTCCTTCTTCGAGCAGGTGTCGAATAGCCGTCCGCAGAGCGACGCTGCCTTCGCCGATGGTAATCTTGCCATCCATATCAAGAACGGTGATGTCTCCAACCTGGCGTTCCGAAATATTTAACTCAGCCATTTTCAGCGATCTCCTTTAAAGATTTGCGATGTTAGATTTTGATTTCCGATCAATCGTCCTGCCTCAGGGTGTTGCCGACATTACGCAATCGCAAACCGCAAACATAATTCTATAGTCTTTTGATCATACGCACCGTGGTTCCACCTTTGAGTCCTGCCGACCAGTCGACTTCGTCCATGAAGTTGCGCATGAAGAAAATGCCACGGCCTGAAGTTCTTAAGATGTTCTCGTCTTTGGTCGGATCTGGGACGTCGTTTGGATTGAAGCCATTCCCCTG
>JANLYH010000064.1:0-20469 GCA_031365545.1 Pyrinomonadaceae bacterium | reverse complement strand
AGTGTCCAGGATTTCTGTTGCTATAGCCCAACGTTTGGGACTTGCGGACGACGAATGCGAGAAGATCCGGATAAGTGCGCTGCTTCACGACGTAGGAAAGATTGCGATCGATGACAACATTCTCAAGAAGCCGGCCGCATTAACGGAGGACGAATTCCTGATAATGAAGCAGCATCCGCAGAAGGGCTATAAGATCATGTCGCAGATACGGGCGATGAAGGAGTTTTTGCCCGGCATGTACATGCACCACGAAATGGTCAACGGGCAGGGATATCCGCAAGGGTTGAAGGGTGAGGATATTCCACTGATGGCGAAAGTGGTAGCAGTGGCTGATACGTTCGATGCTATGACTACCGATCGGCCCTACCAGCAGGCTATGAAGTTTGCAGACGCGGTAGCGCGGATAGAGAGTTTTACCAACACTCGTTACGATGCGCGCGTTGTTGCTGCGTTTGTGGCGGCTTGTGAGGACGGCCAGATCCGTCCTGGTTCAGTTAAGCTCAAGAGCCGGGTTGCTCCGGAAATCAGAATCCCGACCTCGATTGAAGGCGCAAGTGAACTGGAGTCAGTCTCGATTACCTAACCACTCAATAGGTGTTCTTTCCTTCAGAATGAGAATTATGGCAGCCGGGTACTGATTCAGTTTGGCGCGAGCGAAGTATTGCTACTCATCTAGAGCCGCAGAGGTACGGAACCGGGAGCTATAGCGACCGGGTCCAGATTTCACTTCACGAGTCTTAGGGATACACGCACCCGGTCGCTACCGCTCCCGGTTCCGAATACCTGACTGCACCAGATCGCAGCCGCGTCCTTTTTGTTAGGACGCGGCTGTTGCGCATATAATCAATATTTCCGTTGCCGCACTAATTCTTAAGGGATCGAATCTATGGGGCTTTTCTGGAAACGCAAGGGTGGCGATCAGTTTGTTTCGCTCAATCTAAACGAGCCGTCACCGGCAAAAAGCGCTGCGACCCAAGCGGCAGAAACCAAGAGCGGCGAAGTTCAGGCGTCGGTGATTACACCGCAAGTGACGTCTGCTCCATCCGGTTTGGCCGCTCCCTCAGCTCCCGCTCCAGCACTTGAACCACCGGCCCGAGCTAAACCTACCGTTTCGCCCATACCGCCGGCCACGGCAACTCCCACAGTTAAGCCGCGCCTTGAAACTCCGGCGCGTCCGGCCTTCGCGACGTCCGTGCTCGGTTTGAATCTATCGATGGAAGAGTTGCAAGCCCAAGAGGCGGCGCTCGAACAGGAATTCTCAGCCCGCTTTCGCCGCGCTGTTTCAGCCACGCGTGAGTCGCTCTCTGAGAGACTCGATACCGTTTTCCAGGGCCTGAAGCAGATTGATGAGAACCTGTTAGACGAACTCGAAGAAGCTCTGATCGCGGCGGACATCGGCGTAGTTACCACTCAGCACATTTTGGAAACTGTACGACGCGGCATCGCCCGCAAGCAGATCAATGATCTCGACGCCCTCAAGGCTGCGATCAAAACTGAGTTGCTGACAATTCTGCATCAATCGGAAGCGCAGGGCGTTGCTTCTGAGACCAGCGTCGCGGCCAATGTTTCCCCATACGTGATGATGATTGTTGGTGTGAACGGAGTAGGAAAAACTACTACCATCGGGAAGTTGGCCCAACGGATCAAGATGGAAGGGAATGATGTCTTGATCTGCGCCGCCGACACTTTTCGTGCGGCTGCTTCCGACCAGCTTGCTATTTGGGCAGAGCGCACCGGCGTTCCCCTGATTCAACAGAAGCAAGGCACTGATCCTGCCGCGGTGCTATTCGACGCGCTGAAAGCCGCAAAGGCGCGCGGGTCGGATGTGCTGATCGTCGATACTGCCGGCCGCTTACACAACAAATCAAACTTGATGGCCGAACTTGAAAAGATGAAGCGCGTCGCCGGCAGGGAAGTGGAAGGCGCGCCCCATGAGACCTTGCTGGTAGTTGATGCGGTTACGGGCCAGAATGGTCTTGAGCAAGCTCGACAATTTCTCAAAGTTGCCGGGGTTACCGGCATAGTTCTGACCAAACTTGACGGCACGGCGAAGGGTGGAATCGCAGTCGCGATTGCCAACGAGCTTGGTCTGCCAATTCGTTATGCAGGAATCGGGGAGAAGGTCGATGATCTGGTCGTCTTCGATCCGGAACTGTACGTCAACGGACTGTTTGAGTAAACCAATTGATGCCAACGCCACAGAAAACTGCAATGGGTGAAGGCGGCGCCGACGTTTGGTCTGACACTGACCAGCGACTGATGAAGCGGGCGTTCGAGTTGGCTGCTCAAGGCGCCGGCCAGGTGAGTCCGGGTCCGCTGGTTGGCTGCGTCATTGCAACTGACGCAGGGGAGATAGTCGGGGAAGGTTGCTACGTTTACGAAGCACTGAAGCACGCGGAGACTTACGCGCTCGAGCAGGCCGGCACGCGTGCCCGCGGCGCGACTGCCTACGTTTCGCTCGAGCCGCATGCTCATCACGGCCGCACGCCACCCTGCACCGATGCCCTAATCAAAGCCGGGGTAGCTCGCGTGGTCTCGCCAATCGAAGATCCGAACCCGAAAGTTTCCGGCCAAGGATTTGCGCACTTGCGAACGGCCGGGCTGCAAGTGTCAGTGGGCTTGTTGAGTCGAGAAGCTTTACGACTCAACGAGAAGTACTTGCATTTCATGCGCACTGGACGCCCGTTTGTTCATTTGAAACTAGCGTCGTCGCTCGACGGAAAGATCGCCACTCGCGCGGGGGATTCGCGTTGGATCACTGGTGCCGAATCGAGAGCGCGCGTTCAGGAATTGCGTCATGAATATGATGCTATTTTGATCGGCGCCGGCACCGCGCTAGCAGACGATCCGCTGCTGACAGATCGCTCAAACAGGAAGCGGAGAAAGCCACTGGTCCGCGTTGTGCTCGATGAGAAGCTTGAGATACCTCGGGCGTCTAAGCTAATTCAGAGTGCACTGGAAACTCCGGTCCTGATTTTCGCCGGCAGGACTGCTGAACCGATTGACAATCCGGGTGTCGAGGTGGTTAGGGATGATGCCAACGGCCGGAATCTCGAACTGGTGTTGAATGAACTTGCCAGCCGCGAAATCCAGAGTGTTTTGGTAGAGGGCGGAGCAAGTGTGGCCGGCAAATTTCTCGACGCTTGTTTGGTCAATAAAATTTCGTTTTTCATCGCGCCGAAGATAATCGGCGGCGACGATGCTCCTATGGCAGTAGGGGGACTGGGTGGTGACAGACTGTCTGAAAGCATCGAGCTGGGCGACGTGGTAGTGACGCAGCACGGGCCGGACGTTGAGTTTACGGGATACCCGACGAGCAGGGATGAAGGATGAGGGCGGAGGGATGAATAAAGATAGCAAAGCGTCAACGCTTCATCCTTCACCCACGCATTATCCATCCAAACGCTTCGGCCAAAACTTTCTCACCGATCCCAGAATCATCAGTCGAATTGTTGAGGCAGTTGAGCCCCGAGCGGACGAAACTATCGTCGAGATCGGTCCGGGGAAAGGCGCGCTTACCGCACCTTTATTGGCGCGCGCTGGTTCGCTGGTGGCAATTGAGTTTGATCAAAACCTGATCCCGCTGTTAACTAAAAAGTTCGGCGCCAAACAAAACTTCAAACTAATTCAGAGCGACGCGCTGAGCACAAATTTTTGCGATGCAATTAGCCCAGCTCCGACGGCGCGCGTTGCCGCCAATCTTCCTTACAACGTGGCGACAGCAATACTGCAACGACTGATTGCGCAACGCCATTGTTTGACCGAGATGGTTGTGATGTTGCAAAGGGAAGTGGTGGAGCGGATAACTGCGCCGCCGAGTTCCGCTGAACGTGGCTACCTTTCGGTGTTTGTGCAGGCGCATTGCGAGACCGAGAGACTGTTTGACGTAGCGCCCGGCTCATTTCGTCCGGCTCCGAAGATTTGGAGTAGCGTCATTCGGCTGCGACTGCGGCCGCAACTCGCGAGCGTGGTAAAGGACGAGCAACTATTGTGGCAAATTGTCAGCGCGGGATTTGCCCAAAGGCGCAAGACAATACTCAATAACTTGCGAAGCGCGCCGCAGCCGTTGCAAGCGCTCGTCAAGAGTCATGGCGGCGCCAGCATCGCGCTGTGCCAAGCGGAAGTTGATTTGCAGCGTCGCGCTGAGACGCTCACGCTTGAGGAGTGGGCAAGGATAGCGCGGGCGCTTGAATGATCAAGTAGCCGTTGAAACGGTGCGGAGCAAAAATGCCACTACTCCCTCCGCTAATACCAGTTGTGATCTTTGGGCTCGCGTGCGCAGTATTTATGCCCGAGCTTGTTCTCACCGATTCTCAACAACAACTCTTATCCCATTCGTTGGCCGCAGGGACATGGCCGGCATCAGGCTCACAGGATGATCCGGCTGTAGCGAAAAACGGAATCGTTGACCGATGGTAGCGAGCAGCAAGATCACTTCCATCAGTGCAAAATAGTTTCCGATGCAAGCGCGCGGGCCGCCGCCGAAAGGGAAGTAGGCATACTTCGGCAGCCCGTTGGTGAATTCTTCTGTCCAGCGTTCCGGATAAAATCGGTTGGGTTCGGTGAAGTAGCGTGGATCGCGCTGAGTGGCCCACTGAAACATAAACAGTTGCGACTTGGCGGGCACGCGGTAGCCGCCCACTTCGAATTCCTGTAACGCCTCGCGTCCCACGGCATAGGCCGGCGGGTAGAGCCTCATCGACTCTTTGGCGATTCTCTCCGTGTATTGCAGGAGTGGCATGTCGGCAACCGTGGGTGGTCTCCCACCAAGCACCTGATCAAGTTCTGCATGAAAGTTCTTTTCAACTTCCGGGTTCTGAGCAAGCAGATACCAGGCCCAGGATAAGGTCAAAGCTGTAGTCTCGTGGCCGGCGAGAAACAGCGTCATCACTTCATCGCGTAGCTGGCGATCGGTCATCTGGGTCCCATCTTCATCGTGCGCTGCGAGTAGCATGGAGAGAAGATCGCCCCGGTCAGAACCACTGGAACGGCGCTCGGCGATCAGACGATAGATAATCGCGTCAATTTCCCTGGCGGCGGCGTTGAAGCGGCGGTGTGTAGGCGTGGGCAACCGATTATCGATGATCCATTTCAGCGTAGCTTGTGAGGCAAACGGCTTTACCATTTGCGAAAGGACACGTCCGACCTTGTCGGCATCCCCCGAGATGTCGGCGTCAAAGAGTGTCTTAACCACAATCTCCAACGTCAGGCGCATCATGTCTCGCTGAATATCGCGCGCTTCGTTAAGCTTCCAGCCGGAGATCATGCGCTCAGTGTATCCAACCATAACTTCGCCATAGGCACTGATGCGTTGTCGATGAAACGCCGGTTGGGCGAGGCGCCGCTGACGTTTCCACTCTTCTCCCTCACTGGTTAGCAGGCCGTTGCCGACTAGGCGTCTGAAGAAGGGCGTGCGCAGTGAGCGCGGCTTAATGAAATTCCGGGCGTTGGTTGAAAGCACATACTCGATGTGATCAGGATTATAGAGAAAGTGGACGTTGAGGTAGAAGAAACGCATGCGGACGACATCGCCGTAGTCGCGCATGCGTTCGATAAAGCTCAGCATGTCGCGATTAAACTCCGGCATCACCCCGAGAATGAGATTACCCTTTGGACCCGGCGCCAGCGACACACTCGGTCGTCGTTCGGTCGAATAATTTAACGCCTTGTTCATAGTCAGCTTAAAAGATCCGCATAGATTCCCGGATCGCTGTCCTGAATTACAATAGCTCCAACAGTTTTCTGATAAAACTCAACTGGCCCGACGCCGCCGATAATGCCGTAAACGTAACCCATCTCTCGCAACCCCCATAGGCAAGCAAGCAATAACGCCTTGCCTAGTCCGCAGCGCTGCATGGTTTTGACCACGCCGGTGGGGCCAAAGAATCCTCGACGCGTGCACTCGTACGCCGCGAATCCAACAATCTCTTTTTTTGCCACCGCGATGAAAACGGAAACAGGTTTGCTGGCAAAGCCGACGGAGACCTCATCAGCCCACGCTACGGAAAACTCACGCTCAATAAATGCCCGTACCCGCGTAATCTCAAACGGTTGCGCGCGACGAATGATAATTTCATCGCCGTCGAGCTGGCGCACTATTGGTTCAAACGCGGGAAGCTTCAACAGATCTACGAGCATGTCAGGCATGATTCTTAGCAGGGTTAAATGCCATCCGTGCTCAGAATCCTAACACACAAGTCCTTCGGATAACGGCGGGTGTCCGTGAAAGTTGATCTCTCGGCGGGTACACCACTGGGCAGGGCTTTGCGAAGCCCTGGTAGTGGGAATAGGTTTCTAAAGTTGAATTAACCGAATGGCGAAGTTTCTCACCGCGCATTCACTCGCGACAGTTTCGGATAGGCTCCGGTCACTCCTTGCCACACCGGGCAATACAATGTCGATAGTTCGCCAGGCACCTATTCTGATCGCTGTTGGTGGCCGCACCGATGAAGCATGAAACCTGCTGCTGCTGACAACTGAGCAAACACACAGGATCAATAGTGTTTTGTACTGGCGCGGCGGTTATTCGAGACGAAAGGCTAGTCCCAAATCCCATGACGAGCATGAGAGTGAGGAACACGATGTAACGGAAGCTCTTTTTCATAAGATCCCTCCCTGGGAGCAAGGTTTTACGGAACGGGACTTGAGATTGCGGCACAATAGATCGGACCAAGCTTCCAAGTCAATGCCAAAAGTCGCCTGTCCAATTATCAGTGCTTGCGGGGAGAATAAAGGGCGAACAAACGGGAGATTCCGGATTTACAAATAAGCGGAGGTAGACGACTAAATTTAACCGGTTCAAACGACGGACGATCGCAGGGAAGGCCTTGCGATGCAACTGCTCCAGGCAAATTGGCGCGAAGCTCAAGACTCACTCTTTAGGTCGGAACTTCCCCGCGTGCGCGCCTCCCAGTCAGGCCTCAGCAATCCGTAAAAAAGCGCGTCCTGGATTTCTCCGTTAACTTGCCATCGCTCCCGAAGATATCCCTCACGCTGAAATCCCAGGCGCTCCAGTGTCCGCATCGAAGCAACATTGCGCGGGTCAACGTCGGCTTCAATGCGATGAAGGTTGAGCGCCGTGAAGGCATGATTGAGTACGGCTTTGAGCGTTTCCTGCATGTAGCCGTTGCCCCAATAAGCGCGGCCCAGGGCATACCCTATCTCCGCGCGGCGGTGCGTGAAGTCCAGATGAAAGAGCGTCACGCTGCCGATCAAGTTACCTTCCGGACGAAGCGCGATGCCCCATTTCAAGATTTCGTCTTGCTCAATGTCTTTACAGATTTTGTTTATCAACTTACTTGCCGCGTCGATGTTTGGGAGTGGCGGGGTACTCCAATACCTCATCACTTCCGGATTCGAATAAACGGCGTAAAAGTCAGCTACATCCGCTGGCGTAATAGCACGCAGCGATAGGCGGCTGCTTTTGATCGTTGGTAGGTGCTGGGGATCCATTGCGCGAGATTGTAACACCGAGGAACCAGGAGGCAGGAGACAGACGGCAGGAGCTGTAGCTGCGTCATTTGCGTGGCAACGAACACGAGCCTAAAAACTAAACTCTGGACTATTTGGCCTCAAACAGTAGCAGGGGCGCCCTGGATTCGCTCCATTGGCGCCTCTGATTAATTACCGCGACGCGAAAGCCTTACTTCGCTTTGTACAAATCGGGAAGCTGCTTGCGCAGATTTTCGACTTTCGGCAGATCGTTGAAAACGATGTAGGGCTCGTCGGGATGATTGACGAGGTAGTCCTGGTGATAAGCCTCCGCCACATTGAAGGACTTGAGCGCGGCAACCTGAGTGACGATAGGCCGCGCAAACACCTTAGCTCCATTTAATTGAGTGATGTAGGCCTGCGCGATCCGTTTTTGCTCATCGCTGGAATAGAAAATGGCAGAACGATACTGCGTGCCGCTATCAGGTCCCTGACGGTTTAGTTCAGTTGGATCGTGGGCTACGGAAAAGAACACCTTGAGCAACTGACCATACGAAACCTGAGAAGGATCAAAAGTGATCTGCACCGATTCGGCGTGGCCAGTTTGACCAGCGCTAACTGTTTCATACTGAGCAGTAGCTGGTGAGCCACCGGAATATCCTGACTTCACTTCGGTAACGCCCTTCACGTGTTCGAAGACAGCTTCGACACCCCAAAAGCACCCGCCGGCTAACACAGCGGTTTGCTCGCCTTTAACCGTTGCGAGCGGCGCGTCGACGGTGGGATCCGGAACTGCAGTGGCCGAAGCCCGGACTGAACTGCAAGCTGCAAATGCTCCCGCCGTGAGAAGTATGAGTGAACTTAAGAAAAAGTATTTATACATAATTTATCGAGTCCTCCGAACAATATACGCGCGCAGGGGCATAATAGATGTAACCGCTGGGGAATAAAGCGAATGGCGAACAGTTCACCGCTTGTCTTTCGGGGCCGGTCGCCGCTTTTTCGGATAAATTGCTTTTACCGTTGAGATCACTCCTTTTACCGGCGGCGTGGTCTCGCCGAGTTTGCGAGCGTCAGCGATTGCAATCTTGCGCGCCCGCTGAATGTACGAGCGAATTTCCGGGCGCAGGAGATCCGCCGGAGTTCTGATTTTGATATGACGGATTTGTTTGCCGGCGCCCTCAAGAATTCCGACAGGATCGGCGAGCGTTGCACCTTGATTGAAGCCGAGGTTCACGCCTTTCGCGTACACGGCAATGTGGAAAACTCCATCGCTCAACCGTTCGGTGAGACCGTATCCGATCGCTACCGCGCTGTATGCGTCATAAATATTCTCGTGGCAGGGGGCCATCTCTTCGAGCACAAGCTGACGCAGGCTTAGCGCCAGCTTCTGAACCTCGCGATCGTAGGGTTTGAGAAACTGTTTGAGTTCAGCAGGTGACTTAAAGCGACGCAATTTCAACGATCAGCCGCGAGAGTACATCTTGATGATGCGTTCGATCGCGTGCCGGCAAACTGAACAGAAGTGGTCGGTACGCGAAAACATGATGCAGTCTACTTCCGGCCGGTAGTAGCCCTTCGATTCGTAGACCGAGCCTTCAAACGCGCCTACGTGGCCGGCGTATCTTTCTTGCGCGAACATCGCTTGCTCGTGCTTTAGCTCCTCGCGAAAGAGTGCTTCCATCACGCTCTCCGGCAACTTCTGTTTGCGAATCTCAGCGCGCCGTTTTTGAATCTCGCGCGAGTAGCTCTCAAACGCATCCTTATTCCATGGCGTCGGGATTGGAGTATCCGGCGAAATCAAATCCTTCCATTTTAGAAACGCTCGCAAATCTCCTGGCGACTTAGAAGCTCCCGCCACAAAAGGAGCATCGCCGAGCAAGGCGGTGGCATTAGGTTCCCAGGGCTCGACCCGTTCGGCCGGCCCGGTGTACGCAACCGAGGATGTGTAGTACTCATCTGCGAGGCCGGCGAAGTGGTGGCCAAACTCATGTACGAAAACGTAGTTTGCGAAAGCGTTGTCGGCGGCGACAGTGCTATAGAGATTGAAAATTCCGCCGCCGCCGTAGGTGCGATTGTTTGCCAGTATCTCGATAAATTCGTAGGGAGCAAACTGAGCGACTTTGCGCAGCGCATGATTATCAAAAGTGAGTACGTATCGTTCAGAGCCAAAAGCGTCGTAGGTAGCACCCAGCGGGGAATCGTGATAGACGCCTGTCGATGGTCTGGAGATCCCGCTCTCGGCAGCCGCCGGGCACAAAGCCCAGACGTTGAAGTCGCGACGATGTTCCTTGAATGGTGACGTGGAGAAAAGGACTTCCGTCAGTCGCCGGGCGTCGGCAGCAAATTTCGCTTGCTCGCGGCTGGTGTAGCCGTCGCCAAGAATTACAAAATCAACTTTGGTCGCCGGATCGCCCATCTTCTGGATCACGATGAGGCGTGCCGGAGCCGGCATCGTTGACCGGTCGACAAACATGTCTTTCGGGTCCAGGCTGGTGGACCAGATGTTACTCCAGGAATTCTTTGCATCCCTCTTCTTTAAAACGATTTCAACCGAAGCCTCCGGCGCCGGAAAGCGCAACGACTCACTGAACGTCCGCATCATCGTGGTGGCTTCATCAGTTGTTTCCCACTCGCCAAAGATGGACGCGAAGCCACGCGAGTAAAGCACGCGTTTAGTCGCGCGATCGCGCACCTCAAAGAAGTATTTGCCCAGGTTGCTCTCGTCGACCACTTTGCTCATATCGCCGGGCCAGGGCAGGGGTTCGATCTGGATTCGATCAACACTGAAAAGTTCCTGCTTCGAGTTGCCGGTGTGGTAGTAGTCCAGCCGCATCGTTCGCGGCACGGCGAAGGCTGTTGCAGCCGTCATGAGAAGCAGGAAAAATGCGAGCAGGATGTGCTTGGTCATGCGGGAGATTGTAGCAGCAGCCGGCGACTTGTTGCGAAGGAGGAATCTAATCGCTTTGCGTGGGGGCTGGTTCAATTTCGTACGAGCGATGTATTGCCACTCATGTAACGAAAGAAGGATACAGAACCGGGAGCGTGTAGCGACCGGGTCCCAGTTCCATTTCACACGAGCTTAGGGTTACCCGGACCCGGTCGCTACGGCTCCCGGTTCCCCATTTGTGCCGAGCTGCTCCCCGGTCTTGCTCCCTGTGATAGTCGGCAAGTTTCGTTAATACCAAACTGAACCAATACGATTGCGCGGCTGCGATCTGCGCTCTGGTCCGCACGTGCTATACTCCAAAGCTTGTCGAGTACATCGCCCGTCTGCGTAAAGCTACAGCCTGGCTAATACGTCCGGAGAGTTGAGTAATAATCGAAAGTGAGTAGTGTCTTAGAGATCATTCCGCTCGGCGGCATTGGCGAGTTTGGAATGAATTGTATGGCAGTGCGTTACGAGGATGACATGATCATCCTTGACGCCGGCATGGGCTTTCCGGAAGAGACGGCCTATGGCGTCGACGTTTGCATCCCCAATTTCGACTTCCTGGAAGAGTATCGCGAGAACATTACCGCTATTGTCCTCACTCACGGGCACGAGGACCACCTGGGCGCACTGCCTTACATTCTGAAAAAATTCAACGTCCCGGTTTACTGCTCTCACTTCACCGCGGGATTGGCCGAGAGCAAGCTCGAAGAGCACGACTTGCTGGGCGACACGCTAATGCATCGCGTCGAGCCGCGGGACGTCGTTCAGATTGGTGTTTTCAGCGTGGAGTTTATTCGCGTGTCTCATTCGCTGATTGATTGTTTCTCGCTGGCGATCAAATCGCCGGTAGGTACGATCATCCACACTGGCGATTACAAAGTCGACGAGACGCCGGTTATTGGTGAACCAATTGACCTGCGCTCGTTCCGGCGCTACGGACAGGAAGGCGTGCTCGCGCTGCTGTCGGATTCCACGAATGCTACGGTGCCGGGCCGCACGCCATCGGAGCGCGCTGTGATACCGGCGTTTGAAGAGATTTTTAGCGAGGCCCGCGGGCGAATTATCGTCGCTGCATTTGCCTCCTCGATTCATCGCCTGCAGATCGTGCTCGACATTGCCCAGCAGTTTAATCGCAAAGTCTGCATACTGGGCCGCTCGATGGTGAAGAATGTCGAGATTGCGGATCGACTGGGGTACCTGGATATTCCCGACGGGTTGCTGGTTCCGCTTAACGAAGCGAAGCAGGCACGCGATCAGGACGTTGTGTTCCTGGTCACGGGTTCGCAAGGCGAGTCGCGGGCGGCGCTTTCACAGATGGCGTCGCAAAGTTATAAGGGGCTGACGATCGACGAAGGCGACACCGTGGTGCTTTCGGCCCGCATCATTCCGGGAAACGAACGTTTGATTTCACGGATGATTGGGATGATCTACAAACGCGGCGCCAACATTATCGAAGAGAAGCGCCGGCTGGTGCACGTGAGCGGCCATGCGTCGCAGGAAGACATCCGGATCATGACCGAGGCAGTGCGCCCCAAATTTGTTGTGCCAATTCATGGCGAGTATCGCATGCTGTTTCGGCACAAGGAGTTTGTAAAGAATCACCTCGGCTACAAAGAAGAGAACATTATCCTGATCGAGAATGGCGACGTGTTGGAGTTGGACGGTGAGCGCGCGACAGTTGTTGAAAAGCGCGAGGTGCCGCGGACGTTTATCGATGACAGTGGTTTTGAAGAGATTACCAGCGAAACTGTGAAGCAGCGACGCCAGATGGCTTATGAGGGTCTGGTAACTTTGATTGTGACGGTTGACGCAGAGACGGGCGCAGTGCAGGGCGAACCGGAAATTGTCACCCGGGGAGTGCGCGGCTTTGATTCTACGAACGGCTCCTTGAAGGATGCGCGGCGGGTTGTGGCTGCCTCCATCGCCGGCGCTTCGCGGCAAACGCTCAACGACGAGAGCTTGCTGAAAGAGCATGTCCGCGTAGAGTTAAAACGATTCATCCAGAAGCTCACCGGTGCCAAGCCGGTGATCATGCCGGTTGTCGTTCAAGTATAGTTTCGCGAAACTTGAAACTTGAATTCTTCCTTTCAAGACAAAGTTGTAATGATCACGGGCGCGTCATCCGGCATCGGACGCGGGCTGGCGGTTGAACTCGCACGTCAGGGAGCCACGATTGGTCTGGTCGCCCGCCGCGCGGAGGTACTCGAAGAAGTAATCCGCGAGATTGAAGCGGTTGGCGGCAAAGCGGTCGCGTTGCCGGGGGATGTGCAAGATGCAGCCTCGATGTTAGCGGCAGCTGACAAGTTGCGCACGGATGCTGGGCCGATTGACATAATGATTGCCAATGCGGGAATCGGACCCACGAGGGACGCGGCGAGAATCGACGCGGCGGAGATTGCCAGTGTTATCAATGTGAACGTTATTGGCGCTGCGAATAGCGCAGCCGCGGTGATTCCAGCTATGGTCGCACGCGGAAGTGGACAGTTGGTTGTGATATCAAGCCTGGCGGCCTATCGCGGCTTGCCCAAATCGGCGGCTTACTGTGCTAGCAAGGCTGCGGTTTCGGCATTCTTCGAAAGCCTGCGACTGGATCTGACGCCCAGAGGGATAGACGTCACAATAATTCATCCCGGCTTTATCAAAACACCACTCACGGCCGGTCGCGATGCGCAGATGCCGTTTTTGCTGGAACTGGACGACGCGGTTAAGAAAATGGCGCGAGCAATTCAAAAGCGGCGCAAGCGCTATTCATTTCCCTGGCAACTTGCGACTATTGTACGTGCCGGCATGGTTATGCCGATTTGGATGTATGACCAGATTTCACGCGCGAATTCATTTCGCGAGTAGTAACAGTTTTTAATGCTAAGCCCCCGATAAGCACGCCAAAGACAAAGATACTAACCGGGCCCATTCACAAAACTTCATGACCGTTTTGCAAGCCATCATCCTGGGTATCGTCCAGGGAATCACTGAATTCATTCCGGTCAGCTCTACTGCGCACCTCGTTTTCGCGTCGCGCCTGATTGGCCTTTACGACGGAGTGGGCGCCGCTCTCAGGGCTGAACAAACAACGGCTACGATCGCTGTAATCCAACTCGGCACGTTGCTGGCTGTTCTCATCTACTTCGCGCGCGACATCGTAAACATCACGCGCGCGTTTGTGCGCGACCACCTCGCTTTGATAAGTGGGAGACGGCGTGTCGGCGGAGGAGTGCAGCTTTCGCACGACGCCTGGTTGGGTTGGCTGGTGATCATCGGCTCGGTTCCGGTGGCGGTGGTTGGCCTCTTATTCAAACACCAGATTGAGGGGACGTTTACCAAGAATCTTTGGGTCATCGCAACCATGATGATTGTGGTAGGTCTTTTGTTGGCAGTGGCAGAGTTAGTCGGAAAAAGAGAACGGTCAGAACAACAACTGGGAATTAGTGATGCCTTGGCAGTTGGCTTTGCTCAGGTGCTCGCGCTGATACCAGGGTCAAGCCGGTCGGGTTCAACAATAATGGGGGGCCTCTTTGTCGGCCTGACCCGCGAAACAGCAGCCAGGTTTTCTTTCTTGCTTTCAATTCCTGCCATCGCGGCCAGCGGCCTCCTTGAACTCAAGGAAGCGATGCATAAACTTCCCCAAGGCTCCTATTTGCCGTTGATTGTGGCGACAATTGTCTCCGGGCTGATTGGCTATGCCTCGATTTGGTTTCTACTGCGCTTTCTCAGAACGCACTCGACCGGAGTTTTCATAGTTTATCGGGTCGTGGTCGGCGCTGTGATTCTCTTCGCGCTGGTGGGTGGTTATCTGTCGGCTAGTGTTGGGTAGGTGCAATGGTTCTTCTCTGGAAGGCTACTACAATCGTTCCAGAATCAAATCGCTACCAGAATCTTTCCCTCTTCAGGTAGACTGTGTTGCCCTCCTCCTCCAGACCCTGCGTGCCAGGGTTCTTGCATCATTTTAAAATAGGCGGTGTATTGATGAATGATAAAGATTCCCGACGTGCGCCCGTGCCTTCCCAGCGGCCGCGAAGTCCGCGCGTCCCGGTTGAGTTTGCGCTTGGCGTTGAAGGAAAGACGCCGGGCGGTGAATCGTTTAACGTTCAGGCTCAGGCGATCAAAGTAAGCCGGGCCGGAGCCACCATTCTGTTGGACTCCGACGTAGCAATGGGCGCTATTGTGAAACTGACGCCGCCGTTCGGACGGGAGTTGGCTGCAGAAGTTAATGGAGTTTGGATCGATGCGATTGATGGTCGCCGGCGGATTGGTGTTAAACTACTCGACGAAGATGGTTGGTTTGCCGAATAGATTTCTTGAAATGATACGAGCTTGATGAACCTCACATGAGTGCCAAACGTTGGATTGTGCGGGACGCAGACCGGCTGCGTGTCTCCTCGCTCGCTCACGATTTGGCAGTCTCTCCCACCGTTGCGGCTCTCCTTCTTTCTCGTGGTTGCCATGACCCGCAATCCGCTAGAAACTTCCTTGAGCCTTCATACGATCAACTTCACGATCCTGACCTGATGCTCGGTATGAGCGAGGCCGTTCCCCGGCTCCTCAAGGCGATCGAGCTAGGCGAGCGCATTCTCGTTTACGGCGACTACGATGTAGACGGTACAACCGGTACCGCGGTGCTGCTGCGCGCCTTGAATCTCCTGGGCGCGAAGACCGGCTTTCACGTGCCGCATCGTTTCACTGAGGGGTATGGAATTCAGCAAGCTGCGCTGCAAACGGCAGTTGCCGACGGGTACAAACTCGCGATCAGTGTCGACTGTGGCATTCGCGCCCATGAACCACTCTATTGGGCTCGAGATAATGGCCTCGACGTAATCATCACTGACCATCATCTGCCGGACGAAGGCGAAGGTGTGCCTCCTGCCTATGCGGTTCTAAATCCGAACCAACGCGGCTGCAGCTATCCCGACAAGAACCTTGCGGGAGTCGGTGTGGCATTCAAGTTGGTTGATGCATTGTTTCGTAAGTTTGGGCGTGAATCACAAGTGAGCGCCTTTCTGAAGATAGTAGCGATCGGCACCGTCGCGGACGTTGCGCAGTTAACCGGTGAAAACCGCAACATCGTAGCGCTGGGCTTGCAGGACCTTCCTAAAGCTACCAATCCGGGGTTGCGCGCGCTGATGGAAGTGGCCGGCTGCGGCGTCGGCATGACGGCTTACGATATTGGCTTCCGGCTCGGACCAAGAATTAATGCCGCGGGTCGGATGGACGCGGCCCGCGCGGTCGTTGAACTCTTTGGCACTAGGGATATGGAAGAGGCGCGCAAGCTCGCTTTGCATCTCGACACGCGCAACCGGGAACGAAAAGAAGTCCAGCAGCAAATAGTGGAGTTGGCGATTGCGGAGTTAGAGAGCGCGACAGGGGAGCAGGTTAGTTCGCATGTGGCAGTGATTGCGGGCGAAGGTTGGCATCGTGGCGTGATTGGTATTGCTGCTTCGAAAATTGCTGAACGGGTCAACCGACCCTGCGTGGTGTTGTCGATTGAAGGCGATATGGCGCATGGTTCAGCCCGGAGCATCGAGCCTTATCACCTGCTCAATGGCTTAACCTCTTGCGCGGACCTCTTCGAGAAATTCGGCGGACACTCTCATGCGGCGGGAATAACAATTAAGCTCGATCGCATTGCAGAACTTCGGCGTCGACTAAATCAGCACGCCGCAAGTCATCTGACTCCTGAAGACATGCAGCCGCGCGTTTACCTCGAGGCGGAGTTGCCAACCGAGGAAATCACCTTTGAGTTGGTTAGTGAGCTTAACGGCTTAGAGCCTTACGGTGCCGGGAATCCTCGTCCAGTGTTCCTGGCTCGCAACTTGTGCATCGTCTCCGAACCGCGTTTAATTGGTCAGCGGCATCTAAAATTCGCTGTTGCTGGTCCGCAAGGTCGCCCGCTGGAGACAATTTGGTGGAATGGAGCCGAACGGCTGTCAACAATTCAGAATGGCGTTGAGATGGCTTACACGATTGAGACGAGCAACTTTACCGGCGAAACGTTTTTGCAGTTGTCAGTGGCGGATATGCGACCGGCGACGGATGACCGCTGACCGGCGACTGCGGATCGCTGTTTAAGTGTTTGGACGTGGGCCTGTCAATTTAGAGTTCCCGCGGTCGGCGGTCGTCCGTCCTTTGCTATGCAGGAGATCACCAAAAAAAGAGCAATTGCTATTGGGCTACGCGCCCGAGCTCCGCTCGTCGTTCGGGCCGGAGCGCTCTTGATCCTGGTTGCGGCGCTGATCTTTGTAGCGGTTTCTTATTACCGTCTGCGCAACAACAAGCCTTTTCGACTCAAGTCGGAAACGCCGGAGCTCTCCAAAGAGATCAAGGGGATCGTTGAGGGATACGAGCAAAAATTAATGAAAGGCGATCGCTTGTATCTATGGCTGCGCGCGGCGCGCGACATTACCTTTACGGACGATCATCATGAACTCGAACAAGTAAATCTTGCTGTTTATCCACCAGTCGGTGACAAACCCGATCAGATCACAGCGAGCAAAGGCATTTGGGATCCAAAGACCTCCGTCATTACGTTCATTGGAAACGTCAAGATAGAAACGAAAGACGCTCTGAAAGTTAACACCGAGGCAATCGCCTACGATCGAAACAGCGAGATCGCGCAGACTGAGTCCCCAATTTCTTTTGAACGTGAAAACGTTTCCGGTCATTCGACCGGAGCGGTGGTTGAGTCGAAGGCGAAGAAGCTGGAATTGAAGCGCGACGTCGAAATCACGGTGGCGCCGGAGACCTCAAAGGATCCGAAAGTGAAAGTTTCCACGGCGCGGTCGCGACCAGTAACTATCCGCTCGGCCCAGGCGACGTTTGAACAAGAACTGTTGAAGATGACCTTTTCAGGTGGTGTCACTGCCGAGCAGGATCACGACTTGATGAGTGGCGACACCCTTTATGCCACTTTAAACCAGCAAAAGCACTTGCAGAAGCTTGAGGTCCGCACAAACTCCTATCTCCGCTCTATGACGGAGGGTCGGGCAGCAGAGGTGCACTCGGTCGACATGGATTTCTTTTTGGACGGCGACCAGCGGCTCGAGCGCGCGATGGCAATGCGCAACGCGACCGGCAAGACGCTGGATGCTGATTCGGATTTACAACTGACCGGTGCCAACTTGATCGAGGTGTTGTTTCAGCCGCAGGGAGACCGCAGCCTTTTGAAGCAGATGCGTACCGAAGGGCGCTCGGTTATTGATCTTTCTGCGCCCAAATCAAAGTTGAGCGATCCGCGATCGGCAAACAAGCGCTTGACGGCTGATGCAGTGAAACTTATTTGGCGCGTCAGCGGTCGCGACCTCGACAAAGCCGAAGCCGTTGGCAACGCGGAATTGTTTGTTGACCCGGTGCAAAAAAGCGCGGCTGCCGACCGGAAGACTCTAACTTCGGCGCGCATCGACTGCGATTTCTTTGAAAGCGGAAATATTCTTCGTACCGCCGTCGCCACCGGCGGAGCCAAGGCCGTCGTCGAACCAGTGCAGAAAGTGGAAAGCCGCGGTACGCGGACGCTGACCTCGCAAAAGATGATCGCAAATTTCGTTCAGGGCACGCAGGATATTGAACGAATGGATGCGCAGGGCGACGCGAAGTTTAACGAAAACGATCGCAACGGCGTGGCGACTAACATCGCCTATACAGGCGCGGACAACACCGTGCGACTGCGCGGCGGTGAGCCTACCGTTTGGGATTCACGCGCACGGACCAAGGGCGTCGAGCTGGATTCTGATCTAACCAACAAGGTTTCGTACAGCCGCGGAAAGACGGCCACGACCTATTACAGTCAGGAACAGACTAATGGCGCAACACCGTTTTCCAAGGTTAAGAGTCCAGTCTATGTGGTTGGGGATCGCGGCGAGTTTCACAGCGAAACTGGAGTAGCGATTTACACGGGAAACGCGCGCGCCTGGCAAGATGACAACTTTGTGCGCGGCGACCGGTTAACGATCTATGTTAATGACAAGCGCATGGACGCAGTTGGGCACGTGCAAAGCCAGATTTACAACGCGCGCCGTCGCGTGGAAGGATCGAGCAGCACGGTGCCCGTATTCGCCACCGCCGATTCGATGTCCTATTCAGATATCAATCGCACCTTACACTATGAAATGGACGTCGACATTCGTCAGGGTACCGATCGCGTCACGAGTAATGTAGCCGATGTCTATCTTCAGAAGGAATCGAGCGAAGTAGACAAGACAGTCGCGCAGGGAAATGTTGTCTTAACGCAGCCAAACAGAAAAGGTACTGGAGACTGGCTGCAGTATACGAGCGCCGACGAAGTTGCAGTGCTGAAGGGCAACCCCGCCAGAGTTGAAGATGTCGAGAAGGGAAGCACGGAAGGTAACCGATTGACCGTTTACACGCGCGACGGTAGAGTCGTCGCCGATGACGTCAGGGGCGCTCAAGCGCCCGGACGCATCAGATCCACCCATAAGATCAAGAAGCAGTAAGTAGATCGACGCAGTTGGTTTCCCATTGCGAATGTCATGAGTATACAGGCGGACAGTTTGGCTATCGGCGAAGGTCGCGGCGAAAAACTCGCCAATGATTCGCGTCTACCCCAGTCAACCCCAAGGCCCTCAGCCTCGGCACTCGCAGCTTCTCACTTGGAAAAGAAATACGGCAAACGCCGCGTGGTGGACGACGTTGGGCTGCACGTCGAAAAGGGCGAGGTAGTAGGATTGTTGGGAGCAAACGGCGCCGGGAAGACAACTACCTTCTACATGATCGTTGGCCTTGAACGTCCGGACGCCGGGACTGTAAGCCTGGGAGGTCGCGACGTCACCAAGTTACCAATGTATTTGCGCGCGCGGCTCGGTCTTGGCTACTTGCCGCAGGAGCCTTCAATCTTTCGCAAGATGACCGCGGCGCAAAATATTCTCGCCGTGCTCGAGACGATGGGGATGCGGCGGCGCGAACGACTCACCCGGCTCGAAGAGTTATTGGAAGAATTCGGTATTGCCCATGTGCGCAACACTCGCGGTGATGCATTGTCGGGCGGCGAGCGCCGGCGAACCGAAATTGCGCGGGCCCTGGCAACGGATCCTCAGTACATCCTGCTCGACGAACCCTTCGCCGGCATTGACCCGAAAGCGGTTGATGACATTCAAAATGTCATACTCTATTTACGAAATCGCAGTATCGGGATTCTGGTTACCGATCACAATGTCCGCGAAACGTTGGGAGTTACTGACCGGGCCTACATTATGGCTGATGGCCGTATTTTCCGCGCTGGCGTTCCGCGCGAGTTAACAGAAGATCCAGAGGTCCGCCGGCTCTATCTGGGCGATAAATTCCGCATGTAAGTTGCAGTTAAGGGCCCAATTAAAAACGGGCACGCGCAAAAGTCCTGCAATCGAGTATAATCTCCCCGCGACGCAACTGTCGCAAAATATAAAATCCCCAGAGTGCTCTGTTAGACGTAAGAATGTCTCTAAAACTAACTACCAGCCTATCTCAACGACTCGTGCTGACGCCGCAGTTGCGGCAGCGCATCGAGATGTTGCAGATGACCACTCTGGAGCTGACGGATCTCATTCAACAACAGATCCTGGAGAACCCCGTTCTTGAAGAAGTGGCTACGCAGGAAGAGGTTGGTGAGCTCGCTGAAAAAATTCTTGACCATCTTGCCAGCGCTGATCCCGGAGCCGCGCCCGATGAGCCAAAGGGGCTGGAGGCTACCGAAACTGAATTAGGCAGCCCAGCTTCCAATGGATCCGGCGATGCCGATGCCGTTCAGGCTGAATACGCCGCGGGTGAGGGTGAAGGTGGAGACATTGAGGGCCATGACGCCGCAACCGCGGATTTGAGTGAAGATTCGGTAGGTGATGAAATTGTTGGTGAAGAAGCGTCGCGCGATCCATTCGAAGAAATCGATTTTGGCCGGGAGTTTCAGGACTATCTCGATCCCGGTTACAAGACTCAGGAAATTGAATATAAAGAAGACGCCCCTACCTTTGAACAGTTTCTAACTCGACCTCCGTCGCTTGCGGATCATCTCGAATGGCAACTCCACATGAGCCCAATCGAGCAGGATGTTTGCGATGCGGCTGTTAGCGTGATCGGAAACCTGGATGCCGACGGGCGCCTCAATGCAACCAATGAAGAGATTG
>JANLYH010000060.1:0-5602 GCA_031365545.1 Pyrinomonadaceae bacterium | reverse complement strand
CTGAAGACCTGATCTGAGCAATTTACAGGGGAGCCTTCGGGCTCCCCTTTTTTTTCTACAATTTTGGACTGGAAGGATAAAAACTTGAATGATGAACGTTGCCAATTAAGGAAGCGATCGGCACTCGTGGTCTGAACGTTCGGCTAATCACTACTGAAACATCTTCGGATCGATGTTGCTGTTGTGGATGTCCTTCCACACAAGAAAAGATAGTATGCTTAATGGGCTCGGCTGAGTTCCCGGCCGAGATTTACTTCTTATGCAACGCCTTCTTCTTTCTACTGCGCTTCTCTGCCTGCTGACGCTGGCGCTGCCGCTTATTGCCCAACGACAACAATCGGTGCCGCAGCGGCCGGCGGTGTACATCTCATTTGCTGAGGCGCGCCCCGTCTTGTCCGCCCTGGACGAAATATTGCCCGCGGAATTGAAGGGAAAAACTGAACAACAACTCGCCACAGTTTGGCCGGCATGGGTAAAGCGACGTGATAACGAGATTCGCGCCCGCCTCGCCCAGGGCGATGACGATTCTTTGATCAACTTCCTGCTCTTCGGCACATCTTTCACCAAACAGCCACGAGTTGCCCTTGATCAGATCACCCGGCTCAAGAGTTTGGGCCAACCCGTGCCGGGCGCGCAGCCGCGGGAAGCGGAACAGTTGAATAGATTGCTGAGCGCGCGCATTGACGATCTGTTGCAGTCTCTCAACTCGCCTGGTGGCAACGAACGACTTCTTTTTGCGCGTCGCATTCTGGTTAATCAAAACCGCTTTCAACTTCCAACACCACACGGCCGCGAAAAAGCTGCCGCATTTCTGCGTGCCGGCATGAATCGCGTGCTTAGCGAAAATGCGGGCTACGCTCGCGCACTCGAGGCGGCGCAACTGCTGGGAGATCCCACCGAGGAGTTTGCGGAACGTTCGCGTCTCTTTCGCTCGCGCGGTTTGGCTTCTGACACTTCTATATTCCCAAACTTCGCGCTGGAAGAAGCGCTCAAATCAATTCAGGCGCGCGGGCTCTTCGCCCCCGGTTCCGTGCGGCGCGTGGCTATTGTTGGTCCCGGTTTGGATTTCACTGACAAGCAGGAAGGCTACGACTTCTATCCGCTACAAACGATTCAACCGTTCGCCATTATCGATACGCTATTGCGATTGCGACTAGCCAAACCGAATGAACTTCAGTTGACTACGTTTGATTTGAGTCCGCGCGTTAACGATCACCTCGCGCGCACCCGCCAACGGGCGCGTGCCGGGCAAAGTTATGTCGTACAACTCCCGCGCGATCTCACGGCCCCGTGGCAACCGGAGACTGTTAGTTATTGGGAAAGGTTTGGCGATCAGATCGGCGCGCCCGTCGCTCCGGTAACAGTTCCGGTTGCCGCCGGTGATCTGCGAATCCGCGCTGTACGTGTTCGACCGTCCGTGGCCGCCAGCATCTCGCCAGTCGATACGAACATCGTGATGCAACGGCTGGAATTACCGCCCGCTGAAAAGTTTGATCTCATAATCGGCACGAATATTTTTCTTTATTACGACAATCTCGATCAAAGCCTGGCTATGATGAACATCGAGCGGATGCTGAAACCCGGCGGCCTGCTGCTTTCAAACAACGCCATGCTCGAACTGCCCTTTTTTAAGGTGCATTCCATCGGTTTTTCGGCCACGATTTACTCCGAGCGCCCGAACGACGGCGATACCATTGTCTGGTATCAGCGTGCCCCGGATTAATTTTTATCATTGAGGCAGGAAGAGGTGAACATCTCGTCCAATTGTTGGTTATAATAGACGGCCTCGCACCTTGAATAGCATCTGAGTTTTGTGAAAGGAGTTTGAGAGATGCTTCTCACTTCAGTCAGCCGCCTTTTCGTCATCCGCGTTCGCGCGTTTTTCTGCTTGCCACTGTTTCTGCTCTTCATTGCCGGCAGCGCCTCCGGCCAAATTGGGAGCACCGGA
Source organism: Pyrinomonadaceae bacterium (assembly GCA_031365545.1). GTDB lineage: Bacteria > Acidobacteriota > Blastocatellia > Pyrinomonadales > Pyrinomonadaceae > PSRF01. The sequence continues at coordinate 3,654 of JANLYH010000060.1, read as the reverse complement.
ATCGATGATGATCCGGCATCGGGAATGAGACGCGGCACCAATACTATCGTCGGACAAGTGCTTTCGCCTTCGGGCCAGCAAATGGAAAGGCGTTGTACCGTCAGGCTCAGCAGTGTAAACGTCGGTGAGTTTTCTACGATGACAGACTCCAACGGAGTTTTCACTTTCAGGCGACTACGAGAGGGAACTTACTTTGTTACAGTGGAAGCCGGCAGAGACTATTTGCCCGCGAATGAAACGGTCGACTTCTACGATAATCGCGGTCGCACCGACACCGTACAAATTCAACTCCGAGCAAAACCAAACGCAGCCAAGGTTGGAGTTCTAAACGCAGCGCTCGCCGGCGTGCCCCGGGCAGCGGTGGACCTCTACAACCAGGCGCTGGCATCTATCGCCGCCAACGACAGCAAGAAAGCGATCGAACAATTCAAGGCGGCCGTGGCATTACATCCCTCATTCGTCCTGGCGCTGAATGAGCTCAGCATTCTCTACATGAACCTGGGAGATTTGGCACAAGCTGCCCAAACGCTTACCCAGGCTACCAAGGCTGCTCCTGAAAATTTCACACTCAGGCTCAATCTTGGCTACGTCCTTATGCAAATGAAGAAATTTGCCGAGGCTGAAACTGAACTTCATCGTGCTGTCGACTTAAACAATAGCGCCCCTCTGCCGCGCCTGTACCACGGCCGCGTATTGATCTCTTTGGCGAAATACGTCGACGCGGAAAAAGAATTGCAGCGAGTTATCAGCTTGGGGGGCGTGCACGTGCCGATGGCTTACAGATATCTCGGCGCACTATACAAGGAGACGGGCGACAAGCCTCGCGCCATTGAGTCGCTGGAGAAGTATGTGGCACTGGCTCCCAAGGCAAGCGACATTAACGACGTTCGTGAAGTTATTAAGGAACTCAAGACGGAGCCGCAGAAGCCCGAAAACTAAGAACGAAAACCAAAGGCAAGTATTCGATCTGTCCTGAACAGGCGGAATAGTCCGAGCACTAAACAATCGCAAAAAATAGTTGGCAATTCGTGCCATTGGCCCTGGGACTGCCGAACAAGTTCGGTAATTCGAAAAATATTGGCGTGGACTGCGCTGGGCGGCCACGCCTAGGAGGCCAGTAGTGACCACCCCGAAGTTGGTATGAAAGAAGCGACCACATCGTTCTTCCCAAGAGTGCTAAGAGCAACTTGCTGTTTTCTGGCTTTCTGTTTTTTCCTTGGTCACGCATCAGCTCAAACGAGCATCGATGAAACCAATCGTCAGCCAAACGCAGGAATCACTCGTGAACGCGGAGTGGAGATGTTGGGCGAAGTAAAGAATGTAATCAAGGAGAACTACTACGATCCAAGGTTTCGCGGCATGGATCTTGACGAGAGATTCAAAGCTGCTGCCGAGCGCATCAAGACGATGAACACGAACTCCCAGGTATTTCGCGTGATTGCGCAGGTGTTAGTTGAGTTAAACGATTCGCATACGAGCTTCATCCCTCCACCAAGAGCTAACCGGGTCGAGTACGGGTTTTCGATGCAGATAATTGGGGGCGAGTGCTACATCGTTGACGTGAAGAAAGGTAGCGATGCTGCAGCGAAAGGGCTAAAAGCCGGAGACATGGTTTTGAACATCGGGACATACATGCCGGTTAGGGAAACTATGTGGAAGATCAATTATTTGATATACGCTCTTGACCCCCAGGAGAAATTATCACTAAAAGTGAAATCTATTGCGGGAACAGAACGCGAAGTTCAAATCGAATCGAGAATGACTACTCCGGAAGAAAGGCGCAAGGAAGCGGAAAGACGCAAAGCCGAAGAAAAGGATCGGCCTTCCAAGTGCCAGGAAATCAACTCTGACACTATTGCCTGCAAACTTTACTCGTTCTCGGTTGAAAAAAGTGCGATCGACAAGATGATGAAGGAGGTTCTCCCGCATAAGAATTTCATCCTTGATTTGAGAGGAAATCGGGGAGGCTATATAGCTACTGAACTCTACTTGACCGGATATTTCTTTGACCACGATGTGAAAATTGGTGACGAAGTCTCGAGAAAAAAGACCAAAGAGAGAGTTGCTAAGACTGCGAAAGAAAAAGCTTATGCCGGGAAGTTAATGGTCTTGATAGATAGTGACTCGGCTTCCGCTTCGGAGGTATTCGCCCGCGTGGTTCAAATCGAAAAGCGTGGCAACATAGCCGGTGACGTGAGCGCGGGCGCTGTAATGGCAAGTCAGTTCTACCCGCTGGCTGTCGGACATGGCACGTTTACCACAGGTGTCTATACGGTCTTCGCCGTAAGCGTCACAGTCGGAGATTTGGTCATGATTGACGGCGGAAGATTGGAAGGCGTCGGCGTAATACCGGATTTCCCCGTTGGTCCAACCGGCGTCGCCCTATTGAAGAAAACGGACCCGGTTCTTGCTTTCGCAGCGAATAAGTTTGGAGCGCCGTTGAGCCCTGAAAAAGCGGGAGAGTTCTTCTTTATGCGACAGAAACCCGAAGACGAGGACAACAAAGCGGACGACAGCGTAAACCGGCGCTTTCAATTCTCGTCCCACCACCGAGGCCACAAGGCTCAGGAATGATTGTGGAATTTACTCTCCCGGACAGCCTCTATCGGGAATACTTCCCCAGTATCACCGCAGCTCTCGTCTACTTGTCGAGGAAAGGTCTTTCCGAGTGCAAACGCCCAGGCAGACGCTCACAGTCAAAGATGCTTTGGCGATAATCGTCGGGATTGTTGTTGGCGCTGGAATCTTCAAGACGCCTGCCATCGTCGCTGTCGGCTCCGGAAGCAAGCTGGTGTTTCTCTTGCTTTGGCCACTAGGCGGCCTGATCTCCCTGGCTGGCGCGTTATGCTATGCCGAATTGGCCAGCGCCTATCCCAATGAGGGTGGAGACTATCACTACTTCCGGCTATCTTTTGGAAGCTGGGTCGCCTTCCTTTTTGCCTGGGCCCGAATGACGGTTATCCAAACAGGCTCGATCGTTATTCTGGCTTTTGTATTTGGCGATTACGCCGCGCAGTTGCTTCCGCTCGGCTCCCACGCGCCTGCCATTTATGCGGCAGTGGCCATCATAATTCTTTCAATCCTCAACTCCGCCAGCATCAAGCACAGCACTCTGACGCAGAATATTTTGTCAGGCGCAAAGATACTTGGCCTCCTGTGCATATGCTTCGTTGGTTTCTTCCTCGCGCCCTCGCCTCCACTTACCGCAACCAGTGCGCATTTGCCTGCCGGTACAATAGGATTGTCCATGGTTTTTGTGTTGTTGACTTACGGCGGTTGGAATGAAATTGCTTTTGCCTCAGCGGAATTCCGCAACGTTCAGCGCGACATGCTGCGGGCCTTGTGCTGGGGCATACTAATAATCACGCTGGTTTTCGTACTGGTGAATCTCGCTTACGTTAATGTTCTGGGACTTAATGGCGTCGCTAACTCCGAAGCCGTCGCTGCCGATCTGATGCACAGCGTTTTCGGCGAAGCGGGCGCAAAGTTTATCAGCGTGCTCATCACTGTTTCTACCTTGGGCGCCGCGAGTGGAACAATCTTTACCGGCGCGCGGACAAACTATGCGTTGGGCAGGACGTTTCGCCCGCTTCGTTTCATGGGAAGATGGAATGACAAAACCAATACACCGCTGAGCGCGCTGCTGGTACAAGG
>JANLYH010000046.1:0-33908 GCA_031365545.1 Pyrinomonadaceae bacterium | reverse complement strand
CAAGGCGCTGCTGCCAGTTCATCCGACCAGACCGTCGAACCAGGGGTGCGCAACGATCCGTTAGAAGCGGCGGCGCGGCGAGCTGGACGCCGGAAGGCAGTCGCTCAGGCCTCACTGTTCGACCTGGCAAATCAGAAGGTGGTTGAAGAAATCCGCAACGTCGATCCGGAGAAGCTAACGCCCGCAGAAGCCAAAGAACTCTTGCGCAAGCTTCGCGAGCAGATGATGTAGGCTCCTTCGTGAACAACCCGTCGGTTACGAGCCTCTCAGTCAAGCAGCCTTCAGGTCACTCAACCTCTCAGGTTGGGAAGGGTGGCTTGCCCCCGCTCTTCTCAACCCTCATCAGAAGCCCTTTTGTGATAACTGCGCCAACCCAACTGCCTCATTGCCCCCGAAAGTTTTTCGGCATCATCCGGCCACGACCAGACTTGATCGACTGCCAGCGGTTCATTGGAGTTAAGGTAAAAGGTGCGAAAGCTTGACCACCGATAATTCTTCGCCGAAGTTACGAGCCTAGCCTTCACCGGGTTCGCATGGATGTAATTAATCTTCTGCCAAATCATCCACCCACTCCACAGAGGCTGGGCTTTGAAACTCTCCTGCCAGACTTGATGGATAGAACCATCTGCATCTGGCGTCTCGCGGAGGAAGTCATAACAAATGTTGGTTTTAATAATTTTTCGAGCAGTGAGACTCTTGAGCGCGCCACCAAAGCCTCTGATATCTCCGTCCCTTGGATTAACGATAAGGTGAAAGTGATCCGGCATCAGAACATAAGCGATCAGCTTGGCAGGCCAATCTCTTCTCAATTCGTCGCACACATTGAGGAAGGCGTGACAGCCCTGATCATCGTTGAAGGCCGTTATTCGATCGACCAGATTTCCAGTGACGAAATGCAGAGCGCCAGGGAGATTTTGATTGGACCATTTCCGAGCCATGCAATCAGGTCTTGTAGTTCCCAATCACTGGCCCTGCAAGTGAACCTCGCACACCCCAGACTCTGCTTCATTGCCAGAGGACTTTCATCGTCGCTTGAGGCGGGGGCAAGCCACCCTTCCCAACCTGAGAGGTGTGGAAGGTTGAGCGAACGCTTGTGGGTTGAGAGCGTCGGAATCATTTCCCATTCACTGGTAGAGTTACCGGCACATCGCCGACGGTAAACCAATCATCCTTGCCATCGTTGGTGCGCAGCATGCGCATGATCTCATCAAAGTTGAACGGCCGCGCGCCGCGTCTACCAAACACTGAGATCTGATTTCCGCTTTCGTCGACGGCGCGATCGCGATCGAGTGGTTTGGAAATCGCCAACGCTTCGCCTTTCGTCTTGAACGTGGCAATCAACACCGGCCGCGGTCGCGGACTGAATCCCGCGTATTCCGGCATCGTTTCAGGCGATGTAAGTTGCAGTATGCGCAGCCCGTTTTTGCCGTCAGCCACGTAGCCGAAGAGGCTCGCGTTGGTCATCGCCACCTTCACCTGGTGCGCGTCGTTTAGTTTCCCCTCCGCATTGAAGGTCTGGTCCAGACGCGGTCTTTGCGGCTGCTCAACGTCAATGATCGCAACTCCCTCTTTGCCGTTCGCTACATACGCGTAGGTCCGGGCGACGTAAACATCGTGCGCATCGCCTAATGGAACCGCAGCGCCAGGCACAAGTTTAGGCGAACCCGGCACGCCCAGGCTAAATACCTTCAAGCCCTCATCATCGACAACAAATGCATAACGAAACTGAATCGCGATCGCTCGAGGGTTATGAAGATCCGGATCGCGGACCTGCTCGGTAATTCGCGGATTTATCGGATCGTCGATATCAACAACTACCAGGCCATGCGTCGTTGTGACATAAGCGTAGTGACCCGCGATGGTGACGTTGTTGGCATCCGCGAGCGCGCCACCCGGATTGAAGGCGCCGTTTGGATACTTCGCCGGATCCAGGGCGCGCTTCAAATAATTGTTAAGCGGATCGCCGTCCAGCAGCGTCGCAGCATTAACGACGATCAAGCCTTCATACTTATCGATAACGTAAAGGTAGGCAAACAGCGGATGGATCGGCTGCTCTTCGTTAACCAGCTCTTTGCGGGCAGCGCCGGTGAGTCTAGCCGCGCTCGCCGGATCGATCATCGTGCCATCCGTCTTCATACGCCAGCGCGCCGGGTCGACGGCCAACGTCGTCGGCGCCGCGACGGCGGTCGCGTATTTCGTCTTCACCCAAAACTTCTGCCCAAATCGTGATACCGGCGCGGTGGTTATTCGTTCCGAAAAACCTTTCTGGTCGATCTGCGCAACGTCGTAGACGCGCAAACCACCTTCCCCCGCCGCCACGTACGCATACTCGCCGCGCAGTTGCACCTGCAAGACACGCGGATTACCGACATGCTCATAGGCGGTCTGCAGTTCACTGCCGGCCTTCACAAACTTTTCGTAGTTATCCGGATAGGCAATCTTATGAAGCGAACTGCCGAAGACCGCCTGCGGTTCAGTGTGCTCGGTGGCCACCACTACTTCCAATGCATCATCGGCCGCAACATAAACATACCGCCCCATGAAGTTCACGAAGTTCGTTCCCTGCAGCAGTAGTTGGGCCAGCCAGGCGTTGTTGTCGTCTTTTGCCGAGACGTGGCAGTCGGTACAACCTTTAGTCTCGGTAGCGCGCACGGTATGAGGCACGTGGGTATTGAAAGTTTGTCCTGCAAATCCTTCCGCGGAGATCGTCTGTTGCTGCGAATAGATCCATTCGCGGTTTTGATTTTGCGAACTAACCAAAACTGCGGACGACGAACGCACCGGAGCAACGCGATTGCCGGTTACAGTACCGTCGCGACCCAGCATGAAAATGTCGTCGCGCAAGACCTGGAAATTGTATTGGGTGAAGTTTCGTGAATCGCCGCCTTCGTTATGGCGGTTAGGCATCTTGCGGTTTGCCTGCATCGACAGGTGACAACCAAAACAACTAGTAACCCAGGAAGAATGGCAGGCTACGCAAGTCATATCAGTGTCGCGATGCGCCAGCACGTTGTTGTCCGCCGGCACATCTCCCCAGGTCGTGTTGTCTTTGCGAATCGTTTTAGCGTAGCGCGACTTCTCGCTGTAGTCGCGAGTCCCCGGCGTTACAGTGTCGACGGTTTGAATGACGCGCCACCAGCGTCCCGGCACAACCATCGAGTTTTGAATGATGTCGCCGGTTTTCAGGTCAACATCTTTGCCGTTCTCATCCTTCTTCTTCCGGTCGCGCGGGACCTTCTGAAAGAGCGGAATCGGCGCACCCGTTTCGTCGCGAACGCGAATCCCGCGAGTCAGATCTTGACCAGTGAGTGGTTGCTTCTGTGACTTTCGCCGTTCGATCGCTGCTCCCGTTGCCGGAGCTGCCGCGGGACCGGACGTAAAGAGATTCGCACGACTGCGAATCGAGCCATGACAATCTTCGCAACTGATCTCGATGGCCGCGCGCGGCTCGTTGTAGAGATTGCCGTCGCCGTGCGCATCCTGACGGAAGTGGCAATCAACGCAGTGCATACCTTTGTCCAGATGAATGTCGTTTAGGTGCACAGCCTTGTTGAATTTGTCGGGATCATCGGGCGCCACGAGTTTCCCCTGCGCGTCCAGCAAATTTCCTTTTCGATCGCGTTTGTAGACTTTGCGAAACAGCCAGCCATGCCCATGAAAATCACCAAACTGCGTGTTCTTCAACTGCGAATTAAATTCTGGCGTTCCAGTGCCCGCAAGGAATTCCAACTCTGACCAAAGACCTCGCAAACTGGCGCCTTCAGGATTGCGCTCTAGCTTGGTACGTTCCTCGTCCTGGGAGGGCTCATGTTGCTGCTTCGGATACATGCGGTCGCCGTCGCTCTCGTTGTCCCACCAGGTCATGCCGAGGTAAGTGGCTACCATGTTGGTACCCGGGTGCATGTGACAGGTCATGCATTGCGAAGTGGGGATCTGGCTGGTGAACTGATGCTTGATCGGATGGCCAGATTCGTTTTTGGGAATGTTCAGGTCGCTCGTTTGCGATCTGCCGGAGTTTCCGGCGTCGTGATAAGCCGCAGAATGGGAAGGGTCGCGATCGTTGGCGTAGATCACATGACAAGCGGAACATCCTGACGAACGATAGTCGCCGGGATGATCGTTGGTCCCGAGAAAATTCAGAGTGGGATCGAGCAAGCGCGTCTTTTGCAATCCCAGATAAACCGGATCGGTGCGTTGCGCGCTACCAAAGCCGCGCGCGCTGAGTCCCTTATCGGGTTTGCCCGGGTCCTCGTCCTTATCGGGCAAGCCAACTTCGAGCCGCCGCTTCCCGCCACGTTCGAACACACGCAACACGTTTCCCGGTTGCGAAATTTCCCAACGCGGGATTGGATCGAGAAACTCGAGCAACCCTTTCGTGCGTTTGTCTGCGGCGGTGGGCTGGGGCGTTTGTAGCAAGGTTTGCGGCGCCCCTGTCTCGCTATAGCTTTCACCAAACCGCGGGTCCTTCAAAGGAAAACCACCGTTGTTATAAAGCGCCGCCCCCCATAACATCGCGCCGTGTGACATCATGCTGCGCGCAACATTCTTCGATTCCAGATCGTGGCAGGTGCTGCCGCCGCAGCTCTTCGGCGCAACACGCAGATCGCCGGGATTGATGAAGCGAACAAACTCCCAACTCTCGCGCGCCAGCAATGTGTTGGAGCGTTCCGGGTTGGCGCCCGTATTTTTTCCGTTACGTTTCCACTGCTCCGGAAATTTTGCGCGCACGTGTGCTTCGTTCTTAATCTGCTCGATCGCGCCGGCTGCCTCGCTTGTTTTGCGCGGCACGGGATTGCCGCCGTGACAACCGGTGCAGGTGAGTCCAACCGCGTCTTTGCCATCTTTCAACGCCTCGAGCGTCGTCGCGCCGTATTTGTGCATCGGCTCGATTTGCCCGTGACAGGTGACGCAACCTTCGAGTCTGGGAGTGGGTGTTGGCTGATCCTGGGTTGTGTGAACGAAGAGTTTTGGCCGGATCGGAGGGGAGTCTTCGGAACGTGCCGTTGCTTTCGGAGTCAGCGACACTACTGCGATGCCCAAGACTAGGCTGAACACCGCGACGAGAATTGTTAGCAATAAGCTCGGTCTACTCATGGTTTCAGGTCAGCTCACCAGCGGTTCACCACAGAGACACAGAGAACACGGAGGACGCACAGAGATTAGTCTCCGTTGTCCCATGATCTTTCTGGGTATTCCATCTTTGAGCACTACGACGTTGAAGTTGATCAGTAATCCCACGCGCCAACCACCGAGTCGGAGGTAGGTCAAAAGTTGAGCGTCGTGAATTGGCGCCAGAGCTTGGACAGATTTCACCTTTACTGCAACCACGCCGGCGACGAGAATATCCAGCCGATACCCACATTCCAACCGAATCCCCTTGTACTCTAATGGCAGAGGGTATTCCTTACGATACGGAATACCTCTCAGTAATAACTCTCGACGCAAACACTTTCGGTATGCCGATTCAAGCAACCCCCGGCCCGAGTTTTTTTGTGAACTTCTATCGATGCCCCGATGATTTCGTGCGTCAGTTCGTTAATCCGAAAACTCATAACTTAGACTCCACATCGACTCTTCTCTGTGCAACCTCTATGCTCTCTGTGTCTCTGTGGTGAGCCTAAGTTTTATTACGATCAACTTACAAGGGTCGTTAAGGGTATCCCCCTTCAGACAACATACTTGAAATCTTGCGTCTCACTAAAACACCAACTTCAACTGCGTAAACAGCGAATAGAGCGGCTTCCGCGGACTGATCACATCGGGCTCGCAGAAATCGCCAACGTTCGGCGGACAATTGCGCGAGCGGTCGGTAAAAATATCGCGAAAGCCCTGACCCGTTTGCAGCGTCGAAGCGCCAAACGTAACCGTCACGTTATTTATTAAGAACGGCCGGTAGGCAACGCCCAAACTGTAGTCCCAGCCAATCTCGTGACGAATGCGATTCTGAAAAAGCACGTACTCCAACGGTTCAGTACGATGAAAGCGAAGATAGTTAACATTGAAGACGGTCTTGATTCGCTGCGTGAGTTCAACATCAACGCCGGCGTTGTAGATGAATATCCCGGGATTCACAAAGTTTGCCTGACCCTGCGTTTTGCTGCTGCGCAAACTCGGCAGAATGCTATTTGGCTGCACCAACCCGACTCCCGTTTGCGTCAGCCTGATGCCGTTGCGATTCCAGTAGGAGAATTGCCCACCAACAAAGTTTGGATCGTCAAAGATTGCGTCGAAGCCAGTGGCCTTGTTATCCGTTGGATTTGAATCGCCTTGCGCAAAGAAAAAGGAACCCTTGAAACGCAGGTAGTCGTGATCGACTGACGCTTCAACCGCGCCCATGTTTGACTTCACCCGCACACTCCTGCCAGCGATCGGGTTGCGATCGTCATGGCCAAACGCATAATAGTAGGCATGCGTTAGATTGAGTTTCCCCAGATGCCCGTCACCGCTTACCCCCAGATAGCCAACCTTGATCGCGTGTGGTCGAACATCGCCAATCAACGCCGGACGAACCAGAAATCCGTTGCGATCATACTGCACACTGCGCCGGTCGTCGTTGTAATGCAGACTTCCCTGAAGAGTGTAGCCCTTGCGCATAAAGTCCTGACGAAAGACGTTAGCGATGTAGACGTTTTGATGGCGCGTGTCGAAGCGGTTTAGTCCACTGTTCGTATCCTTCTCCAGCATCGAGAAGTAGGCAGCGTTGAACTGAATGCGATTATTGTCTGCCGCGCCGAAAAAACGCAGTCCGAGATTGTTGTCCGAAAAGATGAAGCCACGAAAGTCGGAGACAAATGGCTGAATCCCGGCCCGCACTGAAACGAAATCGTAGTTTGCATTAACGTCCCACAACTTTACTTCGCCAAACGCTTCTTCCAGCGAGATATGTGAATCGGTGCGGTTAGTGCCGCGTCTGACGTCGATGTTCACAACGCCATTCTCGCGAGCGTTCAGGTAGTTGGGAACGCTGAAGGTTGGCGAAATCTTGATGGCCCAGTCGCGGGGCTTGAAGGTCGAGTCACCATGAAAGAGTTCAAAACTGAGCTGGATCGTTTGGTTGAAGGCAAACTGCTCCGGCTGCCCGAAAAACTCTGCGCTGCCGGGTTCATCGGTACTCACGTCAGATGGCGTCGGCGCGCGCCGTTGTTCCACTCCACTCGTACTCACCGCCGAGAGAATCAGGAACAGCTTGTTGCCTTTGATTGGGTAGTCACCTTTGAGAACGCTCTGATTGTAAGGGTCCCACCAACGCCCGCGTTTGAAAGGGATATCACGACCTCGTGCGGCCCGATCGCCATAACGATCGTATTCGGGAAAGCCTATACGCCAGCGGTCGCGCGCTTCGCGCCGCGTTGCATCAGTCTGCGGCTCCGACTTGACCGTTTCGCTGCCTGCATTGCCCGTTGGTTTGTCGCCTGCCGGTCTGGCTATTTCCTTGAGTTCAACCTGATCGAGAGGAATATCGACGGAAGCGTCTTTGCCGGGTTCGACAATAACGTTTTCGAGCGCTGCACCGCGCGGGGTGGCAAACTCACCGTAGTTTTGGTCTTTAGCAAACTTGGCGACGTGGGGCGCAACAACTGTGAGGCGATAGGCGCCGGCGTCTAACTGAAGCGAATAGGTACCGTCAGGGGCGCTGCGCACGCGTTTCCATTTGCCGGTGACCTGATTTGTAACCACAATGATTACCCCCGGCATCGGCGCTCCGGAAGCTACCCGCACGGTTCCTTTAATTCTCCCCGAGCCCTGGCCCAACACTGATGGGCCCAGCGCGTGAATCAATACCACAGAGCCAAGCAAGATTAGAGTCTTCAGCATGTCGAAGAATTCCGGGAACGTTCGTTTGCCTTGTAACATACGACTGACAGTGAGGCAATGGAAATCGCCTGAAGCAGTTTCGAGTGTCGAATTTCAAGTTTCAAGTTTCAAGTTTTGGACCTGTCTTCCGACTTCGCAGATTTCGTTTAGATCCTTGAAACTCGAAACTTTAATCAGTCCGCAGGCTTTGTGATACATTGTGCGCCGGTATTCGGAAGTCTCATTCGGCGAAACTCCGCGATGGTTGCAGGTTCACATTTCGGTTACCGTTTGCTGCGCTCGCTGTCTCTGGGCGTACTTTTGGCTGCTGCGTCATTCACGTGTGCGCAAACGACCGTGGCCCAGGGCCCGGCTCCAATCTTAATCAGTCACGAAGACTCTACCCGAGCGATTTCCTTTGAATCCGTAACCCAGCAGCGCGAGCCTTTCTCTACCACTGCGCCGGTTGCGTTTGGCACCGACAAGCAAACGCGAATCATGATCTTCGCCATGCACCTCACTCTGCAATCAGATGACAGCGTGAACTCGATCACGGTTGAGGCTGAGGATTCAGCGCACCACATTTATCAACTCCCGGTCGAATTTCTCGGGAGTGTTCCGGATCAACCGTGGGCGATGTCATTGGTAGTTCGTCTCAATAGCAGCATGGAAGAACTGGGCGACTTGCTGGTGCGCCTCAGCTATCGCGGACTTTCGAGTAATCGCGTTCGCCTGGCGATGGGCCACGTTGGTGGTGGTCTCCCGGATGACGATGGAGCCGTTCCAACTCCGGGCGCACCGGTTCCGCTGGTAGCCGCAGCAACGGCCGGTAACCTTTCCAGCGGCGACGTGCAAACGATCATCAGCCAGGCTGTGTCAGCGGCCGTCTCGCTCAATCGCAATGTGACCGTGGCGGTAACCGATCGCGAAGCAAATGTGCTCGGTGTATTTGTAATGACCGGAGCGCCGGGCAGTACTACGATTCGCAGCATCGGCAGCAACGGTCGTGGTCTGGAAGGAACGGTCGTGCCGGCGACGTTGGCCGCAATTTCCAAAGCCGGGACCGGTTCGATTTTCAGCACTTCGGGCAATGCTTTCACTACGCGAACCGCGGGATTCATTATTCAGGAACACTTTCCACCGGGCGTCCAGTTTCGCGCCGGCGGACCGCTATACGGCGTGCAGTTTTCGTCACTGCCGTGTTCAGACATTAAGAAGCCAGCGCTGCCACTCGGTCTATCTGCCGATCCGGGTGGCCTGCCGATTTACAAAGACGGCGTGGCAGTCGGCGGAGTTGGTATTGAAGGCGATGGACTCTACACCGTCGATCGCGATCCCACCGATTTCGATCAGCCGTTTGAGGAACTGATCGCCGCTTCGGCGGTGCGCGGCTTTGAGGCGCCGGCGCTCATTCGCGCCGACAATATTCTCGTCGACGGCATTCGCTTACCTTATTCGAATGTCGCCAGTCCACCGGCTCCGGCCACGATGCTCTTTGGTAGTTTGCCGGGAGTGGTGCCCGGCGCTTTTCCAATTCGCAGCGCGCAAACTTCAGCGTTTGTTTCCGCCAACGTTGGTGGTGTTGGCGGCGAAGTCGACACGCGATTCTTTCCCTTTATCGCCGGCGCTCTTCCGGCCGGTGCAAACTCATTAACTACAGCTGACGTGCAAACGATAATTGCGCACGCGGCGCAACAAGCTAACATCACTCGGGCCGCGATTCGCCAACCGCTGGGAAGCAATGCACGCGTGACGATTGCGGTGGTAGATGCGGGCGGTCGGGTGCTTGGAGTTTTCCGTCAACTTGACGCGCCCGTTTTTGGCTTCGATGTGTCAGTGCAGAAAGCCAGGACCGCAGCCTTCTATTCAAACGCCGGTGCAGCGGCGTTGCTAAACGGTGCCGGGTTTGGAAATTACGTTGGTCGCGCGGCCGCCGATGGCTTGAGACTTGATGGTTCGGTAGCGTTCACCGACCGCGCCGGTGGCTTCCTTCATCGTCCGTTCTTCCCGGATGGAATAAACGACACTGCCGCCGGTCCCTTTAGCACGCCACTCAGCGAATGGAGTCCTTTCAATGTTGGCTTGCAGTTGGATTTAATCCAGGCAAACTTGCTGGCCGCCATCGGCGGAGCAGCCGTTCCCTGCAGTACGATTCCGAATCTGCCAAACGGTATCCAGATCTTTCCCGGCAGTATTCCGATCTACAAGAATGGCGTGCTGGTGGGGGCAATTGGGATTAGCGGCGACGGAGTGGATCAAGACGATCTCATCAGCGCCGGCGGCGCCAATGGTTACTCACCGGCGTCAGCCATTCGTTCTGATCAGGTGTTTGTTCGCGGCGTCAGACTGCCTTTCATCAAACTGCCGCGCAGCCCGAATTTGTGACGCTAGACGTCGCGGTTTAGACATGATGACCTCCGAACGCATCACCAAGCGCAGCACCGGACTGGTTCGCGGCCTCGCTCTGTCGCTTTGTCTGTTTACGCTGGCAATAGCGCAGACGGCCTCGGCTCCGGCTGCCGGCCGGGGTGTGATCCGACTCAAGGTAAAAGTAAAACCGGTTAGTGTGGCGACTGGCCTATCACGCAAACGCTTTTTTCTGATCAGAGGATCGTTGGCAGAAAATCAATCTCTGATTGAGAGCATGAAGCGGCGCCCGGTAATTTCCCGCGATTGTTACTACCGTAGCATTGGCGCGAGTGAGGAACTCATTGCCTGGCTTAAGAAATATGATTGTGAATCGGTTTATTGCCGTGAGGTCGATTCGACGGAAGTGGCTGCGGTTCCTGAATTTCAGCGGGCCGTCGCGGCTGGAGAGAAGGAGTTCGGCAACCGTGAACTGGCGCGCAAGTGGCTCACAGTGAATTTGCCGGAGCAAATTCGCGATGGCTTTTATAAACAGCGGCAACAGGAACTGCAGAATCTGATACAGGGCGCGAACGCAAAGGTCGCGTCAGTAATGACCGATCTGAAGGGATCCGCCTACTTTACGGATCTCGAGCCTGGCAAATACCTAATCTCCAACATCATTCGCACCGAGGGCAGCGACGCAGCCTCGTTGTGGAATTGTGAAGTTACAGTTGTCCCGGGTGACATTTCAATGGTGATGGATCGGCCGTATCAAATTTCAAACACCAAAGACATGAAGCCGCAGCTGCTCAAGCAAACCAAATGCTTCAGCGATGAGCAACCGCTGCCGGCATGTCCTTCGCGATAACCGTGGGCGCAGGTCTCTTGCAAACCTTTTCGATGAAACGCTACTCAATAACCTCGCTTATCCTCGCCCTGGCGGCATTTGTTGTTATTGCTTTTCCACAACAATTATCTGGCAATGGTAGAGTAGCCGCGCAGAAGCGCAGGGTCGGCAGACCGGGCAAGACACAGGCGATAAAAAAGGGTGCGATCGATTATTCGCGATTCTCCCACGCCACCCCCAAGCATCGCGGCGCCTGCAATACGTGTCATCAGGTGCCAACGAGCAACTGGAAAAAGGTGAGCAACTTCCCAGACGTTGCCGATTTTCCTGGACACAATGACTGCGTAGGTTGTCATCGTCAGCAGTTTTTTAAGGGAGCAAAGCCGGTTATTTGCTCCATTTGTCATTCGCGCGTTTCGCCCCGAGACGATGCGCGTTTTTCGTTTCGTAATCCGGCGTCGCCCGGACAATTCCTAATCGAGTTTCCGCATGACAGACATCAGGACGTGATTGCGCGAATGCTTCGTCGTGGTCCCATCGCCGAGCAGTCGCTATTCGTGCGCGCTTCGTTCACCACTGTCGCTGCTGGCGAAACAAAGCACTACAACAACTGCGAGATTTGTCATGGCCCGCTGACCATTGCGCCGGTCGCCCCGCCCGCCGGTTGGCCCGACTCATTCGTTCCCGATGCGGCAACTTTCAAGAACGCTCCCGCGAGTCATGCCGCCTGCTTCAACTGCCACTGGAAAGCACAACAGCCTACCAATGAAAACTGTGCTGGTTGTCATAAACTTCCCGACAAGCCTGCGGCAATCCCGGTGTTGCACGATGTCCACCTCCGAATATCGCTGAAGTTTCGCCATGCTCGCGAACAACACCTGGCTGAGTGCACCGCCTGCCATATCAACATTACGAAATCACCAACGCTGCGCGGCTTGAAACCAGACGTGCCCATCACGGCGTGCACCGAGTGTCACAACAAAGACGGCTTGCGTTTGGATTTGAATAAGGAGTTGGAGGCGCTCGACAACAATCGAGATTTTTCCTGCGCTTATTGTCACACTTCGGATGTGGGCCGGCGCAATCCACCGCCTGGTCATTATCTGATTGCCGGACGCGAACCTATAAAACGCAGGGACGTAAAGTGAGTTTTCAGATGTTTACAGTCTTAGGGCGTTTGAAGGTTCCAGTTCGGCCCTCAGTGGCGTGCCTGTCTCTTTGCGTCCTCTGTGTCTCTGTGGTGAGCGCCGCGCGGGTTTTGTTTACCACAGAGACACAGAGGACGCACAGAGAATTAGCGATACTGACACTTTCGCCTCAAGGCCCTGAGCTCGACTATTCAAACTTCAAGCATAGCAGTCAGCGTCACGCATCACTTCCCTGCTCTTCCTGTCACCAACGGAAAGACAATTCCGCGACGCCAAGTTTCCCAGGACACAAGTCCTGTTTGAGCTGTCACTCAGGGCAATTTGTAACTCCCAATGTCCCGATGTGTGTCATCTGCCACACGGACGTTAACAACTCAAACCCGCCGCTCCGGAGTTTTCCCGCTAAGTTTAGTGAAAGCTTCAACGCAAAGTTTGATCATGCACAACACATGACCGGCGCGGCGCGGCCGCCGAGCGGTTGCGTTGCTTGTCATGGCCGGGCCGGTGGACGCGCGATGGCGCAGAGCATCCCCGCGGGACAGGGCGCTCATATTCAGTGTTACACCTGTCACACGCCGAGCAGCAAATCTCCAGCGGGCAAAGAGATTGCCTCGTGCGGAGTTTGCCACGAGCAGAAACCGTATTCGCGAACGACAACCAATGCGCGCGCTTTTCGTTTTGCGTTCAGCCACGCCAAGCATGGACCCGGGCAACGGCTGGCTTGCGTAGACTGCCATACGCTGACAGCGGGCTTGCCTCAATCTCGTCAGGTCAGTTCGCCCGCACCGCTGGAGCACTTTGCAGATACACGCGGCAAGAGCTGCCTCACTTGTCACAATGGCAAGCGCAGCTTTGGCGGAGACCGGGCATTCAAAGACTGCCGCGGTTGCCACACCTCGGCGAGTTTCAAATTGCCGCGATGACTGGTAACAAATCGGGGATGCAGCTCCGAAAATATGCTGAACCGGGTGCCTTAGCGACCGGGTCCCGGTTCCACTTCACACGAGCTTAGGGTTACACGCACCCGGTCGCTACGGCTCCCGGTTCTGTATTTGTGCGGCTTTACATAAGTAGCAATACTTCGTTCGTGCCAAACTGAACCAGCAATGAGTTTGACACGTTTCCGATCGCTAATTAAGATTGTGCTGCCCTCCCCTGCTAGTTCAAGGCAATTTTCCAAATATTCGTCTTTGAGGTTATTCGATGAGAAAACTTTTGTTCCTGATCGCGCTCTGCGGATGTCTGGCGGTAGTCGTCGCCGTTAGTCGCTCCGGGTATACGGCAGCGCAGGAGCCTCCCAAGGAAAGCAAAACTCAACCGAAGGAAGCTACGCTGGGAAAAGACAGCCAGTCAGACAAGTATGGCGAGGTTGCCTTCAACCATGAGAACCATTCCACCAAAAACTACAGCATTGACGGGAAGAACCCGATAGCCTGTGTTGAATGTCATCACACCGATCAGCCTGCGACCGCACTGCAACTGCCCCTGAAGACCTCGGAGCGAAACGTTGCGCTCACCGCAAAATTACTGGTGGCTGCTGACGCGAAGCCGGTCAAGGAATGCAGAGCGTGTCACCTGCAAGCGGGTGACGACAGTGCGACCATTCCGGTCGTTACTTACGCGGGGAAAACCACACCTACAAAACTAACAAATGAAGTGGCCTACCACACCAACTGCAACATCTGTCACGACAAGGCCATCGCCGCACGACCGACAGTTAAAGGCAAGGCTCCTGGGTCAAACGACTGTCTGCCTTGCCACAAGCCAGTGACCTAAAAAGGCGACGGCGCGCTGTCAAGGTTTCGGTGCGACGAAGCGCAAGGGTACGGTCACGAGTAAGGTATCTTCAGGCTTGATGGTCAAGCGATAAATTGTTTGCGGCACGGGCTGGCTCTTTGTCAGCTCGGTGTTATTTAACCCGGCGGCCTGCTCCGCCTCGCTCATCGCTTGCCCAGCGCCACCTTCCATCTCAAATTTCATCGGCGTGGCCAGCCACTGCTTCTCCCAACTTGCTAGCTGTGCAGGCTCGATAACCATCGCACTCGGTGTGAGCAATGCAGCATCGACGAGCGGCTTCGCTGAAATCAACACAGTCAACACTTCAGCTACGTGTCCTTTCGAAGTTTGGCTCGGTTTGATGCGGAAGTATCGCGGCGCGGCGGGAATGTAAACGATTCTGCCGGCCTTGACGTTGTTTCCACCTTCGGGCGTACGCTTAGTCGGAAAGATCAACCGCGCCTCGCCAAACGAGCCGTCGGCATATTGCTCGCGATCAATCACGTAAAGATACCCGTCGCGCGTGAGCGACTCGATGCCCAGTCTGACTTTCTGGCCCGGAGCGAGCAACGTCCCTTCAGCAATTCTTTCCAAACTCCACTGACCAGGCTGCGCATCCTCTTCTTCCACCAGCTCTTTAGTTTTGTCGGCTGTGGTTGCAGGACGGAAGCGCCAAATCGTCACGCCAACTTGCGCAAAAACTCTTCCCGGCGGCGGTCCCGCGAGACTCACCACTTGCGAAGATTTGTAGGTTGGTTTCCTGGCCGGCCTCCGCGGCGGCGTTGGATCCGCCGGGCGGTTGCGAATGAACTCTTCGGCTTTGATTCCCTTGGAGCCTTCTTCCTCCTGCGCCGCCAATGGCCGAGTGGCCCCAGCACCAAAGACAAGCATCACCAGCATCGAAAAACCAAATAAAGCTTTCATTGTCATGGAACCTCCAACCCCTCTCGCTTCTTCAGATCCGATCGTCATTTCCTGATCGGCTGCCAACTCAATAGGATTTATGCGTCAGTTCGATGCGGTCTACCACCACATCGCCCTTTCCTCTTACCAACGTGCGCTCCTGGGCTTTGTTTGGATCCACCTCGGGTCGCTGCGATTCGTAGTGGCGCAAATATTTCTGCACCGTTGCCAGTTGCCCAGGGTCAACTATCACGCCACCGTGATTCGCGGCATCGCCAACTACCGCATCGAGATCGGAGGCAGCCTCAGATGTCCAGATTAGCCACAACCTCTCAACTCCGGTCTTGTCGACGAAATAATACCAGCCTGTTTGCAATTCCTGATCTGCCGCCAGCCTCGCGATGCCTGAGTTGTTTTTCGGGGTCGGGAAGAGCAGGTTGTATTCAGTCTTGCCGTCGGCTCCAGGACCCTCGTTGATAAAGTAAAGTGCACCGCTTTGCCCGGGCTTGAAGTTGAAACGAAACTTCCAGCCGGTTCCGAATATCTCCTGCCCAGAGGAGTCGAAAGGCTCTCCAATCGCCTTGCTGTCGGCAATGCTCGTCGCGTTCGTCATTTTTTGCACGGTCAACCAGTACGTAAGCGACTGTTCACGCAACGGCGGCGAAACAACCGGTGGGGTCACAACTACGCCGGAGTTGTTGCGAGACTTCCAGAGAAAAAATGAAATTGCGCCAAGCACGGCGACGAGGGCCAGAGCCGCGACGAGCCACACTCTAATCTTCGACGGTCCGTGCGACTGGGTCGGTCGCAACCCCATCGGCATTTCCGGATTCCCGAGTTCATCAGTGTAGAGATTGAACAGGTGCACGCGCAGGCCGTGCTTTACCTCAGCCTCGCCAATCTCATGAAGCAGGTGGGTCCAACGCGCGAGCTGGCTCAAATCATCAGCAACTCGCTTGGAGACGAGGATGTGTCCGGCATCGCCGCAATCCATCACGCGCTGCGCGATATTGATGCCGCCGCCGGCGACGTTCATGTTGGTATTGATATCTGAGGTGCGGTAAACCAACCCGCTGTGGACGCCCATGCGCAGTTGCAACTCAGGACAATCTTTCAGTGCGCGAGCTATCTCCAGCGCACACCGTACCGGTGCTTCAGGATCTCCAAAGAAAACCAGGGCGATGCCGTCGCCCGTGGGCAAACGGATTAACTGGTTGGTGCGTTGAGTGCGTCCAAAATCTTCCGTCTTACCAACGATTCCCTGCAACTTCTGCAAGCAGACGGGCTGCTCGTCGATCAGCAATTTGGAATAGCCGACGATATCCGTGAATAGTACATGGGCGGTCTCCGGTACCTGAACAGTCACCTCGTGGTCTCGCATCGTCGCCGGTTGCCCGGCATCGGATTGCAATACTGTCTGTTCATCGTCTCCTACCAGAACACCTGCAAGCACGTCTGCGAAATCACGCGCTCGCTGGGGACGGTCGCCGGGATCAAACGAAAGTCCCTTGAGGATAATCGCCTGGGCTGGTTCGGGAAGTGCGGGACGCAAATCAATCGGCTTAACTCTGACTCCCGAGCGTTGCATTTCCAGCAATTGAAAAGCCGATTCCGGATTGGCCGGCCTTCTTCCGGTAAGCATTTCGTAGGCGATAACTGCAAAGCAATAAACGTCACTCGCTGGAGATACCGGCCCAGCGCAGAGTTGTTCCGGAGACATGTAAGCTATCGTGCCGGCGGTGCGATCGCCCGCACTGGTTGCCGACACCACGGAGTTTTTAACTTTAGCGATCCCGAAATCAATGATCTTGACCTGCTCTTCACCGTCGCCAAGTTTCTGCACCATGATGTTTTCCGGCTTGAGATCGCGGTGCAAAATTCCACGTTCATGCGCGGCGCTAAGAGCTCGGCCCATTTGTCGAATGATGTTTGCGGCCCGCCAAAAGGGCATCCCTTCAGGTGTCAGTAACGTCCTGAGACTACAGCCATCGATATACTGCATGACGATGTAAGGCTCGCCACTCGGAAGTTGGCCCGTGTCCAGGACGCCGACGATACTCGGATGATCGATGCGCGCCAGCGCTTCCATCTCCTGTTTGAATTTCCTAATACTCCATTCGTTACCGATTTCATCCTGATTCAGACACTTCACCACTACCGAACGCGACATCATCTTCTCGTCAGAAGCCAGGTAGACAACGCCGAAGCCACCCTGCCCCAGCTTTCGCTTTACCAGGTAGCGACCGTCGAGCATCGTGCCGAGGATCGCTTCCTGTTCGTCAACCCTCACAGTTTTCGAGGAAATCGCCGCAGCGTCCTTCTCTCTGGTCTCGGTGTCAGCGAGTCTTTCTTTTTGATCGTCCATTTGCACCTGAAGTTGGCTGGTTAGAGATTCAGCCCTTGCGCCCCGTACCTATCAAACGCGCCACCACGAATCGCTCAGCGCCGCCGTCACGCATATTGAAAACTCGCGGCCGCTGCACCCGTTGCTCGTCTGCGTCAACTTCCTCTAATTGCTTGCCCGTCTGTGTTTTTTCTCTTCCGATACGCGGCACGCGCTCAGTGGCATAGTCAAACCATTCTTTTAGCAGCACCTGTCCGTTGTTATCGCCATCGGCTGCCCCCGATTTGATGCCTTCTTCAACCAACGCGTACGCCAGATAACTATGCTTCAACCCGGCCGACTCGAAAGCAACTTCATCGCTCTGCGAAGCCGTCAGAATATACATACCTTTTTCATAAGCCAATTGTGCCAGTCCACGAGTATTCATCGGCCCGCGTCGCTCTTCGGCGGCGTTTAGCGCCTGCCCCGAGTTGCAAGCGTCGATTACCAGCAGCAATTGGTCGGCGTCGACTTGCTTCAGCGCCTCTTCGAGTTCGAGGTCAGAGATACTATGGGTAAGAATCGAAGCCAATCCGGCGGCGTCAAGCTTTGCCCTTGGTCCAAGGTAACCAAGGTCATGCGGTATCAAATAGAACCGATCGTCCTGCGCCGTGCCGTGTCCCGAGAAATAAAACACTACCGCGTCTTCGGGCTGGGCCGGCTTGATTTTCGCGAGTGCCGGCGGAGAATCTTTGGGCAGCGGACCGGAATTGACACCCGCTAACAATCTCAACGCGAGCAGAATATTTGCCTTGGTTGCCTGCTCATTAAGCAACGCCACCACTTCAATGGGACGATAGTGGCCCAACAGTTCCTGCTGACTGAGAAGCTGTTGGCCCATCGCGTTGGCATCGGCAACACTGTAGTTCAGATTGTACTGCGGATTCTCATAGCTACCCACTCCCACCACCAGCAAATAGGCGGTGCCTGCGCGACGGAGCGACTCGGCCCCATTGACGGTGAGTTGGCTGTCATCAGATTTCACATTATCGCGATTGAACGCATAAGCCGTGAACTCATTTGGTCCAGCAACAATTCCCACGCTGGTTTCGATTGTCTGGCTTTCCCGCCCTTGTAAAATATCTCCAGCCCACGTCTTGACCAATAGCCCGTTACGAAACAACCGCAGATCGCGGGCGCCGCTGCCAATTGCGAAGCCCGCTCCAGCAGGAGCTTCGGCAACTTTCAGATGCAATTTGACGAGCCGTTCCGCAACTTTGTCGGCGCCACCGCCGGCCACTGGCGTTGTCAACTGGATCTGCGGTTGACGCCGGTCTTTCTCAACAATGGCTTGTTTAGCCTGCGGGTCCTTGCCGGCGAGTATATCGGCAAGCAACCCGGGATAATAGAACTCGTTGAAAAACGACTCGACCGGAGCCACCTTGAAGGTACTTTGCGCAAAACGCCAGAGCAGGAGTTTCCACGCTGCGTGTGAGCCGTCAAACAAACCACTGGGGGTCGCTACCAACCAATCATCCTTGAGCGGCACTGAGACCAGCGTAGCCATCAATGTTCCGCTCTCGGAATTCCAAACAGTCATGCTGCCATCACCGTTGCCGGAAACGAGTGAACGCCCATCTTTGTCAAAAGCAACGCTGTTGACTTCGCCGGTCGCGCCCACAAGCGTGCGCCCGCCTGCTCCAGTTTCAGCGTCCCAAAGTCTGATGGTCTTATCCATTCCTCCCGCAGCCAGCCAACTTCCATCGCTGCTAAAGGAAACGGTGAACACTTCGCCTCCGAGGTCGCCGAGCAGATGCTCCGCTCCCGTTACGAGATCGAGTGAAGTCACCTTGCCATCCGCCGTTCCCGCTGCCATCAGCTTGCCGTTCCAGTTTGCCGCAATCGTATTGACCTGATCAGAAAGTGCGGCAAAGGTTTTCATAAGGTCCCCGCTGCGCACGTCCCAGAGTTTAACGGTCCTGTCTGTGCTGCCCGAAGCAATCACCCAGGTGTTTGCGACGAATGCGAGGCTGGTTATCTCGCCCGCATGTCCGGTGAGCGTACGAGTCTCTTTCGTACTTAAGTTCAAAAGATGAATTGTTTGCCCAGTGCCCGCAGTCGCCAAAAACTTCCCGTCGTTATCGAACGTAATTGCGTCTAAGCGCTCGCCCGGATATGAAGCGCTATAGACCTCCTTGCCGGTGTTTACGTCCCAAAGTTTTACTTCGCCGCTGTTGCTGGCAGATGCGAGCAGACGACTATCCGGACTAAAGGTTACGGCTTTCACCCAGCCGGTGTGGCCCGATAATTTCGGCATTTCGCGCCCGGTCGCAATTTGCCAGAGACGGATCGAGCGATCGTTTGTCCCTGAGCCCAGCCAACGACCGTCGCGACTAAACGCCACCGAAAAGAAACCTGCTGAATGACTCTCCAAAGTTGTCCGTAGCGATCCAGTTGCGGCGCTTCTTAGCTCGAGCAACCGGTTGCCAACGCTCGAGGCGAGCAGCTTGCCGTCGTTGCTGAGTGCAGCAAATACCAACTCATCGACATCTAGATCCCCGGCTACGGAGCGCAATTCTTTTGCGCCCGCGATATTCCACCAAACCAAGGTTCCATCTGCGCTGACGGACGATAATTCGTCCCCACTGGAAAACTGGGTAAACATGATCGCGCTTGCGTTGCGCTTCAGCGTGGTACGGGCACTGCCGCCGGCGGGGTCCCAAATGATGATCGAGCCGTCAGCGCTGCCTGACGCTAGACGCCTGCTGTCGGAGCTGAAGGCGAGAGTGGTGATGCGTTTACTGTGCCGGTTCAACGTTTGCGTTTCATTCCAGCCGGCCGTGTTCCAAAGTTTGACCGTGTTGTCGGCACTGCCCGACGCCAGCAGCTTTCCATCCGGACTAAACGCCAGGGCCGTAATAGCCAGCGTGTGGCCATTTAGCGTTTGCACTTCCCTGCCGGTCGCCACTTCCCAAACCTTGATCGTGTGATCGTTGCCGCCCGAAATCAGCCAGCGGTCATCCGGACTAAAAGCCAATGCGTCTACCGAACTCGCGTGTCCGCTGAGTGTGCGCAGCTCACTTCCGGAGGCAACGTTCCAAAGTTTGACCGTGTGGTCGTTGCTGCCGGAAGCCAGCACCTCACCACTGCGATTTAGAGCCAGCGACTTGATCCAATTCTTGTGGCCCACGAGAGCGCGCAGCTCTCGGCCGGAAGCCACGTCCCACAACCTGATGGTATTGTCCGCACTGCCGGAAGCGACCCAGCTTGCGTCGGGCGCAAACACAGCGCAATTTACTCTTGAGCTATGGCCGGTTTGAATTACTAATTCCGGCGGAACACTGCTGGATGCGGATGAGTGGGAGGTAGTTGTTGCTGGGCCATAGAAGAACAACAAAAGAGGCACGACCAACAAGAAATGTCGAGTTAGTCGAGGCCGTGGTTTCTTTCCGCTTGTTGTATCGTTCAGCTTCATGTCGTATTCACCGAACACGATGAACGCCTTTGCCATCTCAGCGTTGGCGCAGTTGCAATCTAGTTAATTCAACCTGGCCAGCCAGCTCGCCCAGAGTTACCGAGAAGTTATCTGCGGTCAGGTTGTCGGCACCGGACTCTGCGTTTCCTAATAAACTCGGCGTGAGCTAGCACTGTAGCAATTGGATAGTGAGTGCGAACCGTGGGCCAGTAGTTGCCCAGCTCGGCCAAAATCTCCCTCACAAAAATAGCATGCGCCGGAACACTGGTTCTTTCGTCCTGCCATCGCCACTTTTCTGATCGAATATACGAGTCTTTCGGCCCGCGCAGATGTAGCAAAATACCGACCGCGGTCGAAATCAGCAGAACCGGGGCCACCGAGGCAGGAAGCCAAGATGCAGATAACAATACGGCAGGAGAGTATAACATCCGACCGCTAGAACGAATATTTGAGCGCGAACTGAATCCGTCGCCCCGGTGTTACGGTGTCAGTGGCCTTTCCAAATCCGGGCGCTTCGAGGAAACGGACGGGGATACCGAAGTTTGCGCGGTTGATGAAGTTGAAAACGTCAACGCGCAACGTTAAACCCTGGCCGCTCGTGAGGGCAAAGTTTTTGCTAACTGCCAAATTCAGATCGAGCAAATTGCCGGCGCGAAAACTGTTACGTCCAACGCTGCCATCTCGGCCCACGGGCGCAAGCAGGCTGGCTGTGTTTGTGGTGGTCAGTCGCAAGGGTTGCTGGCGATTGCCCGTAACTTCGATCCCGTTAGTATTGTTCAACCGGTCGGTGAGATTGCCGTCAACATTGACGTCGAAGATGCTGTTAACGGTAAACGGCTGGCCGGTTTGAAACTGTCCCGTGCCGGCGATTTGCAGTCCGCCGGCCAGGGCACGGAAGGCGCGACCCCGATCAGCGAAGTTGCTGAACGTGTAGATGAAATTGTAAGCGAGGCGATGGCGAGCATCGAAGTTTGCCGGTCCCCGCTCGCCCGCTAAGTTAAGGCTGTTTTGCGGCAAAGCTGAAGCCCCGGCGAGATCAAACACATCGGATACGTCGTCCGTTGCTTTCGCAAAGGTGTAACCGATCTGATACTGCAACGTTCTATGATAACGTCCGCGCACCTCAAGTTGTAGGGCGTCGTAACGTGAGCTTGCCGTCGTTTCAAACTGCGTTACGGCGCCGACTGTGCTTTGTGGTCGCCCACCGGCAATGTTTCCCTGAGGTGTTATGCGTGTCCCGGGTGGAAGGGCAAGTCCAAAGAACATCGGCTCGGCGCTCAGGATGGTGCTGAATGCGAGCGGTGCAAGCACGGCATTTCGTCCCAGGTTGGGCGTGTTGAAACGGAGCAGTTTGCGTCCCAGCGTGCCGACGTAAGCTGCCGATACAACCATGGCCCTACCAAGCTGCTGTTCAAACGTGAAGCTGTAGTGGTGAGCCATTGGCATGTCTAAGCGACGGGCAGGAATCGTCACACCAAAACCACTCAATGCCGGGACTTGACCGCCACCGACGAGGTTAACGATGCCCGCTATCTGAGCAAACGTTATGGGAGGATTGAGAGTGTTAAGTGTGCCGGGAAGTACGAGCCGGGTGCCAAAGAGCGTTGCCAGTTGCGGATTAATCAATTCGTAAGGACAGCGATTTGCGCTCTGACATGAATCGCCAAACCGATTATTGCCGGGGACAAAGCGGAGGTTGGCAAATCCCCCCGCCAGATCGATTGTCAGGTAAGTCGGATAGACGTTTCTCGATTGGCTTACGACAGCGCCAAGAATCTGATCGTAGAAAATGCCGTAGCCGGCGCGTAGTACGGTGGCCTTGTCCCGGCCAAACAGATGCGGTGAATACGCAACTCCAACGCGCGGCGCCAAATTATTTCGATCAGGATCAAATATTTCCCTGCGACCGGCGAGGAACTGCCGCAGGCCAGGGATAATGCTCAGCGATGGATCGTTGAATGTGCTTTCAATGCGCCGGTTCGCTTCGCGTGGTGGTGTGTTGTACTCGTAGCGCAAGCCGTAAGAGACCGACACGCGATCGTTGATTCGCCACTCGTCCTGCGCGAAAAAGTCCAGCTGGTAAAAGCGCAAGTTGATGGCCGATTCCCCGCCCGTGGCCAACGTTTGTGAGAAACCACTTGCCGCACCGGCCGCGGCAAATGTTTCCGGCCTGATGAATCTATTCGAATAAGCCAAAGTGCCCGCCGGTGTTACGTCGATCTCCGGCGCGCCGTTGAACGTGATCAAAGGACGCGCGTTGCGTGGCAATTCACTATTCAGTTCTGTGCGGCGTGTATCCACGCCAAATGCATAACGATGCCGGCCAAGGTTATAACTCAAGGTGTCGGCCGCCTGATAGGTATTGTTCACGCGGCGCTGAGGGAAGTTAAATACGTCCACACCGACAGGACTAAAGCCTGCAATATTGATTTGCCCAAGCGGCCCAAGTGCCGCCTCGGTCGTGGGGCCATTCGGGTCGGTCGTGTAAAGCACCGGCCCGTTGTTCGCTTCGAATTGAATGTTGTTAACAACCCGAGGAAGAGTCGAATTCAAGATCAGCGGGGCGTTCAGGAGAAAGGGCGTACCGGGGAGATTCACACTTGGTCTCAGAAACGCAGAGTCACGCCGATCCTGGAAATTCAGCCGCGTGCGTCCATAGGAAAGCCTCACTTGGTTGAAGACGCGTCTACTCGAAGCCGGCGCGTTCACCTCGCCGTTTAAAAAGAACGAAAAATTCTGCGCGCGCACGCGCGATCGAATCGTCGAGAATAGAGCGCCAGCGACGGTGGGAATGTCGCGCCAGTCGTCGGTAAAATTATAGCGACCGGTGGCCGATTGAGGTCTTTGGCGGATTTTGAAGTTGTGATCAATCTTGCCGGAGAGAACTTTGCCTTGACCACTCGCCGGCAATACCTGTGTGAAAGTGTTCGCTCCATAGACGCCGGTGGGATTGTTGGGAAACGGATAAAAACTAAAAATCGCGTCGCCCTGGGAAGTGGTCGGGTAAGCAAACACCTGGTCAATTAGGTTGCCATTCGAGTCGCGATGCCCAAATGGATCGCGAAAAATCCCCGTCGCCCCGGTGGCGAAAGCACCTCGTTGCTCAAGCGTCGGCACAGCAAAATTCTCCTCTTTGTTGGCGTTAATCAATTGCCCTTCTGCTGAGATGAAATAGAACGTCCGATCAGGGGCGAGTGGCCCCCCGAGCACGAACCCTCCCTCACCTAACGTCGACGAGTCTTTGCCGCCACTGTGGTTCTGAACAAGAATTGGCTTGCCGTCGAGAAGCACTGGTTGATTATTTGCACTCCGAAGCTGCGAAACGTTGTTCCCGTTTGCCGAGTCGAAGAAACTGCGCGCGTTCAATTGACTTGAATTGAAGAAACCGTAGATCGTCCCGTGTGTAACATTGCCGCCGGATTTCGAAACAGCATTAACCTGCGCGCCGATGTTTCGCCCAAACTGCGCCGGCGCCAGCAGAGTGATCACCTGATACTCCTGAATAGATTCGATCGGTTGTGGAATCAAGTCGACAAATCCCTGGCGGCGCACGCCGATGTCTTCGTCGTTATTATCCGACCCGTCTACCGTGAAGTTATTTGCGCGCGAGCGAAGTCCGTTGACCGCAAACTGTCCCGCTGAACCGACGCCGGCGCCCACACCTGGGCCGGCGACACTCCCCAAAGTTTGCGGAGGCGGGGCTACCCCGGGCAAGAGCAATGCTAACTCGTCAAACGTACGAGTGGTCGTGGCGCCGCCGATCGGCAGTGTTCCTACCTCTCCCTCAGTGAATGAACCGCTGCGTCGACCATCAAGTGTTCCGATGGTAGCTCTGATGTCAGTTTCTTCCGCAGAGAGCACAGCGGTAGGCGTAGGCGACGCGGTGGGAGTGACTACTGCCGGAGCGGGATCAAGCGCGACTGGGATGGGCACAACTTCGCCTGTGTAAGTGATCCTGAGAAGTTGAGAAACTGACTTCGTCTCATAACCGGGCATCGACACTCGCACGATGTAGATGCCGGGAAGGAGCAGGCCCTGGAAAAACCCTCCTCGATAATCTGTGCGGAGCTTGAATGTCAGCCCTGTCTTCTGGTTGATGATCTCAACAGTAGCGCCCTTCAAAGCGACGCCCGTTTGGCTATCCCTTACAACGCCTTCAAAGGCGCCGGTAACGGTGTCCTGGGCCCTTAAGTCGCCAGCGGTAAGAACCAGGCAAAGGGATGTGAAAAAGAAAAGGAGCGCGCTACGACGGAGCATCGTCTTCAGAACCGAACAACGACCGTCGCTTGGGATCGAGGTTTGCAGATTCGCCTGAAGAGGTCGCCCCTGTGCGGGTGGTCTGGTGAAATATGAAAGACGATTTATGAGTAAACCCATTTCGTTCGTATAAACAAACTCACTCGATGGTACGGGAGCGAGGTATTTGATGGTTGTCGGCACCGCCCCGGACGAACTCTGTGTGAGCAGCGAGCTTCGGATAAGCAAATTCGGCGAGCCGGGATCATGTCAGACACTTCGGCGCGCTGCCCAGAATCCTGGGTAAGCCGGTAGTCACTATCCTAAAGACTTCTCATGGGCCAAACCTTCCCCTGTACTCGCCTGAGACAAGGAACGACTTAACCATTTCGGCCGCGATGTAGTCTCCGTTGAACTGGTTCAGTTTGTTCAACCAAAAGTTGTAACCGTCGAGATTGTGGTCGGGCAGGTCATCGGGATTGCGGCGCAGATAACCGAAATACTGCGCCAGCACGAAGGCCCGGTTTAACTCGCGTGCATTGAGCACAGAGCTATCGGCCACTCGACGCAGCACGCGTCCTCGCGCGCCGGTGGGATTGTTGAATTCATCGATCGCCGCTTGCCGAGCTGCCGCGTCTGGCACAATACGAGCGTGTGCATAGAGCGCATCCACAAACTGCGTGGGCGTTAGTGCCAAAGGATAAAGCGCCGTAAACTCCGCTCGTGCTACAAACTTGTCGGCGTAGGCCACCTTGTTGGCTTCCAGCAGTGCTTCCCAGCCCGGAGCGCCGACCACCACGCCGCGACCGATTGACTGCGTGTCGCTTATGAATTCCCGATAACGTGGCAAGCCATTGGAGCGGTCCAGGGCAGCGTTATAGAAGCGATGAACCAGGTAACCCGTTTGCTGAAATTCAATTGACAGGAAGTATGCAGCGGAAACATTGACCCGCTTATACTCGATGCAATTGATATTATTACCGCAACTGGTAATTTCGCTGGTCCAGAAAGCAAAGCCGCCGCTATCAGGTTCACGATTCAGAAAATCGTAGTAGTGTTCGCGTACAAAAAACTGCGCGTCCTTGTTATCGAGTGGATTGGTGGTGGGAGGTGTTGTGTCGTTATCGATGATCGTCACGGCAGTGCGGCCGGGACTATTGAGTCCGGCGCCCGAGGAATCGGTCAAGTTCAGGTACAGAGTCTGATTCCCATCGACGAGATTGTTATCGATAATCAGTAGCTTTAACTGTTTGCTGAGCTCGCCCGCTGCAAACGAAACGGTGCCAGTCGCCAAAATGAATTTGGAACTTTGATGCGCCGAATCATCGAAACTCAAATATTCGACGGCGGCCGGGGACGAGGTACTACCACTTCGCGTTACCGTGAGCAGCGCGGTGCCGTCGCCCTCGTTGACGTTTGCGCTGGCTGCGCTAAATTGCACGGTGTTGGTCACTAGCTGGAAATTATCAAAGACCGCCTGCCCTGGATTTGTGGCAGTTGAGGTTCCGGCGCTGAGCTCGGTAGTTAGCGCCGACACGCCTTTAGCCAAAACGATTTCCTTCTGCACCGCGAAGTTGATGTTGTCAGGACTGGTCTCGAACGCTATCGAGTTCGTCGGGGGCTCATGCCGGAAACGCATGAACCGATGCAATACCGAATCGTAGGGAATGCTCAATGAAGTTAATTGGCCCGCTACCTTTACCTGGAAGATCAGTTGCGCCACGTCGTCCGTTTGTTTGGGAAGAGAGTTTTCCGCAACTCCGGGTACGCCAGGACCGTTGCGCACCACAAAACGGGAGAAGTTGTCGAGGTCGCTGCCGATGGCAAAGATAGTATCGGCGCCAGCACCTGCTATTTGTGGCACTTCAACGGTCGCCGAGGCGTTATTAAAATCAAACGAGTTGACTGACACGTAACCGTTGTAGTGCAGTCCCGCAACCTGCGAGCGCGGAGTGATGATGAGCTGACCGTTCTGTTGCACGACGGGAATTTGCGCATCAAACGCTCCCAACGGCTGCGTTTGGGTGCCGAGATCCCACTTAGTCGGGTCACGCTGTGCGGCTCCGAAATTATCTGCGAGCGCCGGCGTTGGTGCCGGGATTACGGCTGGCAACACGATGAAGTTGGCCGTTTGATTTCCGACTAAATTGTTAATATCGGTTTTCGCGGGATTGAAAGCAAAGGACACACTTACGGGTGTCACTGTGAAATTACCGCCCGGTGTCAGGTGACCAAAGACATAGTTGCCGTTCGCGTCAGTCTGCGTGACCCGCGTCAAAGTTCCCGCGAGCGCCATAGTTATCGGAAGCCCGGTAGTGTTGCCGGTCACCTTCCCGCTTATGCTGTAGTGTTGCCATGAAGGCTCAAGCCGGCTCGTTATCCCACCACTAGTGATCTGTGCCAGACCGGTACCATCGGCATTGATGACGAAGATTTGGGAACCCTGGACACCGGACAGAACAGCAGAAAAGGCAATCTTTTTCCCGTCGGGCGACCAGGTTGGCCTCCCGGTGTCGTCGCCAATATCGAGAGCAGGACTGATCTTAGTCTGTCCTGTGCCATCTGCGTTCATGACGTATAAAAAGCCGGGGCTTGATGGTGCTCCGCGGAAATATGCGATCCTGGAGCCATCAGGAGAATACGCGGGTCTGGTTTCTCCGTCGCTGTTGTTAGCGAGAATTCTTTGGTTCGTGCCATCGGGATTCATCGCATAGATATCACCCTGCTCCTCGGCAGTGTTGCAATCGACTGAAGGACCTCTCACAAATGCGATGGTTGAGCCGCCTGGCGACCAATCCGAAATACCATCGACCGAAGGAGTATTAGTTAGATTGCTTCGATTCGCCCCGCTGGTATCCGTTACAAAAATGTCCGGGGCAGTGAGGTCGGCGCCCTCACATTCGCCGTAAGTAAACGTAAAATGTGTGCCGTCTGGAGACCAACTCGGGAAGATGTCTTGCAGGGCGGCATTTGTGATCCTCGTTACTCCACTGCCATCTGCATTCATGGTGTAAATATCTGCGGAAACTCCAAGGGTCTCTCTTGCGAAGGCTATCTTTGCGCCATCAGGCGACCAGGTCGACATCTCATCGAATGAATTTGTCAGAGCCACTTCGCCAGTGCCGTCGGCATTCATCACGGAAATACCATCCGTCGAGGAAGTAAACCTGGAGAACGCGATCTTGCCGATTAATCCAGTCACTGGCGCCGCCAGGAAGTTGAGAGTCTGGTTGCTGCTCAGATTATTCAGCGTAGGATTCTGAGGCGTAAAGGAGAGAACCGGTTTCAAGGTGAGGAACGTATAATTGCCGCCCGCCTGCAAGTTTGGAATCGAATAGTTTCCATTTACATCAGTCTGCGTTGACAGGTTTCGGGAGCCCCGTAGCGGAGTCACTAAAGTTGTAATCAATACATTGGCTATGCCGGTGTTACCGGCATCCGCTACGCGCCCACTGACAGTAAAGAACGTCGCAGAGGCGGTCGTGAAGTTGGCGCCTAACTGATCCACACTTAAACTATTGAATGTTAGGTTGACGGGATTGAACGTGAAACCTGGCTTGGATGGAGTTACGGTGTAATTGCCGGGAAGCAGATCCTGGAAAGTATAACTTCCGTTGGCGTCGGTAATTGTTGAGGCCGAAGCCGATCCACTCAGCGTTACGGTCACATCGAAGATTCCCAGTCCCGGCACAGTTGAACTGGTCACCTGCCCCTGAATGTCGTAGACCTGAGTGCCGGTGAAGTTTGCCGTTTGATCGGAATTCAAACCCGGAAAGGTTCGAGTGGTGGGCGCAAAAATATAGTGTCCTGTTGATCCATTCCTCTCGGGCTTAACAGTATAGTCTCCGGGAAGCAAACTTATGATCGCGTAATAGCCCTGAGCATCGGTAGTTGAACCCCGCGAGAAACCCTGCGAGGTGGATGCTCCCACGAAAACACCGGGAATCGGGACACTGGTGCTCGTCGTCAATCGGCCCGCAATACTGAATGAAGCGGTATTGCCGTCGATTTTCGCGACGAAAGTTGAGGTTCCTACTCCGCTATTCAAGGAGTCGAAGGCCGGAAAATTTGTGCTGGCGGTCACGCCCAGGACGTACGTATTAGCAGCGGCGTCGAGGCCGAGACGATTACCGAAAAAATTGTTAACCGCGTCGTTGCCGCCACCGCCGAGGTAGCTGGAATACACCAGGGCGCTGCCGGAGGGATTCAGCTTGCTCACGAAGACATCTGCACTGCGTACGCCGGGGTTGCCGAGTGTGGTCTGAAAAGCTCCGGGCGTGACGGGAAAGTCGGGGGCGAAGGTGTTGCCGGTAATATAAGCGTTACCTGAACCGTCTATGGCAATCCCGCCCGAGGAGTTGTCTATTTCAGTTCCCCCGAGGTAGGTGGAGTAAGCCAGAGAAGTCCCTGAGGCATTGAACTTCGTCAGGAAAGTATCGGTAAAACCCTTCAGGGTTGTTTGAAACGCCCCGGCAGTTGTCGGAAATCCGAGCCGAGCATTGCCGGCGAGATAGACATTGTTGGCGGAGTCGAGCGCAACGCTCGAAGCAAAATCATTGCGATCACCCCCAAGATAAGTGCTGTAGATCGTTCCGGCGCCGCTTGCATTGAGCTTCAAGAGATACCCATCGGTATCCCCGAAGCTGCCGGTGTACACGTTAGAGGGATTGCTAGGATCGATGGCAATCGAAGCAAATCCGATGAAAGCGTTATTGAAGCCGCTCGTTTGCGCCGTCCAATTGTTACCTCCGTCAACGCTCTTAAAGATCGTCGCAAATGAGAAAAAGCTACCGTTGTTCGCGGCGGAGAAGTTCGGCGCAGCGTATACATTCGAAGGGTTTGTCGGGTCGATCGCGATGGCTGTGATGATCGGGTTCGCAGTAGTGTTGGCGTCGCTGCGTGGCAGAAGCAGTCCGGTGTTAATCGCGGTCCAACTAGTGCCACTGTTTGTCGTTTTGTAAATGCCCAGATTTGTGCCAGCGTAGAGCGTAGACGTAGTGGTCGGATTGATCGCTAAAGTAGTGACGTTGGTGGCTGGCAGGCCGGTGCCGGCGGCAGTCCAGTTGGCACCCCCATTAACTGTTTTATAGACGCGCTGAGAGCCGGCAATCTGGACGTAAGCCGTGTTTGGAGCGCTCGGATCAACCACTATCCCGTTTGTGTTCGCAGAGCTGATATTCGGGAGACCGGTATTGATCGGCACCCAGTTGAGACCGCCGTCCGTTGTCTTAAAGACTCCACCAAAGCCGGCAGCATAAATTGTGTTGGGGGTTGATGGATGCAGCGCCAGGCCGCGAAGGTCGGGGCTGACGTTAGCCTGGATTATTCCGTTGCTGCGCGCGACCCAGGTGTTCCCGCCGTCAGTACTCTTAAAGACGCCCGATTCTGCTCCCGCGTAGATGGTGTTGTTCGAGGCCGGATCAATAAGAAGCTGACGGACCCACCGCGCGGGGATTGCGCCCGTCGCATTCCAGGTGCCGCCGGAGTCCGTCGTCTTATAGACGCCACCGTCTGTGCCGGCATAAATGGTGGAGGGAGTCGTCGGGTTAATGGCGATTGCGTAAACGTAGGTAGTTTTCAGATTGGTACTGCTCAGACCCCAACTGGCGCCGGCATTAGTGCTCTTGAAGAATCCGCGCGACGCGCCGGCAAGAGCCGGTTGAATGGCATTCTGAGTGGGGAAGTTGAGCGACGATGTTTGGCCAGCAAGATAAACGTTTCCCGAACTGTCAGCGGTCATGGCGATTGGATAATCAAATCCTCCGCCGCCCACGTAAGTCAGGTAGCTAACCGCAGTACCACCCGCGTTGAATTTTGCCACGTAGCCGTCGTCGCCTCCGGCAAACGTGGTCCGGAAGGCACCGGCAGTCGTTAGCAGATTAGACGAACCCGTCACCCCCGAAACATAAATGACGCCACTCGGATCAACGACGATGCTGTCAGCTTCATCATTGCCGTTCCCTCCAAGGAGAGTGGAAAAGATCAACCCGCTGCCGGTGGGATTCAGTTTGGTGATGAAGGCGTCGAGAAAGCCACTAACTGTACTCTGAAAAACGCCTGGAGTGGTCGGGAAGCCTACGTTAGCGCCACCGGCTATGTAAGCGTTGCCCGCCGCATCAACGGTGATTCCGTTAGCATAATCATCACCGCTTCCGCCCAGATAAGTCGTGTAAAGAACGGTGTTGCCGGACGGGTTTAGTTTAGTGACGAAGGCATCCCAGCCACCACCGGAAGTGATCTGGAAGGCGCCGGGAGTGGCGTTAAGGTTAGGATCAAAGACTACACCGGTGAAATAAGCGTTACCCGTGGGATCGGTGGTGAGCGCAATCCCCTCACCGCTTCCATTGACGAAGGACAAATACTTAAGGATGGGATCAATCACAAGGGGCTTGCGCCGGTCGTAGCGCGACACCTTGAAACAAACCTTGTTTCCTGGCTTTAAAACATAGCTGCCTTTGATTTCTTGCCTGACGCCATCAACTTCCTGGAAGATCGCGGGCTGGTTCTGTTGGATTTCTCCTGCGCTCGTCTGCAGTAGGAGGTTGCCCTGCTTGTCTATGCGAAGACTGTCCGTTCCATCAAAAGCGATCTGTATTAAACCGGGATCAGCTCCCGGAGCTACCACAAGGTCATACTCCAATTGCTGCTGATTGCCGTAATAAACGAGATCGATCCCCGGATAGACTTTGCGGTAGGCAACTTTGCTATACGTCGAAACATTTGTATTCCACTTCGATGGATCGTTGCCGAAGATGTAATTTACTTTTCCTGGCAACTCGTCGACGCCCTGCAGCGAACCCGCGTTCGTATCCGCACCCTCCAGACGCATACGCACAACGGTCGGCTTAACTACAGCCGCATCTTGCTCGGCGGCATGTTGGCGCAAACGTTCGCGCTGGTTCTGATGAGAGAGCGGGTCACCATCGGATTCTTCAGCGGCCGTTTCTTCGTCGGCCGCCGGCGCCCTTAAGTTCTTACCGGCCTCTGGAAAAACGAGCACTGCTTCCGCGGACGTTAAGAAGACGTTGTAACCAGGACCCCGCGTGAAATACTTGACGCTGGGTTCGGTTTGTCCGTTATTGACCTCAAAACTCAGCGGTAGGTTGCCGTAAGCCTTGTTCAGCTTGGCCCGGCTAACGCTGCTAGCGTCAGAAGTCTTTTCTTGATGAGAGCTGTCCGGAGATATATTTGGCTTTGCGGTGTAGCCTGTGAAAGTGGCCCAGCTTGTCAAACAAGCCAAACCTATTGTTAGAGCGACCAGATAGGCGGACGAGTATCTTGCGAAGCGAGGGACAGGGGGCATTTCCAGGTCCTTTCGGTAACGGGGTCTGGGCCTACGTCAACATGTACGGTCGGGAGAGCGCGTACACTTCTTTCGGGTCGTCGCTAAGTTACTGCTTACCGCCTAATGCCAATCATGGACAAAACATTCACGGTGGAAGAGAAGAACGCACATTTACAGTGATGATAACTGCATGCGTGGGACCGAACAACAACTCGGCTAACTTTTCGGACTGCGCTCATTTTAGTCACAACCTGCCGGATGTCAACCGGTTTTCAGCGCAGTAGTCTTAAGGGTCGCGGGCGTGTGAATGATTCAGTTACAGTAACTGAGCGGCGGTGTAGCTTGCGTGCTCTCATAACCGCAACCTAAAGCTTGTACTCTGAACTACGGGCCAAACCTTCCTTTGTATTCACCGGAAACGATGAACGCCTTCACCATCTCAGCGTTAACAAAGTTGCCGTTAAACTGATTCAACTTGCCCAGCCAGAAGTCGTAGCCCGTGTAGTCTGCGTCTGGCGCGTCGTTGGGATTGCGCCGCAGGTAACCATAAAACTGCATCAACACAAATGCGCGGTTGAACTCGGCCGCGTTCAGGTCGGCATCCTCCGCCACTGCCCGCAACACCTGCGCTCGCGTCTTCGCCCCCGTCGT
Organism: Pyrinomonadaceae bacterium; assembly: GCA_031365545.1. Lineage (GTDB taxonomy): Bacteria > Acidobacteriota > Blastocatellia > Pyrinomonadales > Pyrinomonadaceae > PSRF01. The sequence goes on along the minus strand of JANLYH010000046.1, from coordinate 1,121 downwards.
CAAGTCGCTGACCAGTTGGTTGCGTTCTGTCGTGGACAAGGCATTGCCGGCGTTTACATTCAGCGCGTCCACATACTGTGCCGCCGTCATTGTCCCGGGAAAGGCAGACGTGAAGCGACTGCGCTGCACAAACTCGTTCAGGAACGCCTGCTTGTTGTTCTCCAGCACCTGCTCCCAACCCGTTTGTCCTACCACTACGCCCCGGCCAATCTGCTGCGTGTCCGGTAGAAACTCGTTGAAACGTATTACCGGCACTGAAAGCTGATGAGTGCCGCCGAAGGTCGACGTGCCAGTCGCATTGCCGTAGGCCACTCGATAAATACGCTCTAGCAGATATCCAGTCTCCTGAAACTCAATCGAGAGGAAGAAGGCTGCAGAGACATTTATGCGTTTGAGCTCAATACACGCCGGGTCGGTGCCGCACGAGGTAATCTGATCGCTCCAAAACCCGAGACCGCCGGAATCCGGCTCGCGCGTGAAGAAGTCGATGTAGTGGAGCCGGACAAAGAATGCAGCCACATTAATCGGATTCGTTCCGGTCGTAGTTTCGTTATCATTTATGATTACGGTAGCGACACTGGGCGAACCGAGAAACGCGCCACTGGCATTGCTGAGCGTGACGGTAAAACTCTCGTTGCCTTCGGCATAGACGTCATCGACAACAGGAATCTGGATGGTCTTTGAAGTCTCACCAGCTGCGAAGCGCAACGTCCCTACGGTCGTTTCATAATCGCAGCGGGATGAAGCATTACCGCTGTTGAGTACATTGCAATTGTTAGCACCGGCCGTATCGCTCGTCGTGTAATTCACCGCGGCGGCGCCCGAGCTGTCACTCAAGCGCGTTACCGTCAGCCCAACGCTGCCTACACTCTCAGCCGGATTAGAAGTTGCCGACGTGTATTGCAACGTGATCTTACTGACCACCGCAAATGGCGAGAGCGAATTGACTCTGCCGCATACCTTCTTCGCGGCAAAGTCGCGCGTGGTGGTGCGGTCCACCAGCGTTCCACCTTCGTTGTGCAGCACCGCCAGATTGTTGAAAGCGGTGGCATCGATGACTGAGGGCATCGCAAAGCACAAGTCGATTGGCGGCGTGTAGCCGGCCGTCGTGCTGACCTCGA
>JANLYH010000024.1:0-39396 GCA_031365545.1 Pyrinomonadaceae bacterium | reverse complement strand
AAGCTGAAAATTTTACCCTATGGATGGTGGGTTCAAATTCCGTAACAACCTCTGATTATTAGTTTGTCTCTTGACGGGACAATACGGATGCCGAAGCAATATGGATTGTGCGTTAAGCAACAGTGTAAGCGCCGGCCAAGAGACAAGTCGTATTTACCGACGTTTCAGCCGTCAAAGCAAGCTACGTCTGGCTTGGTACGAACACGTAACCCCCTCATCTTCCCCTCATCTTGGTGAGGGCGTAATCACCCAAAATATCGTTAGACTCGAGGTGCGGTCTCGCGCCAGTAGCTGCTCCGCGATCAGTGCAACAGCTCCGACTTTGCTTCGCGCATAAAGCATTCCATCCGATCGAGATTCACGTGAGTTCGGATGGCGGAGTCTTCAATGCGACATTGTGAACCGAGCGTTGTATCTTGCGAGCCAAACACCTCCCCATACCGCCTCGCCAAGCTGGGACCGGGTTTCGTACCGGCGGAGTTTCATGCCGGCAGCAATCATCATCTCTTCAACTCCGCCGGCCAATTGAGGATTACCGTTGGCGGCGGCGCTGTCGCTTCGCCGATCCGGGTTCCAATCAGAAATCGCTGGCCGTCTGGCGTGACATCGAATTCGTGAAAATTGGTAACCCACGCCAGCATCCGGGTTTTGAAAAGTGGTTTGGGTGTGCTGAATTGAAATTCCGCTCCGCCGGTTTTCACGGCAGACGACATCATCTGACCGTCGGCGGCGATGAAAAAGAGTTCGCTTCCGTCGCGTCGCCAGACAGGGTATGTGCCGCCGTTCGTCGAGATGCGTTTTTTGTCCGCGCCTAATTTGCCGTCCGAGGAAAATGACTGAACGTAGATTTCGTAATCGCCCGTTTCATCCGACGAATAAGCGAGCCAGCGCCCGTCGGGTGAGAACTGTGGCGTCTGTTCGTTGAATGGCGAATTCAATAACGGATACTCTCTCTTGTCGCCAAACATCGGCAGCACCCAAAAATCCATGCGCGTCTTCACGCCGCGCTCCCTGAAAATAATGAAACGACCGTCGGGCGACCATGCTCCGGGAAAGGCGGTTCGTTGCAGAAGAGTCTCAGCGTCGCCGGAGCCGTTGGCAGCCTTCACGGTGAGGCCGTTCGCGCCGCTGTACACAATGCGGCTGCCGTCCGGCGACCAGACCGGACTCTGGCTGAACGCCGAAGTTATTCGCAGTCCCGTCCCCTTTTCGAGATCGACGACCCAAAGATTTGAGTCTGCCCCGAGGGAACTCATTGACCTCTTCACCACCAGACGTCTCCCGTCAGGTGAAAGCATCGGGTCTTGACCGACACCGACCTGCATCGGAGCATCAATCGCTCCCGTCTGTTTCCCCTCACGGTCAAACCAGACGAGCTGATAATCCCGCTGCCACGGTCCCTGCCAAACTAAAACGCCGTTGTCCGAAACCGAGAAGCGCCGAACAGCGGGAGGGTTTTTCGCGCTGTTAATGATTGGTACAGGCTCGCCGGCCAGCGCCAGGTTTCCTGTGTCGAAAGACTGAGCCACGAGCGCCTCATTTCGTAAAAAGATCAACCAGCCTGGCGCGGCGTAAACCGCCACTCCGGCGTCAGCAACAATCTGCTTGATCTCTGGTGAATCCAACGAGGCTGACCAAATACCTTTCTGTTCCCGGAAGAAAAGAAAATGGCGACCGTCGGGCAGGAAGTAGGGAAACCGATGCCGCTCTACTTCGCTACCGTCAGTCTTCATATTCACCGGCTTCGGCTCGCCGCCCTGCGCCGACACTTGCATGACCGTCGTGCGATAGTCGGGAGCGAAGACGATGATGCCATCTTTGCTCCACGTCCCTCCGACCATGCGAGCCGAGTCGCATAATACCTGCGCATTCGCACCCGTCAGATCTGAGCGCTTGAGTTTTCCGTTGGAGCCGTATGCGATTGAGGCGCTGTCGGGTGACCAGAATGGCTCCAGCGCGTTCTCAGAACCGGGCAGTAGTTTCGCTTCCGTTGATTCAAGATTGCGGACGTAGAGTAGGTTTTTTCCATCCGTGCCGGTAGCGGTAAATGCGATTTTCTGTCCGTCGGGGGAAATCACTGCCGCGTCGGGGATTGTGTCATTGAAAGCCAGTTCTGGCGGCGGAGTGAAAGAGACCCGCACGGCGTGTGGCTCGGACGACGAGCGATGGAAATAAAGCAGGCCCAATGTTGTGAGCAAACCAACAACTAGAACCGCAGCGACAATCCAGGCGACACGCACGTTGTTGAGCCAACGCGATGGCCCAACTGTCGCGGTCGTTTCGGTCGCTGTGATCGCGGGCATCGTGGTCGTTTGGCCCGAGCTGGTTGCGCTTCCAGAAACACTCTCGAGCGCGAACGCCAGATCGCGTGCCGAATGAAATCTCTCGGCGGGATTCTTTTCCAGACAATGATGTACGACGAGTTCGAGCGCGGGGGACACTGTCCTATTCGTCTCGGAAAGATCGGGCGGGTCTTCGCGCAGAATCGCGCTCATCGTCTCAGCCATTGAGTCGCCGCGGAACGCGCGCTTGCCGGATAGCATCTCGTAAAGAATCGCGCCAAATGAAAAGATGTCCGAACGATGATCGACGTGCTGGCCTTTTAACTGCTCGGGCGACATGTACCCCATCGTGCCCATGACGGTGCCAGGATCGGTGTTCACTTTGCGCGTCGGCACCTCGGTTTGTGATGCAGCGCCGTCGATGCTGGTAAGTTTGGCGAGACCGAAATCAAGAATCTTCACCCGCCCATCAGCGGTGATGAAGACATTGTCGGGCTTGATGTCGCGATGAACGATGCCTTTCTCGTGCGCAGCGGCGAGACCCTTTGCGATTTGCAACGCGTAGTCAATCGCCTTGCGCTGCGGCAACGCTCCTCCGGCCATCCGTTCACGAAGCGTCTCGCCCTCCAGGAGTTCCGAGACGATGTAAGGCGCACCCTCATGTGTGCCGATGTGATAGATGCTGAGAATATTTGGATGATTGAGTGCGCCGGCCGCCTGCGCTTCCTGCTCGAAACGATTCAGTCGATCCGCGTTCTCAGAAAGTGCGGCCGGCAAAACTTTGATCGCAACATCGCGTCCCAGCTTCGCATCGCGAGCGCGGTAGACCTCGCCCATGCCGCCTTCGCCGATCTTGGAGACGATCGTGTACTGAGCGATCTTTGTGTTGGGGGAAATAGTTTCGTTCACTGCGTAATAGTTTCTCTATCGGTGCTCTGGCTTCGGCGGACTCAAAGAATTTCCAGGAGGAAGTTCTCAAAGCGCTATCTGCGTAAGACAGCTCGGATCGCCCACGGCCCTGGGTTCATTGTTAGACCAGTGATTTGGCCACCTGATTCCTCAAACTTTAAAACATCCCGTGCTGCGGACTCGAGAACGAACAGCCCGTTTCCCTTCGCCGTGATGGCGTAATCTTTCTCTTTATCGAAATATATTCTTCCATTACCTTTGAATTTCGCTTTCAGTGATCCGGCGGCGTCAACAATGGAAAGCTCGCCTCCGCCGGGAAAAACGTAAGTGCCGATGAATTTCCGCAATTCGTCGGTGCGCGACTTTACGTTTAGCGCAGCGGGTTTGGCGGGAATTGTCGGGACGCTGCTGAGAACTGCGTCCCACGCCAGTTCAGAAGCCATCACTCCCAGATCGATTGGAGTTAGAGAAGGATTGTCCACTTCGTCTGTGCTCACGGCATATAGAATGTCGCCATCCTCTGCAGTTGCGAACGGTTGGATCGCGCGACCCATCGACGAGTGGACTTGCACGGCCAAACGCTGCAGTGCCGAGAAGGGCAATTTCTGGTTAGTGACCACAAGCGTAATTGTTGTATTGCCCGTTGGACCACCGCTGCTATTCGTACTCGTACTTATTGGCGGAAATGTTTTCAGCTTCTCCGAAATCAAAGGGCACACTTCATCGGCATTGTTTCGGCTACAGCGCACGACTCGGCCATTTCTGTCGACGATTGCCCCCAACGCGTTTACGACTGTAAACACCCCGATCCTGGTAGGCCCGGCCGTACGAAATGCCGCCCCCTGTCCAGAGTGAGCCCAGTTTGCAAACTTATCCGCGCCCTGCCCGCGCAAATAGTAAACGCCTTGCATAGCAAACCGTCCAGCGCCGCGAGCGCCAAGCGGGAACCAACCTGGTTTAGCCGCAAGCAGCGCAGCCTTACCAAGCTTTTCGTCAGGCGTGACCCGACTGAACCTGCGCCCACCAACGTCGTAGATAATCGCGCCCACGACGCCGGCGATAAAATCCATATCACCCTTTGCGTTCTTGAGTTCCTTGATCCCGTTAGCTACGCCGGTCGCTGCTGATAGTCCATACCAGGACCCGCCGGAGAATACCACCGCTTGCATCTGTGGCCGCTCATATGAAAGTTGAAGGGCCGCGGCGTTCAGCTCGCCTGGCGCTCCTCCCCTGACGTCAACTGCGGCCTTCACACCCTTTGGAAAGTAAAAAACCGTAGTACCCGTCGGACCTTCATCATATTCCGCAACTCCAACGAGCATTGCTGGGAAATCAAACTTCAAGCTTGGACCATCTTTGTTTGTTTGAGGAATAGGGTCAGGTGGGGAAGCATTATCCTGAGAGTTGACAATCCTCCCAGGGCTGCAAATTACTAGAGCGAGCCATAATGCGATAGGCATTACCGCGAATCGTGGGCACGATACACTCGCCCATCCCGCCTGCGCCGATTTGCTTAACGATGCGGTAATGGGAGACGGGCGTGTTAGCTTGCAGTTTTCGCACATAAATCTATTTCATCACGGCTCAAGCCCCATCCGCCGCACAAGGTCGGCGTAGCGCGGGTCGCTGCGGATAGAATCGAAGAGCGGATCCCTATCATGAATTCTAAAAAACCGCTACGCGCTTGGAAATCTTTTTCAAGCCAGGCGAATACTTGTTCCACCTTCCATTGCCACGTCGCGTTGTAATAAGCAGCAAGCGAGGTGTGCGCTTCGGCTTGGCGGTCGAGTTTTGTGTCCTCGGCCAGATAAACTTCACCCATCCCGCCCGCGCCAAGCTGCGAGCGGATTTCGTAACGGCCGAGTCTAGTTCCGGTTTCAACTGCCATTATTTAAGACAACTCGCGGAGCATGGCCGCCAATTCTACCGGTCTTGGGTTCAGTACGCGAGTTTGGTAATCCTCAAAACTTGGATTGCTAGCGATTTTCCGAGGAAGTAAACATCGTGAATTCAACCACCAAGATTGCAGCCTTGGCGTTGTCGAAAAGTTTTAACGCGGCTTGAGTTGCTGGTTTCAGTATGGGTGATGATGAGGGGACTTTGAAATCGCTCAGCCTACCTTTATTGAGGTTTTTCTCAAGAAAGAGCCATGCAACGGAGTAAACTCCGTAGTGAGAATTCATGCTCGATGGTGCACTCTTTGTAAGTCATTGAGAGGATTGGTGCCGAGAGCGGCGGTTTCGTCCCAGTTGTTAAGTAGATTTGGAGGCGGCGATCGGAATCGAACCGATGAATAAAGGTTTTGCAGACCTCTGCCTTACCACTTGGCTACGCCGCCCGGAAAGCAAGTATGAAGGATGAAGGCGGAAGGATGAAGCGACCTTGAAGTCGGCGGTGAAAGTCGAAACTTTCATCCTTCATCCTTCCGCCTTCATCATTAAAAAGTGGAGCGGGAGACGAGATTTGAACTCGCGACCCTCGCCTTGGCAAGGCGATGCTCTACCACTGAGCTACTCCCGCTTGTGAGCACGGACGATTCTAATGATTCGATGGGGGTTGTCAAGCGAGCCTCCCAAACACGCTCACTCATAGTAGGTTGCGGACCACGCTCGCTTCCGCAAGCTAGTTTCAGTCCAGAAGTTGCGCAGCAGTTGCATAGCAAACTCCGGAGCGCCGGCGTGCCGATCTTCAGAGGAAGGCAAGACGACCGTTACTACGTCGTAACGATAAGGGGCGCCGGCGAGAGCAAATATTCGTCGGTACATTCTCGCGGCGCGGGCAATCTGGCGCTGCTTACGACGGTCAACATTCCTCTCCGGCGGCGCGAACCAATTTGACGTGCGCGACTTCACTTCGACGAAGCAAAGCGTTTCGCCTTCGTAGGCGACCAAATCAATCTCGCTATTGATCACCGCTCCGGACCTGTTCCGTCCGACGGGAACAGCGAAGTTTGCCGCCACTATTCGATAACCCAGTTGTTGCAGGTAGGCTGCTGCCAACTCTTCACCACGACGGCCAAGCTCAAGATGTGCTGTCGTTTTGGTTGCAGTGTTTGTTAGCAAGGTAGTCACAAGGTTCGCGCCTGCGGCGCTCATTGCGGGCGGGACGCCCGCGGTCCCAGGAATTAGCTTGAGCTGATAACTCTCACGGTTGGAGCATCCCCCAAGGTTCACGGTTCTATTTTTCTAACGACGTGCGCAGTCGGTCGAGAGCCTTTCCCCAATATGTCTTCATCGTCGTTGCAGCTTTGGCATTGGGAAGTTTGCTGTGTTGCACCACAACCTGACTCTTGTCGTCAGCTTTTGCAACGAAGTTGATTTCCAGGCTCGTCGTTACATCGTTCCAGGTAACGCGCATCGACTTGTTAGCCGTCGCTTTGCGCACTGCGAGTCCGTCCTCAGCCAGCCATGCGTTCCGAGCTTTGTCGTTTGCAAAAGCGTGATAGAGCCTGCCAATGGGCACGTGAATCGTTCGGCTGACACTGATTTCGAATCCCTTCGGCTTCTGGTGCACCGCGCGCAGGCCGCGCGCCTGTTCATAGGTGACCGTAACCATCTGTTGCCACCACGGCCCGACGCCCTGTTTAGTGTTGAGATACTTGACCATCTCCTGATGACTAAACTTGCGCGCGCCGGCTTTGTCGAGAATGGCGAACCACTCTTTCCAGGTCTTACCGGTTTTTGCTTTGACGGCCTCGTCGCTCATGCGCGGAGCGAAGGCTGCAGCAGCTTTTGTTGCCATAATTTTTCTCCACTCCAAAGGGTTCACCTGACTGGCAGGCAGGAATTCGCTTCGTCGCCTCTTGCCGCTAATGCCGGTGTTTCTTCGGGAGCAGCCGATGAAGAAACACGTCGTCAGGGAAATAGTGTTCGCCGTCCTGCTTTGAGAGTTTCCAGTGCAGGCGATTCCCATTTAACGTCAGCCGCACTGTAACCGTGCCGTTGAAGCCGCTGGTCAGTTCCAGTGTTGTCGTATTGCCTTTGGCAATCGTGTCAAAATCTCCGTCCTCAAGTTTTGCAAGAAACCTACGGCTGCCGGAATATTCGCCGGTCAACTTGTTGCCCCGCTGTTTGATCTTCAGATAGATCGCGGCGCCGGGCACTTCCTGGAGACGCGCGCTGCGGTAGGCGGGCGGCAGTTCGGATCTGCTTTTCGCATAGATCGCCCATTTCCATTCTCCCTGAAAACGCTTCGCGCTCTGCGCCAAAGCAGGCACACCGCAGGCAAGCGCGAGGGCAATCAGATACACGAGGCGGCGGAGTAATCGAGTTGCCATTACGACTTAAACTCCGGCGAGCGCAGGAAGCGCGGCGCTTGTCTCGCTTTCGTGGCTTGCTCAAACGCATATGCATACTTAATCAACTTCGGTTCGCTCCACGCGCCGCCAAAAAATGACAGCCCCACCGGCAAACCAAAAACATAGCCGGCCGGGACAGTGATGTGTGGATAGCCCGCCACTGCCGACGCCGAGGAGTAGCCGCCGGTGAAGTGGTCGCCGTTGATCCAGTCGGTCGGCCAGGCTGGGCCACCGGTCGGCGCGATCAACGCGTCGAGCTTGTTCTTGCGCATGACAAAGTCGATGCCCTGCGTTCGTGAGAGGAGGTGGTTCTTCGCTAACGCCTGCAGGTATTTCTTCTCCGTAAGTGGTCCCTTGGCCTGAGACTTGATCAAAATGTCCTGTCCAAAATACGTTAGCTCGCGATCGCGGTTCTTTTCGTTAAAGTCGATTACATCTTTCAATGAGTGGACCGGCGAACTCGAACCGAGTTTTCCCAGGTAAGCGTTTAGATCCGCTTTGAACTCATACATCAAAACCTCGAGCTCGGAGTCGTCAAACTTTCCTGAGGTGGGGATGTCTGCCGGGTCGACTATGACCGCACCCATGCTCTTCATCTCCGCGATACGATTGTTCAGCAACTTGTCGACGGCATCGTTGAAGCCGAAATATTTGCGCGCAACGCCGAGCCGCGCGCCTCGCAGACCATCCTTATTGAGAAACTGCGTGTAGTCGGTAAAAGACTTTCCGGCGCTGGGTTTTGTCATCGCGTCATTCGCATCGATCCCAGTCAAGGCGCCCAGCAAAATCGCCGCGTCCGTTACCGTGCGCGCCATCGGTCCGGCTGTATCCTGACTATGCGAAATGGGAATTATGCCGGAACGCCCGATTAGACCAACGGTGGGCTTGATGCCTACCAGCGAGTTTGCGGATGACGGACAAACGACGGAGCCGTCTGTTTCGGAGCCAATAGCGGCGGCGCAGAGATTGGCAGCGGCGCTTGAGCCCGAGCCCGAACTCGAACCGCAGGGATTGCGATCTAACGCATAAGCGTTTTTGGTTTGACCGCCGCGTCCGCTCCATCCACTGGTGGAGTGGCTAGAGCGGAAGTTTGCCCACTCGCTCAGGTTCGTCTTGCCCAGAATCACGGCGCCGGCTTCGCGCAACTTGCGGGCAACGAAAGAATCCTGCGCGGGTCGGGAGCCTACGAGAGCAAGTGAGCCCGCCGTGGTCAACATCCGATCGGCAGTGTCGATGTTGTCCTTTATTAGAATCGGTATTCCGTGCAGCGGGCCGCGCGCGCCCTTGTCCTTGCGTTCTCGATCCAAAGCTGCCGCAATTTGCCGGGCATCAGGATTTAGTTCGATCACCGAATTAAGCTTTGGTCCAGACCTATCAATGTCGTCGATACGCCGAAAGTAGTCTCTCACCAGTGTGTCAGATGTGTATTTCCCAGACTGCATGCCGGCCTGTAACTCGGAAATCGTGATCTCCTCCAGTTCGAAATCTTTGGGAGACGCCGGAAGGGACTCCGAGGAAGTGCCGGTGGCGGCAATTAATGAAGCAGGCTTGCTAATCGCGAGAGCGCATCCCAGTGCGCTGGTTTCGAGAAACTGTCGTCGTTTCATTCGTGCCTCCAGGGTTGAGATCGCAAAACTAATAGTTTGCCTTACGAACTTTTGGGAACGTTGCTCATTAATGCCAAAAGATTGCTCTCAGAATCGCGGAACGAAGCTATCCATAGATGATAGGTACCCATATCCGCTACCAACAGCGGCGCTTCCTCAAAATGAACGCCGCGTTCAGAAAGCGTTACGTAGGCGAGTTGGATATCCGCAACCCTGAAATAGATTATTGAGCTTGGGTGATCAAACTCCGGCTTTGCCGGTGGCGAGAGCATCAGCCTGATGCCGTCGCAATCGAAGAACGCCAAATTTGGCGGCGCACTAAAGAGAAATTTCATGCCGAGCGTATCGCGATAAAACGCAACGGCGCGCTCGGTGTCTTTTACATTGATCGCGATTTGCTCGATCGTGGAGAGGCCAAAAGTAGTGTTATTAGTCATTTGTTCCAGTCCTGCTGAAATAAGCGGATGCTTTCTCTGTGACGGCCGAAGCTGAAGAATCTATCGCGCTCGCCATGTTCTGTCCAGAATCCAAGGGGTCGGGTGCGCGGCAAGACTGCGTGTCCGCTGGCATAATCCCGTCAGTTGCCCTACCGTTAGCTCTTCGGAGTTAACTCAGGTCGACTAGAAAACCCTGAATTTGTCGAGGGTTTTCCTTTGTTCGTGCCTAAACGAAGTTTGACGAGCTTATATAAATGACTGTTGAAGTTACACCAGAGACTGAACGCGTAACGCCGGCGCCGCTGCCCGCGCTCCCTTTAGTGGCCGTTGTCGGTCAGCCAAACGTTGGTAAGTCCACTCTTTTTAATCGCTTGATTGGCCAGCGACGATCGATTGTCGGCGATGAGCCGGGCATCACGCGTGATCGCATCTACGGTGAAGTTGAGTGGTCAGGCAAGCGTTTTTCGATAGTCGACACTGGCGGGATCATTCCTGATGATGACGCTGTGATCCCTGCGAATATTTTCAAACAGGCTGGGTTTGCTATTGACGACGCGCAGGCAATTATCTGGGTGGTTGATGCCCGGCTCGGCCTGACACCGCTCGATGAAGAGTTGGCAACTTTATTACGCGCGACCGGCAAGCGCGTATTGGTTGCGGCGAACAAGTCGGAAAAGGCGCGAGTGGAGGCGGAGGCTGGGGAGTTTTACCGGTTCGGATTTGAAGAAGTTTTCCCCGTGTCCGCTGAGCAGGGAATCGGACTCGGGGAGTTGCTCGATGCGTTAGTGGGCGATCTGAAATTTGAGGTCCCGGATGCGAATGCCGCGTCTGCCATCGAGGAGAAACGCGAACTGCGTCTGGCGATTATCGGTCGCCCCAATGTAGGCAAGTCTTCTTTGTTGAATCGACTCATCGGCGAAGAGCGAGTGATTGTTTCTCCAGTGGCCGGTACCACGCGCGATTCGATCGACACCTTGCTAACGACTCCCGACCAAAAGTTTCGTTTGATTGACACCGCCGGCATTCGACGCAGGGGCAAGACGGGTGAAATGGCTGAGAAGCTGGCCGTGGTGATGGCGATGAAGAGCCTGGCGCGCGCCGACGTAGCCATTGTCATCATTGATGCCGAAGAAGGACCGACCGCGCTCGACGCCCACATCGCCGGCTACGCGCACGACGCCGGCTGTTCAATTATCATCGCCTGCAACAAATGGGATGCGGTGAAGAACAAGGAGACCAGCACCTCAAGCCAGTTTGAGCGGCAGGTTCGCGAAAAAATGAAGTTTCTCGATTGGGCGCCGGTGATTATGATTTCGGCTTTGCAAGGTCAGCGAGTGGAGAATCTACTCCCCTTAGCCGTGCGCGCCAATGTGGAACGCAATCGACGAATTTCCACATCACAGCTAAACGCATTTTTCGAAGCTGCCGTTTCACAGCCGCGCGGTGGCAGCGCCCCGGCGCCGGTCAAGGGCGGGCTCTCGCGACTACACGTGCAATATATGACGCAGGTTTCAGTGCGGCCGCCGACGTTTGTGCTGTTTACTTCGGGCGGCAAATCCGGTCTGCACTTTTCTTACCTGCGTTACTTGCAAAACCGCTTGCGCGAAGAATTTGATTTCTTTGCCACTCCGCTACGGATTATCGAGAAACACAAGACGCGCAGGAAGAAATGACTCGGACTTACGGATGAACAATAGTCATGTGTCTCGACGCGTAGCGGTATGAATTTAGCCCGGCGTTTCAACGCCGGGATCCGGTTTGCCGTTTCGTTTTTCGTCGCCTAGCGACGCGAACACCTCGTTGACTGATCACGGCGTTCAAACGCCGGGCGAAACCCATGCCGAGGCTATGCGTCGAAAGTAACTAATCAGATGTTCCTCTAGTTTGAAGAATGAGTAAGCCTCCGATCACTTTCGAAGTGTTGGCGCGCGACGGTCAGGCGCGAGCCGGCATACTTACGACGCGTCGCGGCGTGATTGAAACGCCCGTCTTCATGCCCGTTGGCACCGCGGGAACAGTGAAGGGCATGCGCTACGAGGTCCTTGCGGGCGAACTCGACGCGCGCATCATTCTTGGCAACACCTATCACCTATGGCTGCGACCCGGCATTGAGGTAATACGAAAGTGTGGCGGACTGCACCGATTCACGGGTTGGGAAAAGGCGTTGCTCACTGATTCCGGTGGCTTTCAGGTTTGGAGTTTGGGAGCGTTGCGAAAGATCACGGAGGAGGGCACCCAGTTTCGCTCGCACATCGACGGTAGTTCTCATTTCTTGTCTCCTGAAATTTCAATGGAAGTGCAGGCGGCACTCGGCTCAGAGATCGTAATGGCATTTGATGAGTGCGCCGCGGGAGATGCGCCGCCTGAAGTTTCGCGAAAGAGCCTGGAACTAACTGCACGCTGGGCCGGTCGCTCACGCGCGCGATTCGATGGTCTGCAGGCTGAAGCCCTGGACACGGGGCGGACAGAACCTACGTCGAGCATCAGCGGGGCCCAGGCGCTCTTTGGCATTGTTCAGGGCGGATCTCATATTGACCTAAGACGCGAAAGCCTCGAGCGGACCACGGATATTGGTTTTGACGGCTACGCCATCGGGGGTCTGAGCGTTGGCGAAGAAAAGAGTGCCATGTGGCGGGTTGTCAGCGACATTGCCCCGAGCCTCCCGGCGGAGCGGCCGCGGTATTTGATGGGAGTGGGGACGCCTGAGGATCTGGTAGAAGCGGTGTCGCATGGAGTTGATTTGTTTGACTGCGTCTTGCCGACGAGAAATGGCAGAACCGGCCAGGCCTTTACGTCGAGAGGGAAGGTAAACGTAAAGAACGCGCAGTGGGCTTCCGATAGCCGGCCGTTGGACGAGTCGTGCGATTGTGGCGTGTGTCAGCGATATTCCCGCGCCTATCTCCGGCACCTCCAGACATCGGGGGAAATGCTCGGGAGTATCCTGCTAACCCACCATAATTTGGCCTTCTTCCTTGACACTATGCGACGCGTGAGGCAATCTATCCGGTCTGGCGATTTCAACAAATTTCGACGAGAGTTCACCGAGGGGCTGAACGCATCCGAAGAAGATAAGGCGCTCAGCCATGCTTAAGTGTGAGAGTCGTCAGGAAAGTTTTTCGCCGCGATAATTCTTGATTAAGGCAACCAGGTATTTGATGACTATTCGATTGATGACAATTTCAGATGGCCCGGCATTGGTTGAGGCGTCTCAGAACAAAGGGAGGCTTCTATGGGCGGTCTAGTTCAGCTGCTTCCGATTCTTCTAATCATCGGCGTCTTCTACATTCTCCTGATCCGGCCACAACAGAAACGCCAGCGTGAGCTTCAGGAGACGATCTCTCAACTTAAGGCAGGCGACCGCGTTGTTACTACCGGCGGAATAATCGGAACCATAACCAACGTGCGCGACACCAGCTTTCTTATTCGGAGCGCCGAAAAGTCGATACTGGAGATTTCTCGGTCAGCCGTCGCCGGTATTGAAGACGAAGAGAAGAAGTAACGGCCCAGTTCGGTTTCTCGTAAAAATTTCTTGCAATGAAAAAGAAGAACCTGCTGCAACGCACAATAATTATTGTCCTGATAACCGTAGCCGGCCTGTACGCTGTCATCGGCCCTCGCCATCGTCCTACGCTTCACGATTTCTCCTGGTCTGGAATCAAAGCCACCCTGGCGACGAACATTCACCTCGGTCTCGATCTCAAAGGCGGTTCGCACCTGGTGATGCGCGTCAAAACTGACGAGGTTCTGAAGAACCTTACGCTGGCTGATGCTGCGGCTATCGAGAAAACCGGCAAAGACGAACAATTGCCGGTGAAGGAAGTGAAGTCGGAAACGACCGGCGGCAACTATAGGATTATTCTGGAAGCTACCGATGCTTCCAAACTCACTCAAATAGAAGAGTCGGTCAAGAAAAAGCTGGGTTCTGATGTTTCAGTGTGGACGTCGAGCATCAGCGGAAACACCATCGTATGGACTCTATCGTCCGCTGCCCAGTCGACCTTGGCGGAGCAGGCCACCGATCAAGCGCAGCGAATCATTGAAAGTCGATTGGACGCGGTGGGTGTAGCAGAGCCGCTGGTGCAGCGGCACGGTGCGCAAACTTCCCATCAGATTTTGGTGCAGATGCCAGGAATACATGATCCGGAGCGCGTCAAGGGATTATTGAAAGCTGAGTCAAAGCTCGAGCTGGTACACATTGTTGGCCCAGCCAGCCCGCAACCGACGCAAACTTACAACACCGAGGAAGAGGCAAAGTCTTCGCTTGGCGGTACGGTCCCGAATAATCGTCGGGTGTTGCCGTATGCCGAGCGGAATGAGCCGACCATCGCGGCAGGCCAAACGGCTACCGACGCGGCTGAGAAACAGAAGAAGTGGGTGGTAGTTGAATCACCGGCTGTAGTTGATGGGAACGAACTTCGGAGTGCTGCCGCCACGCAGTCAAGGGCCGGCTCAGACGAGTATCAGATTTCTTTCGCCCTTAAGCCCACCGGCGCGGAGAAGTTTGGGGCCTGGACCGGCGCCAACATCAACGAGTACATGGGCGTGGTTCTAAACGATGAAGTGAAGTCGATCGCCTACATCAAGTCGCAGATTAATGATCAGGGCGAGATCTCCGGCAAGTTTACCAAACAGTCCGCCGACGATCTGGCGTTAACGCTGCGGTCAGGCGCCTTGCCGGCGCCCATTGAATACATGGAAGAGCGGACTGTAGGGCCGAGCCTGGGGGCCGATTCAATCCGCTCCGGCGTGCGAGCGTCACTGGTCGGGTTAATACTGGTCGTCCTTTTTATGCTTATTTACTATCGCGGCTCGGGCGTGAATGCCGTGGTAGCGTTGCTGCTAAACATGATCCTGATGCTGGCCGGTTTGATTCTTTTTCAGGCGACGCTAACGCTTCCGGGAATTGCCGGTATCATTTTGACGATTGGTATGGCCGTCGACTCGAACGTGCTGATATTTGAGCGCATTCGTGAAGAATTAAGGACCGGCAAGACCGTTCCCTCGGCGATCGAGCAGGGATTTGCGCGCGCGTTTGTGACGATTATCGACACGCACGTTACTACCATCATCTCGTCATTATTTCTGTTTGTGTTTGGCACTGGCCCGTTGCGTGGATTCGCAGTAACGCTGGTCATCGGCCTATTGATAAATCTGTTTTCGGCCGTCTACGTCTCGCGCACGATTTTCATGTGGGAGTTGAGCCGGAAGAAAAAGATGGAGTCGCTAAGCATTTAAGAGCGCCGCCGGCAGAATCTTTAGTGCAGTAGCTGCCCGGCGGATTGGTTATTATGATTCAATTTTTTAAAGACGTTAAGATTGACTGGCTAGCTAATCGCCGTCTGTTCATAGCTGTTTCGATATTGCTGATGCTGGCGGGGCTGAGTTCCGCGATTTTTCGGCAATGGAAACATCCAAACGGAACCGAAGCTTTTAACCTTGGAGTGGACTTCAAAGGCGGAACGGTGGTCACCGCCAGGTTTAAGCAGCGTCCCTCGGCGGAAGCGATTCGTGATGCGCTCTCTAAGACCGGGGCCAAAGATGCAATCATCCAGCCGGTCACCGACAAACCCGATACCGTTCTAATTAAGCTTCCGCTCGTAGGGCCGGCGGCTGGCGAATCGCAACAGCAGTTGGATTCCGGCCGCACGGTAGTTAGAACTGCAATGAATACTTTTGGAGCGGAGGCAGCTCCGAACTCTGAATTGGAAGCCGATCCCAACGCTGCGTATAAGATCATCGGAACAGACGCGGTCGGTGCCGTAGCCGGCGCGCAACTTCGCAACAAGGCTATCGCCGTGACCCTCGCCGCGCTGGTCGGCATCCTTTTGTACATCGCATTCCGCTTTGAATGGACCTACGGTGCTGCGGCAGTCATCGCCGTGTTCCACGACGTTTTGGTTACGCTTGGCTTCTTTTCAATATTCCAATGGGAAGTGAGCCTGACGGTGATTGCGGCATTGCTGACACTGGTTGGTTTTTCGGTGAACGACACCATCGTGGTGTTTGATCGCATCCGTGAAAACCGGCGCTTGCATCGCCGCGAATCGTTGTACAAGATTACGAACGACTCAATCAATCAAACACTCTCGCGAACCGTGATTACCTCCGGACTGGTTTTCCTTTCAGTGCTGGCGATGGTCTTGTTTGGTGGAGAAGTGTTGCGCGGCTTTTCACTGGCGCTATTGATTGGTATTACATTTGGGACCTATTCATCGATTGCGATTGCGAGTCCGATTATGGTTTGGTGGGAACAGCGCCTCGAAGCTGCGAACCGGGCTTCCACTCTGGCTGGAAACCGCGCGGATACCAGGGCGCCGAAAGCGGCTGGCCGGCCCGGTCGTGAGCCTTTGCCGAGCAGTGTGGGTGGGCGCTCGAAAGGCGCCGGACGCGCTTAGAGTTTGTTCTGTAACACCGTTGTAGAATAGTCTGTTTCCGCAATACTTAACTTAAATTTGCTCTTGACTTTGGCGCGCGTTGGGGCATAGACTGCAGCCGTTGCTGGCCAATTAAATACTCAAGAGTCGACCCGCATTGTGGAAGCGAATGGTTGGATGCGCGGCAGTCTGTTGAGGGCCGGCGAATTTTTTCCCCTCAAGCGGCTTTTCAATTTTGACCCGAAGTACTCAAGACCATTGAGCTGCAGCAACCCCTTCATTTGTGACGACTCAGGCGGGACGGAAGACGTTTGAGTAATTAAATTTGTTCGAAAGTATTCTGCAATCCTGATCCATTTGGCACCGGAGTAGGGAGGACAAACATGTTCGATAACCTTGTTGAGTCTGGATCGCACAAACAGGATTTGTCGCGAAAGGGCTCATTCCTTTTAGGTACCGTTGCTATTTATGCCTTCATCGGTATCTCCCTGCTGGTGGCTGGCATTTTGTATGCACCGGCATATCTCGATGCCCAAGATCTTGAGTTGACCACCCTGGTGGCGCCGGTCCCGGTACCTCAGGTCGAGGCCCAACCAGACAAGCCGGCAGAAGCCAAACCGCAAAAAGATCAGAACGTTGACGTCCGCAAGGAGTTGATTGCTCCGGTTGCGGAATCTCGCGTGGTGCCAAAGGATGTTTCTGCTAAGGCCAGCGATATTCCGCCGGTCAGACGTGGCGTCACCACCGTGATTGGCAACGAGTCGTCAAACGCGGCCGCTCCCATCAATGCCGGGCCGGGAAGCGGAACTGGCGTCGGAACGGGACCAGCAAAAGTTGCTATCGCTGACGAACCGCCACCGCCACCGGAGCCGAAACCGACTCCGCCCAGAGCACCTATTTCGGGCGGCGTGCTGAATGGAAAAGCCATCAGTTTGCCTAAGCCCGCTTATCCGCCGATAGCGAGGCAAGCGCACGCTTCGGGTACGGTCGTCGTTCAGGTGACGATCGATGAAAACGGCAGCGTGATTTCCGCGCATGCAGTCTCGGGTCATCCGTTGCTGACGGCAGTGGCGGTTGCGGCGGCGCGTGGGGCGAGGTTCTCGCCGACCAAGTTGTCAGGACAGCCAGTAAAGGTGACAGGCGTCATCACGTACAATTTCGTGGCTCAATAAACCGTGGAGGTTCAGCGCCGTGCGAGCCTCTGCGGGCTCATTCTGCGGGTTCCCTGCGAGCTATCAATGTAAGAAAACCTTTTGGAGGGTTTACCGTGACTATTCTAACCAGTCTTCTAGGAACGAAAGCTTTTGGCTTGATGGTCTATATGTGGCAGGCAGCGGAAGCTAGCCCTGCCGCAACGCCGGGAGTGAATCACTTTTCCCCAATGGCTATGATTAAGAGTATGGGCGCCGTAGCAATTGGCGTCGTCATCGTCCTCTTGATTATGTCAGTTTATTCAATCGCCATCATGGTCGAACGCTATTTGACCTATACGGCAGCCAAGAAGCAGTCGCGCGAGTTTGCACCGCGCGTTGCCCAGGCGCTGAAGAACGATCGCATCGAAGAAGCGATCAACATCAGCGACAAGCATCGAAAGTCGCATCTGGCAATGGTGGTCAGCAGCGGTTTGCAGGAGTTTCGCGCCCATGAAGGAACGTCAGACATTTCAGGCGACGAGATCGAAGCTTCGAAGCGCGCCCTGCAGCGCGCGATTGCCATCAAGACTGCCGAATTCAAACGCGGACTGTCGGGTCTGGCGACGATTGGATCTACGGCTCCGTTCGTAGGCTTGTTTGGAACAGTGTTTGGAATTATCAACGCCTTCAGCGCGATGGGCGATGCCGGTCAGGCTGGCATCGGCGCGGTCGCGAGCGGTATTTCCGAAGCATTGTTTACCACGGCGCTGGGCTTGCTCGTGGCGGTTCCGGCGGTGTGGTTGTTTAACTACTTCACGGGCAAAGTTGATGGCTTCATCGTGGAGATGGACAACTCGGCATCGGAACTGGTCGACTACTTTATCAAGAACCGCACCAAGCAACTGAAGGCCTAGTGCCGGGTCGAGGCTAAGAGTTGGTGGGACACGAGGTCCCACCGCGGACTATTGGCGCGGCAGGTTATCCGCGGTTTTAAAAAGGAGTTTTCTTATGGGAATGGCATCAGGCGGCGGTGGCGGTCTGCAGTCAGAGATTAACGTCACGCCGATGGTCGACATCATGTTGGTGCTGCTGATCATCTTCATGGTCGTAACACCTATGTTGCAACATGGCGTAACGGTTAATCTGCCGAAGGATCTTAATAACCCCGAGGAAGACCAGAGGATTATTAAGGACAACTCGATTGTGATTGCCATCCCCAATGACGGCGAGTACTACCTCGGCAAAGATAGGATCGCGAAAGAGAAGCTCAAAGAGAAAGTTGAAAAGATGTTGGGTAACATCAAGAAGGAAGAGGATAAGGTTGTCTACATCAAGAGCGGCGTAGGCGTGAGCTACGGTGATGTAGTTAATGTTATCAACGAGGTCAGGGCCCTGGGCGTGGACAAGATAGGTTTAGTTGCCGACAAGAAAAAGGGCGGAGCAGCGGCGCCGCCAGCTAAACCGGCCTGAAGCGACCTTCGTAGCGGTTTGAGTTTGTCTTAGAGGAGTAGAATCATGTCATTGGGAAATCCCGGCGATAAGCCGAAAACGTCGAAAGCGGTTCCATATATTAATGTGACGCCGCTAATTGACGTATTGTTAGTGATGTTGATCATCTTCATGGTGATCACGCCGCTTAAGCCCAGCCGTTTCGAAGCAGACATTCCCACCCAAAGGGATCCTAACGAAGATCTAAGCCAGTTGAAGCCCAACCCTCTGACCCTTGTCGTTTCAATCGCTAATGACCTTCAGCTGAAGCTCAACCAGGACAATATCGGGTCGGTTAACGACACGGCCGCGTTGAGCCAGAAGCTGCTTCAACTATTCCGTCAGCGTGCCGATACGCACGCCTATAAGCAGGGGATGGAGTTGCGTACCGATTTACCTGAAAGTCAGCGAATCGAAAAAACAGTTTTCGTGAAAGCGCCGCGGTCAGTGAAATACGGCGACGTCGTTAAGGTTATCGATGCAATCAAAGGCGCTGGCGCAAATCCCGTCGGACTTCAGGTAGACGACCTGCCGCAATAGAGCAACTATAGCCCGGCGAAACGGTGCATACGCTCTAGCCCCAATTAGTGTTGGGCCCAATCACTTAAAATGGAGCTACTGATAAATGAAAGTCTCTCAAACTAGAATCGTCATAGCGTTGGCGATTCTTGTTGTCTTGACCTCGGGTTGTGGTCTGGTCAATCGGGTCCGGGCAAAGAACCAACTTAATGAGGCCGCCCGCGCTTATCATGATGGGCACTTTGAAGAAGCCGAGCAGTATTCCAGAAGGGCCCTGGAGCTAGATCCCGACAGCAAGACCGCTCCGCTGTTCATCGCCCGCACCATTCATGCGCAATATAAACCCGGCGTTCAGGCTCCGGAGAATTTGGCCAAAGCCAGCCAGGCGATTCAGGCGTATCAAACTGTTCTCGAAAGAGATCCCAAGAGCGACGAAGCTTATAAAGCTATCGCCTACCTCTATGGGGCGACTAAAGACGAGGACAAATTGCGGTCCTGGATATCTGCCCGAGCTCTCGACTCCGGCGCCCCTGCTGAGAAGCGTGCCGAGGCTTACATCGTTTTGGCGAGCAAGGATTGGGATTGCTCCTTCAAGATCACGGAACTGCCCACCAACCATACGACCACCATTGCCGCCGGCAATAAGGCGACGATCACCTACAAGAAACCTCAGAACCAAAAAGATTTTGATTCGGCGCAGATGTGCATGAAGCGCGGGCTTGAAGAAGTCGAAAACGCTATTAAGCTTGATCCGAATAGCGAGTCTGCCTGGTCCTACAAAACGAACCTCCTCATTGAGGCTTCGCGGCTTGCCGAGATGGACGGCAAAACTGATCAAAAAACGCAACTCGACAAACAGCGAGAAGAAGCGCAGAAGCGCACCACTGAACTCAGTCAAATAAATCAGAAGAAGAAGGAAGCAGAGGAAGCCAGGAAGGCCGCCTCGCCAGCCAAGACCTAAGTAACAGCAGAAGATTGTTTAGCGATTTGCCACGGGTGATGCTCGACTTTCGAGTCGGGCATCACCTTTTTGTTATACTCAATTGGTGGTTCGACTTTCCCCTACAAGTAAGCGTGAGTGGTTGCGAAGTAGATGATTCGAATCGAAGAAATTGTTGAGAATGTGGCCCGCAATCATCCGCAGGCGAATCTCGATCTGTTGCGCCGCGCCTACCTTTTTTCAGCCCGCGAGCACAAGGGGCAAAAACGCGCTTCAGGTGAGTCGTATCTGGTTCACCCGCTCGAAGTCGCCAATATCCTTGCCAATATGAAGCTCGATGCGGTCTCGGTGGCGACCGGCCTGCTTCATGACGTAGTCGAAGATACCCTCGTTGACCTCGATACCATTCGCGAATACTTCGGAGAAGAAATCGCCCACCTCGTTGACGGTCTCACCAAGATTGCACAGATAAGTAATATTTCGCGTGAGGAACAGCAGGCGGAAAATGTCCGCAAGATGCTGCTCGCCATGGTCGACGATGTTCGCATAGTGCTCATCAAGTTGGCGGATCGCCTGCACAACATGCGCACGCTGCAATATCTCAACCCGGAAAAGCGCAAGCGCATTGCCGAAGAGACGATGGAGATCTTTGCCCCGATCGCCCATCGACTTGGCATGGGTAAATTGCGCGGCGAACTCGAAGATCTCGCGTTTCGTCATCTGCATCCGGAAGACTACCGCCAGCTCGCCGAACAACTGGAGAAACGCCGGGCGGAGAATGAGGCTTTCCTTGGCGGTATCACCGAACGAATTGAAGCCAAGATGAACGAGGCCGAAGTCCCTTTCGTGCGCGTTGAAGGCCGGGTTAAGCGGCTCTACTCGATTTGGAAAAAACTCAAGAGTCAAAAGATCGAGTTGGATCAGGTTTATGATCTGGTGGCCGCGCGGGTGATCACGCCTAATGAAGTGCGACATTGTTATGCGGCGCTGGGCGTCATTCATAACACCTGGCGGCCGGTGCCGGGACGCATTAAGGATTGGATAGCCACGCCGCGCGACAATCTTTATCAGTCGTTGCACACCTCGGTGATTGGCGCTGACGCGCAATCTTTTGAAGTGCAGATTCGCACTGAGGAGATGCACCAGATCGCGGAGGAAGGCGTTGCCGCCCACTGGAAATATAAGGAAGGAAAGCGCGGCGCCCGCGATGATGACAATGCTTTTCAAGCGCTCCGTTCGCTGGTGGAGTGGACGCAGGAAGTCAAAGACTCGCGCGACTTTCTGGATTCGTTGAAGCTGGATCTTTATCCGAAGGACGTTTATGCCTTCACGCCGATGGGGAAGGTGATTCAGTTGCCGCGCGGCGCGACCACGGTCGACTTTGCCTACATGATCCATTCGGAAGTGGGAAACACCTGCACCGGCGCCCGCATCAATGGCCGAATCGTGCCGCTGCGCAATCAAATACAGAACGGTGACGTTGTAGAGATACTGACTTCCGCTAATTCTCATCCATCCCGCGATTGGCTCAACTTCATCGTCACCTCACGCGCGCGCAATCGCGTACGTCACTGGGTGGCAGAGCAGCAGCGCGCGGAGTCAATCGACATCGGCCGCAAACTCTTTGAGAAAGAGGCCACCAGATTTCAATTGTCGGCGAAGAAACTCTTCGGTGACGGCGATAAGGAGATGAAGCGCGTCGCCGGTGAATACGGTTATGGACGCGTGGAGGATCTGCTGGCCGCCATCGGTTATGGGAAACTGATTCCGCGCAATGTGATTGCCAAGTATTTGGGTGCGGAACAGTTTGAGCACCTCGACAAGCAAAAAGAGTCGCGCCTGCGCAGTGGTGTCCGCGCCGTCAAGCGGTTGATCCGCCTGGGTGATGATTCAATCGTGGTGCGCGGCGTTGATGATTTAATGGTTATTCGCGCCCGCTGCTGCAATCCGCTTCATGGCGAGGAAATTGTCGGCTACGTCACGCGCGGCAAAGGGGTGGCCGTTCACGAAAAACGCTGTAAGAACGTGGCCTCGTTGATGATCAACCGCGAGCGAATCGTTGATGTGGAGTGGGCCGGACGGCCTGAGAAAACGGCCTATGCGGTTAAGTTGCTGGCCGTAACCGAGAACCGTACAGGGATGATAGCCGGCATCACGGGAGCAATTTCGGATCTGAAGACTGGTATTCGTGACGCGCGTGCTTCGGTGGCCTCCGATGATCGGGGCCACGTTGAAGTGACAGTGGAAGTCTTTGACGTGAAGCATTTGGACAAGGTCATTAACTCCATCAAGGGTGTCCCCGGCGTGCTGGACGTTGAACGAATGCAGGGTGCGGCCTAGTAAGAGTATTTCCCTGGTGCCGGTTCAGTTTCGTATCAACGAAACCTGCCTACTATCAAAGCACACGAAAACAGAACCGGGAGCGCTAGCGACCGGGTCCCGGTTTCACTTCCGACGAGAGTGGGGTTACATGGACCCGGTCGCTACGGCTCCCGGTTCCTTATTTGGGCGGCTTTAGATGAGTAGCAATACCTCGCTCGCGCCAAACTGAACCTGTGCCTACTCCCACCCACTTTGGCCTTCTTTGGGCGTTTCTGATAGAATCCCGCCTTTGTTTGCACAACCAAAAATGAGGCACTCGCAACTGTGAAGGAGATCATCCAAACGGAACACGCTCCCAATGCAATCGGACCGTATTCGCAAGCTATTAAGGCGAATGGACTCGTCTTCGCCTCTGGTCAGATTCCGATTGATCCGAAGACCGGGGAGTTTGTATCTGGAGGAATAGCCGAGCAGACCGAGCAGGTTCTCAAGAATTTAGCGGCGGTCCTGGAAGCAGCAGGGAGCGGCCTAAACCGCATCGTAAAGACCACTGTGTTTTTGGCTGACATGCAGGAATTCGTAGCGATGAACGAAGTCTACGGCAGGTTTTTCGCCGAATTGCCTCCGGCCCGCGCCACTGTTCAAGCGGCGCGATTGCCGCGGGATGCGCGTGTTGAGATCGAGGCAATCGCTCTGGCTTCCTGAGAAATTAGCAATGAAAAACCGGTACTCAGGTCAGTCAGACCCGGCACCGGTAACTCATCAGAAGAAATGATATTTAGGCGGCTTTAGCGATTTTTCCGGCTTTGATGCAACTGGTACAAACCTTCATTCGTTGAGCGCCACCCTGCGGCATTTGCACGCGAATGGATTGCAGATTCGGATTAAACCGCCGTGGCGTTCGATTGTTAGCGTGGGAAACATTGTTTCCGAATTGAGGGCCTTTACCGCAGACTTCGCAACGTTTAGCCATAATTTTTATGAAACCTCCAAAGCTTTTGCTTGCCGCGCCCCTCAGATTGAGTAAGTGGCAATAATTGAAACGCAATTTATAACAAACGGTTTTCCCCATCGTCAAGCAGGCGCGAGCGGGCGAAACACAGGCAATTCTCTAAAGGAGTAACAATTCAAAGTGCAAAGAACGGTAAAACAAACCCTGACAGCCGCTTTTCTGGCGGCCACTCTTCTCTCCCTGGGCGCCTGCGGTAACACCGGCACCACCGACAATAAGGACAATACCGTCGCCGCCACGGTCAACGGGAAAAACATCCTGCTGAAAGAGGTTGAGCGCGGCGTTAGTCAGCAATCGGGTGGCAAGCAGGCCCAGCTCTCGCAACTCGAACTCGCCCAGGCGCGCTTGCAGGTGCTGGGTAGCTTGATTCAACGCGAAGTTCTCTTCCAGCGTGCTGACCGGGAAAAACTGTTGCCCACCGAAGACGAGATCACCGGAATCATCAACCAGCAGAAACAGCAATCGGGCATGACTGACGATGACTTCCAGAAGAGCCTGACGGCACAGAACATGACCATGGAGTCGCTGCGTGAAGAAGCGCGCAAAGACATTGCCATCAAGAAACTTCAGGACAAGTACAACTCCAAGATCACCGTCAACGATAAAGAGGTTGAAGACTTTTACAACGGGAACCGCGAGCGCTTTGTCAGTGCCCGCGGCGTCGCCCTGGCGATGATCATGGTCGATCCAGCTGATAATGCGAATCAGGGCATTCTGCAGAATGACGCGAAGAGTGACTCGGAAGCCAAGTTGAAGATTGACAACATCAATCAACAACTCAAGGGTGGCGCGGATTTCGCTACTGTGGCCAGAGCAAAAAGCGAGGATGCAACCAGCGTCCCGCGCGGAGGCGACATTGGTTTTGCTACGGAAGACGATCTGAAGCAGAACGGATTCCCAGCGGATCTGGTATCGAAGTTTTTTGGGATGCAGGCCGGCGATCGCACCGAGCCAGTGCGCTTCGACAGCGGTAAGTGGTACATCTTCAAGCTTGAAGAGAAACGATTGCAGACCGAGAACCTTACGCTGGAAAGCCCTAATGTTCGTCAGCAAATTACGCAAGCGCTCATCAAGCAACGGTCTGACATTCTAAATGCGGCCCTGCTTGAGGTCGCTATGAACGAGGCCAAGATCGTCAACAACATGGCGGGCACGATGCTCAACAACCCGGGCAATCTTGGGTTGAGACCGGCATCGCCCGGCACGGCGGCCACTCCGGCTGTCAGCACTGCCACCGCGACACCGCAGTCCAGTGCACCGGCAGCTTCGCCGGCCACGAGTCCGAAGGCCAGCGCTACGAAGAAACCGTAAGGTTGGCGAACGGGTTTGCGCGGGTGCGGGTGGCTTCAGCGGCCCGCACCCGATTTTTTTGGATTACGGCGTAGCGCCAACAGTTTAGAGTTCAAGCTTCACATTGTCTTTGCTTCTCAACCGCAACCTAAAGGTTGAACTCTGAACTACTTGTGCATTGCGTCGACAATAGCCCCGATATCAGATGTTATTTCGTCTCTCAGAAGTTCATAAGTCTTATGGCACGCAGGATGTTTTGCGCGGTGTTTCGCTGCAAATAAATCCTGGCGAGCATGTTGGACTTGTGGGGCGGAATGGCTCTGGAAAGACAACGATCTTTCGCCTGATCAATAACGACGAGCCGCCAGACAAGGGCGAGGTGATACGCGCCCGCGGTCTGCGTCTCGGCTTGCTCGCGCAACACATCCACTTTGAACCCGGCTCAACTGTTCATGAGTCTGCACTGGCGGCGTTTGGACATCTCCAGCAAATTGAACATGAGATGCACGAGCTGGAGCATCGTATGGGTGAGGCGATTGCCGATTTGGACCAGGTGCTCGAACGCTACAGCGATTTGCAGCACCAGTTTGAGCGTGAAGGCGGATTTGAATACGCAGCCAAAGCAGAAACGATCCTGCAGGGGTTGGGTTTCGATCGGACGACCTGGTCGCTGGAAACAGAAAAACTGTCAGGCGGTCAACAGAACCGACTCGGACTCGTCCGGCTCTTGCTCGCGGAGCCTGACATTCTCCTGCTGGACGAGCCCACTAACCACCTCGATGTGACAGGCGTTGAGTGGCTGGAAGAATTTCTGCAAAGTTATCCTTCGGGTTTCGTCATAATCTCGCACGATCGCTATTTTCTCGACCGGGCTTGCCGGCGCATCATCGAGCTCGAGAATGGACGCGCCTCAAGCTTCACGGGCAACTATTCCGATTACCTGGTTGAACGCGAAGTGCGCCGCGAAGCGCAGCAGCGCGCGTACGACAATCAGCAACAGATGATTGCCAAGACCGAGGAGTTTATCCGCCGCAATCTTGCCGGGCAGAAAACTAAACAGGCAAAGTCGCGTCGCACCTTGCTCGCGAAGCTCGAACGCATTGACGCGGTCCGCACAGATCAGTCAGCAGGTGATTTTCAGTTGCGCTCAGTTGAGCGCACCGGCAATCACGTGTTGACGGTGGACGAGATGACGATCGGTTATCCGGACAAGCTGCTTGCCCGAGACATCTCATTTGTTTTAAGACGGGCGGAATGCCTGGGCATCATTGGGCCAAATGGATCCGGCAAAACCACTTTTCTGAAAACCATACTGAAACAGATTCCACCACTCGCCGGGGAAATTCGTTGGGGCACCAAAGTCCAGGTTGGTTACTACGCGCAGCAACTCGACGATCTCGATGATCGCAATGAAATCATCATGGAGTTGCGCAGAGTTGCTTCGCCTGGAGCTACTGCCGGTGAACTGCGATCATTCCTGGCGAAGTTTCTTTTCCGAGGCGATGACGTTTACAAACACGTTCGTGATTTGTCAGGCGGGGAGAAGGGAAGACTAGCACTGGCCAAGTTGATCTATTCGCGCGTCAATGTACTGGTGCTCGATGAGCCCACTAACCATTTGGACATCCCTTCACGCGAAGCCCTCGAAGAAGCGCTCGATGCCTATGAAGGAACAATCCTCACCATCAGCCACGATCGTTACTTTCTCGATCGGGTCGCCACTCAGATTCTCGCGCTCGATGGTGAAGGACTCGCCGAACACTATGATGGCGACTACACCCAGTATCACGATTGGAAAGCAGGACGGAAGGACGCCCAAGGTCTAAAGTCCAACGTCCAAAGTCCGCCAGCGAAATTGACTCCGTCGTCAGAAGCTGAATCTGTTGGCGGCAACAAGTCAGTACCGGGAGCAGTAGCGACCGGGTCCCGCGTTGGTAAGAATAAACGCGATAAGGATGCGGGGCTTTCAGCGCGTGTCAAAGTGATCAAGAAGGCCCGCGATCCCAAGGTTATTGAAGCTGAAATTGCTGAGGTTGAACAAAAGTTGGCGGTGCTTTCAGAAGAAATGTCGAAACCGGAAGTTGCCCGTGACATCACTCAACTCGTGAAAGTTAATGACGACTACCAGTCGGCAGAGGCACGACTAAACGAGTTACTTGAAGAGTGGGAGCGCGCGGCGGTTTGACCGGCCGCAGGGAATGAGGCCAGTACCACCTCGCGCGGCACTACTCAAAGGCCTCGCTTGACACTCGTTAGGTGCTTTGTTACTTTCGGCCTCGCTTTAGTGAAGACACCATAAGGCGATTTGAAACCACTATAGGCGCGTAGCTCAGTTGGCAGAGCGCTGCCTCGACACGGCAGAGGTCTGGGGTTCAAGTCCCCACGCGCCTACCATTTCTATTCGGTTATTTCGCTGCTTCTGTCCTCCCCTCATCAGTGCGGGCACAATTTGGCAGACTTTTGGCAGACTCTCAAAAATTTGAGCAGAATCTGTGAGTCTCTGCGTTGTTTCCATCCCACAGAACTCTGCTAAACAACGACAAAAAACATGATCGGGTCTTTTCAACAAACTGCCTAACAGCGCGGCTGCCTCAAAGCCATCATTTCAAAGTCGGAGCGACAACCGACGAGACTGTGCCAAGCTTCCTTCGGTGGGTCTCGACGACGTTTACTGAAGTACCTCACGCATCGCCAAGAGATTTGCGGACGCGATGAGACCATCACTTTGCTCGCTCGTAGTGATCCTGCTTCCGCAGACCGGCTGTCCGATCTGTATGTGGCATATCGTAAGATCATGAATGGTTAAGGTCGCCTTTGAGTTAGAAGCCGACACGCCGCATTAGATCCTGAAAGCGCGGATCATTGCGCAAGTTATTCCATTTCGGCTCGACTTTTAGAAAAGCTATTTTTGGGTCTCGTTGCTGAAACGCCCGCTCGAGCCAGGCGAGCGCTTCGTCCCGCTCGCCAAGACCGTTGTAAAGCAACGCGATATGGTAAGGCGGAACAAACCGCTCCTTTGCCAGTTTCAGCAACCCGTCGAGCAGGACACGCGCCTCATCGCGTTTGCCCAACTTCGCTAGGGCGTAGCCCTCCAAGGCGAATGAAAGAGTTTGTGGGCCTGAGAGTTCTCTCGCTCGACGTGCTTCAGCGATGGCCTCGGCAAACATTCCTTTTTCGATATAAGCGCTGGCAGCAAAAATATGAGGAAACCAGAAACCAGGGGCGAGTTCGAAGGTCTCGCGTAGTTGGGCCAACGCCTCATCGGTTTTTCCAGCGTGCAGTAGAAATTGTCCTTCGAGGGCATTCAGGAATGGATTGAATGGGTCGAGTTCTCTGGCACGTTTTATTTCAACGAGGGCTTCGGAATGCCGCGCGGAATTTGAAAGTAAGTGAGCGTAAAACAGATGAGTTTCTGCGACGTTCGGATTGAGTTGTAAGGCCCGCTTATACTGATCTTCCACTTCATTCCAATTCCAATCGTACCAAAACATCGCCGCGCCGAGAGCCGTGTGAGCTTCGGCGAGACCTTCATCAATTTCTAATGCCTTTTGCGCCGCCGCTTTCGCCTTCGGCAGAACCTCCGCAGGGGTCATCTCGACGCCCAGCGCAAGCGAACGATTTCCTTCTGAGAGTCCGACGTAGGCCAGCGCATAGTTCGGGTCAAGCTGAATTGCCTGTTGGAAATAAGAGATGCCTGTTTTGACTTCGGTTGGTGTGAGCTTGAAAACGTGGAAACGTCCCTTGAGGTAGAGCTGATAGGCTTCCGTGTTTGCGGTGTAGTTTTTCGCCAGCTTTTGTTCGTCCGGGCTCGACAATTTCAGTCGCAGCTTACTTGAAACGTCGCGTGCAATTTCACCCTGTAACGTTGTCAGGTTGGTCATTGAGCGATTGTAATCTGCGCTCCATAATGCGGTTTCTGTCTTCGCATCAACCAACTCGATATGCAGCGTTATGTCATTCCCGCGTTGCGCGACACGCCCATTCAAGATCGCTTGTACGTTAAGTTCTTTGCCGATTTGTTGCGGTGTAGCGTCTCTGCCTTTGTAACGGAATACTGAGCTGCGAGCCTTGACCGAAAGTTTCGGCAGTTGTGAGAGGCTGGTGATGAGCGTGTCGGTCATGCCGTCGGACAAATACTCGACTTCACTATTGCCGCTGGCGTTGACGAACGGCAGTACCGCGATGGATTCAATTGATTGGCTCTTGTTCGACAAAAGAGAACGGTAGGCTAAGAACCCGGCGGCGGCCATGAGCGTAAGCAAAACCGCCAGCACCGCGTACTTGTGATGCTTGATTCGGTCAACAACGTATTCTGCGCTCGATCCGGTTGTGCCTCCTTCTCCAGCTGTGCGCACGGGCAACGCGCTGACGGTTTTCGGCTCTGAGGTTGGGCCGGGAATCCCTCCCTGCGAAGCAGACGACTGGTGTGAATCTAATCGCTCTTCGTCGCCAACAAGTCCCGGCGTCTGCCTTAGCTGCTTCAGATCGGTCAACAGTTCCGCCGCAGTTTGATATCTGTTCTGCCGCTCCTTGTGCAATGCTTTAAAGATGATCCGTTCTAGCGATTCAAGCGCAACTGAACCGTGAGTGGGCAAGGGAGGCGGCTGTCGCTCGAGTATAGCGGCCATCACGTCCGCCGGAGTGTTACCCCAAAATGGCGGGCGCCGCGCGACCATTTCATAGAGAATTACGCCCAGACTCCAGATATCGCTGCGCGTATCAATCAACGCGCCGCGCGCTTGTTCCGGCGACATGTACGCGGCGGTGCCGATAATCGCCCCCGGCATCGTTTCCACCAGGTCTTTCTTTTCGCTGTCCTCTGCCTGAGTAAACTTGGCAATTCCAAAATCGAGCACTTTCACGAGCCCGTCGGCGCGAATCATGACATTTTCGGACTTGATGTCGCGATGAATTATTCCGGCGGCGTGCGCGGCTGCCAGCGCACCGGCTATCTGAATCGCAATGTCCAGAGCCAGATCAGTGGGTAGGGCCGCCGCTCTCATGCGCGCGCGCAAGGTCACGCCGTCGACGAATTCAGCGGTGATGAAATTGGCGCCTTCGAATTCTCCTATTTCGTAAATCGTGAGAATGTTTGGATGGTTAAGCGCCGAAGCCGCCAGCGCTTCCCGGCGAAAGCGCCGCATCCTTTCCTCCTCACTCGCGTTGTAATTGGAGAGCAACTTCACCGCAACCGGACGATTCAGTTGCTCATCCAGGCCAAGGTAGACGCGACCCATTCCGCCAGCGCCGAGCGATCTAATAATCTGGTAACGACCGATCCTGTCGATAGGGAGATCTGCGACCCTTTGCTCCAACAAGCGCGTGGCTGCCAGGACGGCGTAACCCCCGGCCAGACTTTCCGGCAAGTCGTTAGCGAGAAGCGATTCAACTTCTCTGCGCAATAGTTCATCACCGGCGCACGCTTCATCGAGAAACGCCGCGCGTTCAGCCGGCGCGCGCTCGAGAGCGGTGGCGAAGATGCGGTCAATCTCTTTCCAACGTTGCGGAGTAGTCATTGGTCAGTCTCGACTGAGCTCCCTGCGCAAGAAAGCCTTGGCCCGGCGCCAGTCGCGCGTGATCGTATCTACGGAAACACCCAGAACCTCGGCACTCTCCTCCACGCTGAGACCTCCAAAGTAACGCAACTCAACCACGCGGCCCTTCCGTTCGTCAACTTTAGTGAGACTACTAAGCGCATCGTCAAGGGCCACTAATTCCGCGGCCCGCTCGTCGCTAACCACGGCCACGTCGTCGAGCGAAATTGTTTTTCCGCCACCGCGCTCAGCGCCCAGATGTCTGCGCGCGTGGTCAATCAGAATTCGCCGCATGATCTGAGCGGCGATACCGAAGAAGTGCGCTCGATTCTGCCACCGTACGACCTTTTGCTCGACGAGCTTCAGATAAGCCTCATTCACCAGCGCAGTTGTCTGCAGGGTATGGTCCTCGCGCTCATGGCTCATATAACGATGGGCCAGCTGGTGCAACTCGCCGGAAACCAAGGGCAGCAGTTTCTCGAGCGCCGAGCGATCGCCCTCGCTCCATTCCGCCAGCAATTCTGTGACTTCCTGCGGCGATGGTTCAGGCATGGATCATCGTTTTCAGTCAATAAACAGAAGTGGGGGTCTGGTGAGATAAAGCCCGCCCATTGTACTTGTCTCGGCCGACGCTGCCAATGCTGAAAAAAATTCCCTCTGCCCTGCCGGATTTGGCACGCAACTTTCGCGTTAACAGATAGAGAAGAAATCGCCAACCTCATTCGAGGACGAACGTCGCGGTCCGGCTTCTCGCGGAAAAAGACCAAGTATCGCCGAGTGGCAGCCCGCAGACCAATCAAAAATCAGGAGGCAAAAAATGCTTAAGAGTTACACACTTAAATCAGGCAACCGCTTCGCACTTACTCTAATGGCGGCAATTTTTCTCAGCGGCACCGTCGCGTGGGTCAACCCGGGGGTGCGCGCACGCGTTACCAGCCCCGGTGAGGATTGTGATCAGCAGTGCCAAAAGGATCTGAGCGCGGCCCGAGCGGCCACGGCTGGTTATCACCAGGAGAGTCGGGCCCTGGCCGACGGGTTCTTCCCAGATCCGATCTGCGTGGAAGCTCCCGACGTGGGTGGCATGGGAGTGCATTACGCGAATCCATCACGCACTAGCGACTTGCTCGTTGATCCTGCCACGCCCGAGTTGCTTCTTTACGAACCGCAGCCGGACGGCACTCGGCGTCTCATCGCTGTCGAGTACTCCGCACCCGTGATCGTCAACGGCGCGCCCTGGTTCGGTCCGGGCCCTCCGCCAAACGGCCAATACAATGCGGCGCCCGTGCTGTTCGGGCGAGCTTTCAATGGGCCGATGCCGGGTCACAACCTGGGCATGCCGTGGCACTACGACCTGCACGTCTGGCTGTGGCGGAACAACCCCGCGGGAATGTTCACGCCGTTTAATCCGAAAGTAAGTTGCTTGTAAGCGGGCGTACTCGCCTGAGCTCCTGCTGCGACCCGAGCAGCAAGGGCTCAGGCGAAACCCTGTGAGGTTTCTTAAATCCTAGATTCAATGGGTTGCCAGGAGAACGCTCACGGTTGTCGTGAACTCTTCCGGTTTGGAAAGCACAAGGAGTTTTCAGATGTTCGGCGAAACTAGAGATCACCTGAGCAGCGTCAAATGGCGTCTGATGTTACCTCTTGCTCTAATCGGATGCCTCGGCTGGATCGGCCTGACGTTTTTTCCTCGGACTGGCGCGGACGCCGTTGCCCCGCACGTCGAGACTATCAGTCAGTCAAGCACTGACCGAGTGGCTGCGGCTCAAACCCTTGATGATGAAAAGGCGCGAGTCTATCTGGAACAGACGAGCGAAGGCCAGTCGCTGATGCAGGCGGTGACGGCGGCGCGCTTCGGATTGAAGTTGGAGGAGCGCGATCCCATTTCAGGCGCCAGCGGCGCTGGTTATTTAGGCATGAGTCACGATCAGAACCTGAACGCCTAGTTCGATGAAACAGGCGCGACCATTCGCCCAACCGCGCCAACGCCCTCGTGGAAACTTGGCTTCCGACTTAAAGGCTATGGTTACGGCGAGCGACTGTTTGAAGCGCCACCCATCGTTTGCATTTGTGTTGATGCAATACTTTGGTTACTTACGCCGAAACCCGGCTGACGCGCCTGAGCCCTCGCTGGACTACAGTGGTTATAATTTCTGGTTGAATAAACTGTCGTGGTTTGGCGGCAACTTCGCGATCGCCGAAATGGTCAAAGCATTCCTTGTCTCTAGTGAACATCGACAAAGGTTTCGGATGTGAGGGGTGTCTCAGACTCGGAGGACAGGGCGACAAAAAAGACTGCGCGGAAATTGAGTGTGATTGTCTTCATCACGGTAAGCCATTGATCTTTCGATACTCGTTTGCCACTTCCCGTTTCCCCCAATTCTCATAGAGGGTGATGAGCCGCAGCAGCGCCGTTCCTATTCGTGGACTGTTTGGGGCTTGCGAGTTTTTCAGACCCTCGTAGCTATCGAGCAACAAGGGTTCGGCTTCGGTAAAGCTCCTTCGCGTGGTTAAGACTTCTCCCAACCCACCCTTACTCAACGCCGTCATAAAATGGTTGCCGGGAAGATTTTCTTCACGCAGTTTGACGGCTTCCCGCAAGACCCTCTCTGCTTCGTCGCTTCTGCCCAGTTTGTTGAGAATCAAACCCTGAACTGTCAGTGCGGTGGCGAAGCTGATGTATTTAGGACTGGAGTTTTGCCTATAGTGTTCCAGCACTTGCTTCATTGTTGCGTCAGCTTCAGCATACTTTCCGGCAAGATATGAAGTTTGTGCTTGCAATCTAAGATTGTCATAGAGTGCATTGTAGTTCGGGCCGAAGATCTTCCGGTAAAGGCTCTCGCCTTCGCGCAGATTTGCCTCAGCTTCGCTCAAATTGCCTCTCTCCATCAAGATGGAGCCGAACAGCGTCAGGGCGGCGCAAAACTCCGGAGTCTGATTATTCGGTAAACTGCGAAAACGGGCCAGCGCGGCCTGCTGACGCTCCGCCGCTTCGCTGAACTTCCCCTGGTCGAGCAATATTAAGGTCAAGAACCCACCCGCCATTTCGTTTTGCGATTTCAACGAATATTGGTTGCTAAGGGCTAGACTCTCACGCAATAGCGTTTCGGCGGCGAGAGAGTCGCCACGGGCACGCCGAAGAATTGCGCAATTGGCTAGTATGCCAACGAAGAAGTCTGCGTCGATACGGCCTCGTTGGAATTCGCTGCGCAGCAGTGAAAATCTCTGGGCGTAAATCTTATCCGCCTCTTCGTAATTAGCTTTCGCCAGAAAGAGTCTGCTCAGATTGAACTCGGCCCTCAATAACTCTGGACTGCGCTCGCCGTAAATCCGGGTCTGCTCTGTTAGCGCCTGGCGCAGGTTCTTCTCCGCGGCCGCATAATTTCCGATGTCCAGATACCGCGCCCCAACCAGCTGCCGCAGTTCGGCTCTGACCTCCGGCTGATTCGACAACTCGCTTCCTTCCAGCCTTTGTTCAGCTTCTGCCAGGATGTTGTTGACTGTTGTTTGGTAGCCCTTCGTATCTCCAGATTGCGGGTTCGCAGGCCTCAGCATCTGCTGCAAGAATGTGTTGACCGCTTCAGCTTTAGCATTCTCTCGCCGGGCCTTGCCGTTTTGCCAGAGCGCGATCCCCAAGCCCCCAATCAAAGCGAGGATGACAAATGCGGCGGCGGAAACGGTGATTCGGTTGCGCTGGTAGAATCTCGAGGCCCGATATGAAAGGGTGTTGGGACGCGCCGAGATCGGTAAGTGATCTAGGTGCCGTTCGATATCGTTCGCGAATTCCGCAACCGACTGATAACGCCGCGAGGGATCTTTTTGCAGGGCCTTAAGCGTGATGTTGTCCAGGTCGCCGCGCAGTTGTCGTTGGCGAGTTGCTGCCAGCGCATTTTCGGATTTGATATTCCGGCTGGGCAAAGACGGTTCGGCATCGGTGACAGTCTTGATAATCTCGTCGAGGCTCATGCCTTCAAAGTGAAATGGTTTCTCGTTGGTCAACAGCTCGTACAAGGTTACGCCCAGGCTGAAAACGTCAGAAATGGTCGTCACGCTCTTGCCGAGAATTTGTTCGGGAGCAGCGTAGGCCGGCGTGAAGGCCCGAAACGCAGTCTCGGTATGATCGGGATTAGTCATTCCCCCCAACACGCCGTCTGGTTCTGACAACTTCGCCAAACCGAAATCCAGTAGTCTTGGCTCTCCTTCGGCGGAGACCAGGATGTTCGAGGGTTTCAGGTCGCGGTGAATGATCAGATTTTGATGGGCGAAGGAAACGGCGCGGCAAACCTTAAGAAAGAGCTGCAGACGTTCTTCGATGGTGAGTTGATGATTCTCGGCGAACCCAATCAACGGCTTTCCGGCAATAAACTCCATGGCGAGGAAAAGTTCGCCCGCTTCGGAAACGCCGCCGTCAATTAACTTGGCGATGTTGGGGTGGCTGAGCGAGGCGAGAATTTGGCGTTCGCGGCGAAAGTGTCTTTCCAGTTCGGCGTCGCCAAAGCTTTGTCGAATGATCTTCAGCGCCACCTCTTGCTGAAATTCGCCATCGGCACGTTCGGCGAGAAACACCGTACCCATTCCGCCACGGCCAATCTCCTTCAAGATACGGTAGGCGCCAAAGCGTTTCCCGTTATAGGTGTGTTTGCCGGTTTGCAGTTGCGCGGCGAGGTCGATTGTATTTTTCTCAAGCAGGTGGTTCGGCTCTTCGTGAGCCGCCAGCAATGATTCGACTTCGGCAAGTATTGCCCGATCGTCGCCGCACGCCGCTGCAAGAAAGTGGGCGCGCCGGTCGTCGGGCTGTTCGAGGGCCGCCGTGAAGACTTCCTTAACCTTTTCCCATTCGTGTTGTTGCATTGAAGTTGGAATAATTTGGGTTACGGTTAATGCGGATGGGCACAGATCAGAGTGCGTTTTGATTCAGATTCGCGCTATCCGCGTTAATCCGCGGCCTATATTCCAGGGTCATGCGCGGTTCTTACTGAGTTCTCGCTGAAACCAGGCCTTCGCGATTGTCCATTCACGTTTGACCGTGGTGCTCGAGATCTTCAAGACGTGCGCAGCCTCTTCGATAGATAGGCCGCCAAAAAAACGCAGCTCGACAATTCTTGCCTGACGCGGGTCCAACTTTTCCAGACTCTGCAACGCGTCTTCCAAAGCTAACACGTCAAACTCTTTTTCGTTGGCGAAACTCACTGCGTCGTCGAGGGTCAGCTTTTGTTGTGAACCTTCGCGTTTGGCCGCGTTTCTTCCGCGGGCGTGGTCAACCAAAACGCGTCGCATGACTTGCGCGGCGACGGCGAAAAATTGCGCGCGGTTCTCCCAGCTGACGTTTTCCCAATCCACCATGCGCAGGTAAGCCTCGTGCACCAGGGCGGTCGCCTGCAAAGTGTGGTCGCCGCGTTCGCCCTGCATATACGCCGCAGCCAGATGACGCAGGTCGTCGTAGACGAGTTCGAGCAGCTTGCCCGGCGCGCTGTTGTCCCCCTCGCTAACGCGAGTAAGCAGGACAGTAACGTCGTGTGTTGGGCGCTCGTTCATCTCGGATCTTCTCAAGAAGGCGAGAGCATAACAAAAACTTAGCCGAATCGTAATTTTTAGTGGGCTGTTTCGCCGCTGTTTTGCGCCCTATTGGACAGAACGAAAGAAATCCGCGCTGACCCCGAGCGCAAGCTGGAGCCCAAACCGATGAAAGAACTCAAAGAAAAGCGGTTCGTTAGTTTACTGGCCGTAGCGGTTGCATTCTTCTGCGCAGTGATCGGTTGGCAACAAACCGCCAGCATGCAGGCAGGGGGGACAGCCGCGCCGGAAGATCGCTCGCTGAAAGTTCACGTTAAGGGCTTGAAGAGTTTGCATGTAAATTTCAAGGAGGGCCTGGAACTCTCTGGCCCCACAAGCGAGGGGAGTGCTCCAGCAATAGCTCTGGCAGCGGCTGATTTTGATTCCGACGGCACACCTGATCTGGTTACCGCCGACCGAAATGGGATGGTCAGATTTCGTCACGGTAACCCTGACACGGTTTATCCGAATTCGCCAGAAGCCAAAACTCACCTCGCGAGCAACGGTGGCGAACTCTTACCCTTTGAACCGCCGACGAACAAAATCTCGCTTTCGTTTGCACCGGACTTTTTCGTCGCCGGCGATTTCAACGCTGACGGCCGGTCCGACATTCTGGCAACCTCGAGAGGAGCCGATTCACTGTTCCTTTTGAGCGGCAATGGCAACGGTGATTTCGCTGACCCCACGTCGATTAAGCTCAACGGACAAGTCATGGCTTTCACGGCCGGTGAAATTGGCCGGAGGGATGGGCAAACCGATGTTGCTGTCGCAATTCAAAACACTAAGGGCGCGCAACTTCTGGTTTTCGAGCATCCCGAAGGCGCGTTCAAACATAAGCCGGAAGTCTTTGCGTTGCCTGCCACTGCAACTGATCTGTCAATCGGGAATCTCGACGAGGATTCTTACGGCGATGTCGCAATTGCGAGCGGCAATAATTTGACCATAGTCCATGGCCGCGGTCAGGCTTATCCACTGGATTTGAAAGCCGATCTAAATATCCAGCGACCAGCGGCATTTATGCAAATCCGGCGATTCGTATTCGATATTTCTGCTTTGGTGATCGGACGGTTCACAGCTTCCCGCGGAGATTCCTTGGCGTTGCTGGCGACCGACGGAAGTATTTACACCCTTGAGCCCGGAGCACCCGCCACCAAGTCCACGACGAATAAGCTGACGGCGGAAGCGTTACAACGGACAGGAACATTGAGTTTCACGCCGGCCCAGGCTGACCAGGAGATGAAAAAGTTTGCCACCTTGAAAGTCGATTTGCCACGTAACGAGCAGGAAGCGGACCAAAGCGGACAATTGATGATCGACTCTCGATTGTCGCAAAAAGATAGAGAAAAATTCATACGCGAAAAGGTTGAGAGATCGGCGTCCGACTTTGCCAAGTTCTCACGCAGCGAGCAAAACAAGATCACGGCTGAGGGAGTTCAGCGAACCGAAGAATCCGATCAAAAACGCAAAGAGGGATTCGAGCGAACCCTCTCATCGCGTCCGATACCGCTGGCGACATTTAAGCTGGAGTCGCTTATTTCCGGTGCGCGTCTGGTTAATGCGGCCCATTCCAGCAGCGCTCACAAATTGATCACGGCGCGTTTTTCCGATTCAGGCCAAGACGATTTGGTCTTGGTTGATTCAATCGGAAAGCAGCTTCAAATTGTCGCGCATATCAAAGACGACCAAAGCCCGAGCACAGAACTCATTTCCCTCGATTCGGACGCTGCGCCTTTGGCAATCTTACCGATGCGTCTGAATTCTGATGCTTTGAGTGATTTGGTTGTTCTGCGTGCGAATTCAGCGGTTCCGACCGTTTTGGCAACGGCGTCGTCGCTCACCCTGGTCGTTAATACGACAGACAACGATAGCGGGGGCAATTGCGATGGGACAAGCACGTGTGCACTAAGGCGTGCGATCTCAATTGCAAATTCGAACCCCGGATTGGACACGATAACATTTAATATTCCGGGCGCCGGTGTGCAGACGATCCATCCCGTGTCAGCGCTTCCTGACGTTACCGGAGCGGTCGTGATAGACGGTACTACGCAGCCCGGATTTGCCGGAAAACCGCTGATCGAGATCGAGGGCGATCTGCTCTCAGGCGCCGCCGAGGGCCTGAAGGTAAGGGCGTCGAGCTCGGTCATCCGCGGCCTCGCGATAAATCACATACCCAGCGGCATTGACCAAGATACCGGCTCTCAGATCGGCGGCAGCGGCATCACCGTTTTGAGCACCTCCGACTCTCCAAATGTCACCAACGTGATCGTCGAGGGGAATTTCCTCGGCACAGATCCGACCGGTGAATTTAAGAAAGGCAACGACGCAAACGGCGCTCACATATTTGACGCAGATAACAACACGGTTGGCGGAACGACGCCGCAAGCCCGGAATATCTTGTCAGGTAACGGTAAATATTCGGAACAAAAAACGGGGGTTGGCCTCGCGATCACGGGCGGCAACAACAATCGGATCGAGGGGAATTATATCGGGGCCGATGCCAGCGGTGTCGTAAAGCTCGGGAATTCGTATGGCGTCTTTTTTACGGGCAAAAATAATCAATTCGGCGGTGACGCCGCCGGTGCGGGCAACGTGGTCTCGGGAAATGGCGGCCCTTTTAACCAATTTAACCAATGTTTCGGCGGCGGAATTGACGTGGTAGCGCTGATCGCGACCGCGGACGGATCGCTGCTGACAGACAGTAATAATTTTAAGGGTAATTTGATCGGCACGACGGCTAACGGCGAGGCTCCGCTTGGCAACTGCACCACCGGGATCACGTCGAACGTAGATGTTAACACTGCGATCGGTTCGATCACGGAACCGGGCCGCAATGTTATAGCAGACAATGGCTGGGACGCCATTTGGTGTGCCTACACTGCTCTGCCGTTTAGTCCGCAAAGCGGCGGATGCACCATCGTCGGAAACAATATCGGCACAGACAAAGGCGGCAATTTTGCGATGGCGAATGACGAGCGAAACAATAGCTGCGTCGGGTTTTGCCTTGTCACCAATACTGTGTGGGTTTCAGCGGGTGATCTTGATTTTGTCGTCGTCGGTTCTCCGGGCGGAACCACGCCCGGCGGGGCGTGTACCGGAGGATGCAATCTTATCTCGGGCAATTACAATCCCAACACCTTCGGCGGCGGCGGCCTATACCGTACCGGATATGGGATCGTTTTCGCGGTCAATAATTATTTCGGCACCAACCGCGCCGGAACAGCCGCCCTTCCCAACAGTTACGGTGCTTTGAGTTATTACGGCAGCATAATTTTTGGAGCGGAATTTAGCGATGGGAATGGCGGTCTAATTGAGGGTGGAAATCTTGCATCGGGAAATAATGGAGCTGGCTTTATCTTGGATGCGATCGACATCGGCGGAATCTTCGAGGTCAGCGGCAATCTCGTGGGTCTGTCGTCGGACGGCAACAACCCTATTCCAAACGGCGCTCTAAACGCAGGGGGTGCCGGCATGAGCATCACAACTCGGCCCGGCACTGAAGCAAACGTCGGCGGAACCGATCTACTGCAAAAGAACACTATCGCGGCAACAACGGACGACGGATTCGCGGGCGGCGCCGGTATCTCGCTGGGAACATACGGAACCACGCGGGTTATAAACAATTGGATCGGGCTTAGTAAATTTGGCGCTCCACTCCCAAATTCCGGCAGCGGTATTTCCGCCACCGGAACCGGCCGTGCGTTT
>JANLYH010000233.1:0-12367 GCA_031365545.1 Pyrinomonadaceae bacterium | reverse complement strand
CTTCCAGCAAACTCCGCAAAGCCGCACGCCGCTCCTCAACTCGGAGCAACCAGCGGGCATTGCCGCGAGCGTCCCGGACAATCTCGCTGTGTCCGGTCAAGTGAACGAACAAAGCGTCGCGCTGCGTAGGCTGCAAATCTTTGTACGATGGCAACGACTCCGGCTGGTCCTGACTAACTGGTGTCAGGCAGTCAAGGCTGTAGGTGTAGCGCAAGGCGGCCTGCTGCGCATACTGATTAAGAGAGTCGTCACTTAAGGCAACCTCGTCAGGTGGAATCACGCTTTCCAACTGCGCCGTTAAAGGAAGGCTGGCCGCAGAAGTTTCCAAATTCGGCACAGCCGCCTCAAAATTCGAGTAATCAAGTTGCCGGGCTGCCGCAGTCGCCGCGCCTTTGAGCGCCGCGTCAAACTCATCGTCGGTGAAAGCAACGATTTTGAGCTGCGACATTTCACTCGCACCTTCGCCGCTCAGCGTCGTGGTCTCCTCCGTGAACGAGCCCTGGGCCAGATCGCTGAACGTCGGCATTGGCGGAAGCAAATCCAATAGATTTTTAGGATTCATACTCCACCCCCGTTCTGCGGCAGGCCGCTACGCTTCTGCCCTGCTTGCTCCGTCAGTGCATCCGTCTTCTCAACCACCGCGTCCGTCAAGGCGCTTGGCCATGAGGGTTTATCAGGGTCGGACACGACCATCTCCGCGGCGCGCTTGAGCGACTCTTCAGCTAATTGTTCCAGATGTATATCATGCTTGGCGGGATCAATGTCCAACTGGATTAAGCGGCTCAGGCAAAACGCCTGGAAATAACCTTTCAACTCGCTTACGCCAAACGTCTGGCCGGTAAGGTCCTCATCAATGACGTGGTCTTCGTAAATCGGGTTGGGCATGATGTGTGCACTCGGGCCCAACAGGACAACGCGCAACGG
This sequence comes from Pyrinomonadaceae bacterium, assembly GCA_031365545.1. Taxonomy (GTDB): domain Bacteria; phylum Acidobacteriota; class Blastocatellia; order Pyrinomonadales; family Pyrinomonadaceae; genus PSRF01. The sequence goes on along the minus strand of JANLYH010000233.1, from coordinate 11,443 downwards.
TCCTTTGTCGGCGTCGTCTACTGTGCCCGCGCCGGATCCAGCCGCAGCTTCTACCAACCGCCTGACAAACTCCTCCGCCAGCGGCGGAATCTGGTCGCACCTGTCGAAAACGATAACCCACCATCTTGGCGGCGCGCGCACGAGCACCTGGCTAACGAACTCACGCGCCAACTCGCCAGCCCAACGGGTTCGTTGCGGAATATCAACCAGCTCACTGAAGGTGTGCGGTTTCTGGCTGCCAAGGTTAGTCAGGTCGGGCAGCGCGTTACCAGCAAGTCCGGGAAGCGCGGGCAGGGCCGCGCCAATGCGCGCGTTGAGCCGTTCGCGGTTTCGGCGCACTTGTTCTTCAAGCCGGCGCGCAATATAGAGTTCGACAGCGATGCCTTCGTTGCCGGCAACGGTGGTGATATCGCCTTCACCAAAATCAAAACGCAACACGCCGACTTGCAGGGGTTGGATTGCGGCCAGGTATTCGAAGAACTTCAATGTGTAGCTCTTGCCCGAGTCGGTTGGTCCAGAGACGCACAGCACTCGCGCCGGCCGCTCATTCGGGCCTTGATTCTGGTCGAATCGAATTGCGGCGCTGCGCGTAAGGTAACGGGCGAACAGCGGCAGATTAGCTGCAACCAAACACGCATAGTAAGGTTGGGTGGTCGGATGACAACGAAACGGGCCCTCGTCAACTACGGCCTTTACGAGCTGAGGATACGCGTAGACGGGTTCGAAGGCGCGTAGCAGTGAAATGATAAGCGGTGGCTCTTCCGACCAAGCCGAAATCTCACAGTACTGAACCACGTCCTGATAAAACGCCGAAGGCGGCCGGCCCAAAACTGTTCGGATTCGGCTGACGTGGTCCGTATTCTTGGTGAAGATATTTTGCTGCAGATAGCTAAGAGGATCCTGACCAATCGAGTACTCGCCCATCCGGCGGACCAGGTCATCGCGAATCTGCTTTGATAGCGGTATGACTGACATCGGCAGTGACTCTATTCAGAAATCTCGGGGCGTCCTTTATGCCCACTGTATCGCTGTCGCGAGTTGTGAGCTGGGGCAATTCACAACAACGGCACGAGGAAATGATCTCAATCCACGCAGAACAGTTTTTCTTAAGCGCCCGGCCCAGCCATCCCCGGCAGGGTTGAATGATCCGCACGCAGCAGAAAGTCCACGTCGCGTTGTGTGAAAATCCCGGATCGTATTCTCAGGCCAAAATCTGCTGCGGTTGCTTCCTCAATACTTTCCGTGATCGCTTCCTCAATGGGTGCGACGCTCAAGATCTCTTCGGGCGAGAGCAACGGCAACTGACAGGCACCATTTTTCAGCAAGTCCGCCACTGCTTCAATCACAGCAGGTTCGCGCGGTAGTTCGCCATGCGAGAAGGTCGCGCGATGTACTTTAAATCCCGTAAGACCGCCAGCAGCGGAGCGCGTCGGCACGGTACCGTCGCCCGGTGCATTGCGACCTCCTGGCTGTAGTTTGCCACCCGTGACTGTCACGTTGCCGACGGTCGGATGCGCAGGCGAAACAATGAGACGGGCCGTTTCCAGGATCGGACTGGTCGCGAGCAACCGTTTCACCTGCCGCGACTGGTCCAACCAGATTTGCGCCGGAGCTCCCGTCGCCGGCCAGGTAGCGCGCTCGTAAAGCGGCGCCGCATCCGGAAATATCTCAGGGTCGGGCAGCATGTCAAGTAAGCCGGGCAGCGTGCGCGCCATGGCGATGAACTCTCCCAGATCATCCTGCCGATCGACTAAAGCAAACTTGGGAAATAGAGGATAAGTTCCAAGCAATGCCTCGATTGGGGCGTAACTACCGCGTAGCGGCGCGCCCAGGAAAATAGCCTGAGTGATCCGCGTTGACCATTCGGGGTGTCGCGCGGCGTAGAGCGCCGCCACCAGGCCACCCATCGAGTGAGCCACGACGGCAAATTTTTTCGCTGGCCGTTCCAGGCTCAGCATCTTGATGAACAGATCCAGCCGATCAGCGGAATTAGTCAGCGGTTTGCGCCAATCGAAAGCGAACTCATGGACCACAAACCCGGACATGCGCCACTTGCGCGCTGCCTTCTCGTAAACCATGCGAATGAGACCGTCCGGATAAAGAGCATTTGACGAAAACAGATCGCTTTGACCGTCGTCCGTGAGCGTTAGCCGCCGCGCTACTTTCCCGGCCGCGAAAGCAAGCGGCGAGAGCCAAACGCGCCCACCGAAGCTGCCAAATGCGGCGAGGTGCCCACCCATAATCCCGTGCAGAAAAATGATCTCCGGAAGAGATGGGTCCGTTTTTGGTCCGCCCGTAAGAAAGTCGAAAATTCCCTCCTCGACAGTTCCCGTCGGCGTCGCTAACCCGCGCCTTAGATCGCCAATCAGATCGTCAGCCTCTTGGGGCAGTAAGGTAGCGCGTATTAGTTGTTCCGTAGTTTGCGGGTCACGCCGCATGCCTTCCACTAAGTCAGCATCGGAAGTCCTCTCGAACCAATCTGGAGCAACGGGGAGGACGGGTGTTTCAACGAGGGACGAGCCGCCTGCACCAGACGGTGGGCCAACCGCCGGGGTCGTGGGCGCTTCACCCCCGACCAGCGGCTTAACATTGTTCCAGGAGCTGAGCCACAACGCAGTCGAAGAGCCGCCTGCTGCTGGCACCACGCCGGGATAGTCCACGAAGTTAGGATTCAAGTCACTGACGCGCTGATCCTGGGCCAACTCCCAGGTCGGGCAGCCGTAGTTTGTGTCGAGGTACGTGCCGCCAAAATGGAGCGCAAGCACTATGCCCGTTGTCAGGTCTATAACCGCCGAGCCGGAGTTGCCGCCCAGCGTGGAGGCATCGTGCGTTGCCGCGTGAAGCCTCGCGTCCCACTTAGTCACCACGTCCCTATACCCAAGCATATACCCCGGCATCAATCGCTTCCGGCCAAAAATCTTGTGGAAAATTTCCATCTGCTCAGACACATCGTTGCGGGGGTCAAGCATTGGGTAACCGACAACTATGACGTGCTGCATCGCTCCGCCACCAAAGTTTGGCGGCGGCTGTCGCGATAATTTCAAAGCTGGGGGCAACTGTGCGTTTCCCAACGGCCGCACACGCAAGATGGCAGCATCCCAGTGCGGATGGACCAGCAAGGGCTCAACCACTTCATAACGATCGCTGCCGGGGTTGGGATCGGGATCTCCGACCTCATATTGAGAATCAAATAAGGCGCTGCGATCAGATAGAAAGGTCAGATACTTCGGCCCCGCGCCAACGCCCTGCACAAAGAGACGGGCAACATGTCGGTTGGTGACTAAAAGGTCGGCGCCGATGAAAAACCCGGTTCCGCCGTAGGGTATATTGACCATTTCCGGAACGTCGATGCGCCCGATCGATGGCAGCACACTGTGAATCAAGGTTGCGTGATCGTTCAGAAATTCCCAATCCGGCGGCGGGGTTGAGAAAGTGCCGTTGCTGATGTCCAGAACTGGACGCTTGCCGGGAAGGATTATCGCCTCAAGGACTTCCTGCTCCTCGAAGGTTACTTCCTGATCGTTCAGAACTTTTTCCGTAGCCTTGACCGCGACTTCAATAACCCGGTCACTGAAAGGTGTCTGGACCGGAGCAGCCGGCAGTCCCTCCTCAATTTCTCCGAAGCTCCCGGTTGCTCCTTCTAACACAGGCGCGCCCGGGCGCCATTTCTCCAACATTCGACGCACCGAGTCACTTGACGGCCGGACCGGCTCCGGAGGTTTGGCAACCGGCGACACAATCAACTCCTCAACCTCCCCGGCAGAAGTTCCTGCAGGCTGAGTGGCCGGAGCGACCGGTTCCCGTAGGTTGTTGAAATAATTAATCAGCCGACGCTGCTTGTCGTTCATACAGTGATGTCCGTCACCGGGAGCAGGTGAGTTGGCAGACCTAAGAACGCGCGATCCTGGTGATTTCGTGATGACCGCGCAAGGTGCCTCTAACCATATTGATTGAAGCGCCCAAAGCGTTTCGTCCTATTTAGACGGCGGGCGTTTCGAAGAACTCGTGGGTCGCTCACTAGTGCCAGTGACCGGTCCGCAAATGGATTTCCAGGGAATCGGAAAGCTTGCCAGAATACGTGGGGAGAAACACGAAAAAACTGACGTGTTATGACAAGCTAGCTGGCTGTCTTTAAGTGAGACTGGTAAGCAGCTTGCGAGGCGAGCGTTTAGTCCCAACTAACATTAAGTACGCGACGATATTCGATTTGATTCCGAAGATCAACAACAAAACCGAGCATTCCGCCCCGCGGCTGTACTTTTGTTTTCGGCCTCCGGCTGACCAGGGAGACTCTCCAACTAGGTTACGAGTTTTCGTCGGAGTATGCAGCGCGTAGTATCAACTCAAACTTTTCAGCGAAACCGGCAAACTTGAGAGCCCCGCTTGATGGATCGTTGATAATATTGCGCGCGCCGAGATAGTCGGGCGGTTGTGCTGCCTTGATGAAGTCCGAGAGCTTGAAGAGCACGCCGTTTTTGCGCTCCTGAACCAGCCCTCGTGCATGCCACGCGACGATATCAAATACGTCACGCTCGGCTGCATAACCAGGTTAGGTTCGTTGACGAACGTTCCGGCTGCGATGGTAATCGTACGCTCGCTATTGTCGGGGTTGGTCAACAGGATGCTGGTGCCGGCAAGCTTTTGACCTGCCTTGCGGTAATTATCCTCATCAAAAACGATATGAGTTTAGTTGCTCAAAAGTTTCAGGGCCATTGCGAGCATCTCTCTACGTCTGAGTCGGCCGCAGTCGTGATGCCACTTTTCGGCTTGGCACGGGATTTCGACATGCATCCACCACCCTTTCAACCGTGGAAAGTCACCTTGCGCCGCTCTAATTCTCCGCGCGTTCATCTTCGCATTCGGTCTCTTGCTGGTTGGACCCCCAGCCCAGGGCAGAGGCATATCGGCGGCATCGTCTTTCCAGTCCTCAGTGGGAACTTGCAGCGGAATGTCAATGCCATTGTCCGCACAGAAGGCCATGATCGCGACCGTGGGCAGGAGCACGTCATCTTTCGGAATCCAAAGATTCTCAGTCGTTTTATCGCTAGTGCCTCCGCCCGTGAAGGTGGCCATTTCAATCTGAATGGAAGCCTGCGCGTTTGCGAAACAGGGCGCGTTTCCCTTCAGTGCCGCTGCCTGATGCGCTAGCGAACGACACTGCACAATGCGACCCTCGCCGACAATAAAGTGCGGAGCGCTATGATCGCTGTTCAATTTCGTAAACGACTCATCGACAGATGGGTTCTCAGTGGTGTGGAGGACACCAATCTGAGTGTGAGAATTGAAGAAGAATTTTCCACCGCCCGGTCGTGGGATAAGCCGTTTCTCGACTCGGACCCCGAAAATCTCATCTGGAAATTCAATGGCCATTAGCTACCTCCGCTTTTGTAGGGTTATTACGATCTCACGAGAACAATGATGATTTATGAGGTTAACCGCTAGAGCATCCATCAGCACGAGACCGAGATCAAAACATTGCGCACGATAGTCGCGGTTTTGATGAAAGTCAATATTAAAATAACAACTACTCAGCCCCGACGACGAAAGATCACGAGAGACGGCTCGTATCAAGTTATTGACATCTTCGAGCGTGTTGCGAAATACTCTGCGCACTATAAGCTTGTCCTTCTTACTGCGAACTTAGTTGGAAGTCGCCCATATAATTTTGACGGCAGAATTGGCGCAGACATCCTGCAGCCAGGAGTGTTGGACGGTGGAACAAGAAAGACAACGTGGCTGTCTTGTCGCGACTTCCTGGTCGGCAGAACCTCCGGTGCAGTCAAAGGCAGAGTTACTTCGATCAACGCCGATATTAAGATGACTGGCTCAAGAGGCGGGGAAATGTGGCTCAAAGACGTTGTAATCACTGGGAGGATTTCAAATGGAGGCGACGGGGGCGGCGCCATTCTTGACGCGCAGGGTAGGCTCGTCGGCATCCATTGGGGTGGGAGTTCCACTAGTTCGATCTTCATACCAATCCAAAGAATTCTCCAGGAGCTAAACGTGACATTGGCGCCATAGCCTGAAGACGCTGCTGTTGCCAGCGCGCACGCGCCGGTCTGACGTAACTACGGCTCTCAATCTTTAACGGTTTGGTCTATGCAAACACTCTTTGAAAAACCCCGTGAAGGACAAGACACATGGATAACCTAACTGAACGCTTGCGGGCCGCCGTTGCGGCCATCGAACAACACGACGGTAAACTGGCCGAAGAGCTGAAGTCCGTGCGGCAGCAGGAGCGCATTAGCGCAACTGAGGAAACGCCAACCGCCTTCGGTCTGGAAGCCCTCGTTGACACCGAAGACATCCCGACGATCGGGCTTGAGACTATAGTCCTGCGGACTGGACGCCCGGTCCTGGCGGTTTCCAACAATGAGCCAAAACTGGTTTTCGACGAAGTTGAAAGCGAAGTGTGGAGGGGCCGCCTCGTCAAGGCCCACGATGGCATCATTCAAGCGGTGCGTGCGGTCGGGAGAATTGAGTTGAAAAACAATCCTCGTTTTGAGTGGGTTGGCACCGGCTGGCTGGTCGACGAGGATATCGTTGTCACCAACCGGCACGTTGCATCTGAGTTCGCCAGGGGAAGCGGCGGTCAGTTTACTTTTCTCAGTGGTCCCTCGGGCGCCATGTCCGCCTCGATTGACTTTCTTCGAGAGATTGACAGCAGTGCAACCAACTCTTTCGACATCCGGAATGTTCTCTACATCGAACCGGCTCAGGGGCCTGACATCGCCTTCCTGCGAGTGCGGCAACGAGCGAGCAGGAAACTCGCGACCCCGATTGCCCTGGCAAAATCGCCGGCGCTTGCCGAAGAGCAGGTCGCCGTCATCGGCTATCCCGCCAGGGACAGCCGCGTGCCCGAGACGGACTTAATGGATCGAATCTTCGGAAACGTCTACAACAAGAAACGACTGGCGCCCGGTCAATTGACTGCAAGCGGCCAAAACGAAATACAACATGATTGCTCCACCTTGGGAGGAAACTCAGGGTCGGTCGTTCTTGGACTTAAGTCGGGCGAAGCGGTGGGCTTGCATTTCTCCGGTCAGTTTTTGAAGGCGAACTTTGCCGTTCCTGCAAGTCTGGTGGCAAACCGTCTTAGTCAAGTTAAGGGTCAGGGCATTAAACCAACCACTCCTTCGCTCATTTCGGCACCGCCCAAAAAGCTGGTCACAGTAGAAGGGTCGAGAAATCAATTATCGCAACAATCCGGCGAGGTGACTTTCGAGGTGCCGCTCACTATCAGCGTCCGCCTCGGACCCTCGGGCTCTGCGAATGTTTCAGCAATTGACGTGGTCGCTGCTGTTTCCGGCAGACCGGAACCCGATGAAGATGAAGACGACGAGTTATTTGCTGAGGGGAAAGTCGAGGATTACTCAGGTCGCGAAGGATATGTGACTACCTTTCTGGAGAGCGCCGACGTTCCGCTACCCCAGATTAATGACACCACCGATCTTCTCACCTTCGACGATAACGGCCACACCGAACACGTGCTGCGTTATCAACATTTCTCAGTGGTCATGAATGCCAAGCGGAGAATGTGTTATTACAGCGCCGTCAACATCAACGGCAAGCTGTCGCGTAAGGTGACGCGCGGACCATGGAAGATCGATCCGCGCATCCATAAGCAAGCGCAAATCATGAAAGAGTGTTATGGGAATGCGCCAAAGTTCAGCCGCGGCCACATGACGCGCCGGGAAGACCCAAATTGGGGGAACGAGATCGAGGCCTCGTTGGGAAATGCAGACTCGATGCACGTGACCAACACGGTCCCGCAAATGCAGCCGTTCAATGCTGGGATCTGGCTAGGCCTTGAGGATTACGCACTGCAAAACTCCCGCGAGGACGACATGTCAATCTCGGTTTTTACCGGGCCATTCTTCTCGAAGAACGATCCCAATATGTACGGCGTTAAGATTCCGATCTCATTTTGGAAGGTCATCGCGTTTATTCATGATGAGACCGGCGAGTTGTGCGCAACGGGCTATACGATGTCCCAACGTTCCTATCTTCAGGAAGAGGAGTTCATCTTTGGTCAGCACGAAACGGCGCAGAAATCGATCAGTTCCATAGAGCAACAGGCAGGGCTGGATTTTGGTCCACTCAGCTCAGTGGATCCGCTTCACCGTGCCGGTGAATCACTATCCGCGGCGCTGACAGATTTCTCACAGATCTTATTTGTGTGATTCTGGCTTGCCGCAGTAACGACCGCGACTTCGCCCCGGCAAAGGAGTGACTAATCTGTAGGTTTGCTAAAGGACTCAGCCCGTCAAGGTTAACGGACGGACAAATCTCATTGGAGGAGGCGTCTGATAACTGCCATTGAGTTCACCGATTTCACGGGCATGATACAGCAACTTCCTTGTCAGTCAACGACCGCTTCTGACGCTTGTCCCGATTGTCCCGCATACCTCTTCTGTCCTAAAAAAGTCCCAATAAGCACAACGGCAACAACGCTTGGTTTACCAGGTATGCGAGCCTCCAACTTCGTTCTTAACAATCCGTTTCCTTATCCTCGTCCGTAGATAAGGCAAGAACAGTCAATTTCTAAACGATGGAGACGATCAAAATGAGAACAGCACTCGGTATCAGTGCGCTAGCATTGGCGGCGACAGCGATAGCTATGTCATCCGCTTGCAGCGCGGGTAATCAGGAGACGGCGAGCAACACAAACGCCAACTCAAACATGCAAGCCAGTTCAAGCCCGGCGGCGAACAATTCGAACATGCAGGCTAGCGATAATCCGATGGTCGGCGGCGCACCTATGCTGCGCACCAAAGACATTGTCGACAACGCCGTCAATTCTAAGGATCACACCACACTGGTTGCCGCCGTGAAAGCTGCGGGATTAGTCGAAACGCTGAAAGGACCCGGTCCGTTTACGGTGTTCGCGCCAACTAATGCCGCTTTTAGTAAGCTGCCGGCAGGAACGGTTGACACTCTCGTTAAGGCCGAGAACAAAGCGAAGCTAACGAAGATCTTGACCTATCACGTAGTGGCTGGCAATCAGGATGCAGCGTCAATCATGAAGGCGATCGAGGCTGGAAAAGGGAAAGCCACTTTCAAAACTGTCAGCGGCGGGACGCTCACCGCGTCGAAGAGTGGAAACGATCTCGTTCTCACAGATGAAAAGGGCGGCTCGGCACGCGTTACTATTGCAGATGTGCATCAATCAAATGGAGTGATCCATGTCATTGATGCAGTCTTGATGCCCAAGTAATTATCGTTTCGGGAAGCTGTGTCACCATGTGAGGATGCAGCTTCCTTAACAAACGGACCTAACCTTGCACCGGGCACCGAGACAAAAGAGACAACTCATTTATTTGCTAACGGTGGCGAGTTTGTTGCTCGCCTCCAGTTTGACCGTCCCTCTCGCGCTTCACAGTCAAATAGCCCAGGAACGGAATCTAACCTTCGAGGACATAACGAAGTTGCCCGCTCCACCCGCGGGTTATCGAATCGCCTATGGAAGTGATCCTTCGCAATTCGGTGACTTGCGTTTGCCTTCAGGCAAAGGCCCCTTTCCTGTAGCAATCGTGATTCACGGAGGATGTTGGTATTCAGAGTATGATCTCAAGCATCTTGCAAGTCTCAGCGCCGCGCTGACAGGCCTTGGTATAGCAACATGGAGTTTAGAGTATCGCCGGATTGGAAACGTCGGGGGCGGATGGCCCGGCACATTCCAGGACGTTGCTAATGGTACTGACTATTTGCGAGTGCTGGCACAGACTCATGCCCTTGATCTAAAGCGGGTGATAACTGTTGGTCACTCAGCCGGAGGAGAATTAGCACTGTGGCTGGCAGCGCGGAGCCACCTGCCGAAAGATAGTCCGCTGTATTCGCCTGATCCACTACGACTGAGAGGTGTCGTTTCTCTGGCTGGTATTACAAATCTGCGAACGTATCGGCCGAATTGTGGTGACGCGGTAAACAAACTGCTGGGTGGTTCGCCGGACGAAGTCCCGCTCAGATATCAACAGACATCTCCGATTGAACTGCTTCCCATGAGAGTACCGCAGCGCCTAATACATGGTGACCGAGATGATAAGGTGCCGTTAAGTCAAAGCAATGATTATGAAGCCCAGGCTAAGACAAGGCATGATGATGTTAAGTTGACCGTGGTCGCAGGAGCCGGACATTTTGATCTGATTGCACCGGGTTCTTCTGCATGGCGAGCTGTTGAAAATGCTGTGCGTTCCTTATTGAACTTAAGCAACCGCTCGAACGATATACGGCCTCGTCGCAGTCCAAAGAAACACCCTTAATTTCTAGCGACATCTGGCCGCGTGTACCAGTAGGCCCACGCGATGAGCACTCCTTGCAGCGGCAACCGGAGGCATAAAGCTATGGGACTTATATCAGGATAGAGTCCGGGATTGACTGCCATGTGAACGTTTGCGGGAAAGACCGCTATCAGCAACGCGATGAGTCCCCACGCAGCGACGCGGGTCAGCGCTGGTACCAGGATCATACCCCCCAGAACGATTTCAAAGAACCCGCTTAGGTAAACAAGAAACAGGTGCCAGGGTAAATATGGCGGCATAATCTTCAGGTAGAAATTTGGGTTGATGAAATGATTGATTCCTGCCAATACAAAGAAAACGCAAAGCAGATACTTCAATACGATCTTAAGTAAACGCATTCAAATTTTAACCAACTCTCCAGAACAGACTGATGGTAATGAGCGTCCGTCAAAACACTCCAACTTCGTGATCGCAATGCGGCCCACCATCATGAAAAAATCGCTGCTGATATTTTGCTGGCTCGTCGGTGCACCAAGCACTGCGTTTGCATTACTCATTATCGTCCCTGCCCCGACCTATTACCTATGGATGGCGGCGGTAGCTGCCAGCGAGTGGAGTGTCTGGCTGGTGCTATCCGGTCTCGTCACCTTACTCTGCGGTGCAACGGCACTGTCTATCGATCGTCGGAGCAAAGCGGCCCGCATCAGTATCGCGTTCAGCCTGGTCACATTCATATGTGCCAGCTTACCCGTCGTTGGAGCTTATCGCGTGGCGGCGCGTGCGCGTGTCAGTCTCTCCTGGAGTCGTTATTTGTTCGGAATTCGCCACGCCCCTGGCGGGTTGATTGACGAGCAACGCGACGTGGAATTTGCCCGACCCGATGGGCAGGCGCTACGGCTCGATATTTACCAGCCACGTTCATCTATCAAGTCGCAAGCGAACACGACATCTGCTTCCCTAATGGCGGCTATCATTGTGATTCACGGCGGCGCGTGGAGAAGCGGTACTAAAAGCGACTTCGCGCAATACGACCACTGGCTGGCTGAGAATGGCCGCGTAGTGTTCGACATTGATTATCGCCTCGCAAATCCAACACAACATTTTCCGGCGCAGTTACTTGATGTCGAATCGGCGATTCTCTGGGTCAAGAGCCACGCGGCACAATATGGTGTTGACCCTAATCGAATCGCACTCCTCGGTCG
>JANLYH010000230.1:0-37356 GCA_031365545.1 Pyrinomonadaceae bacterium | reverse complement strand
GGCTTGCCCCCGCCCATCTTGAGTGGCATTCAGCGAGCGGGGGCAAGCCACCCTTCCCAACCTGTGAGACTCTCCAGGTTGCGCTGTTTCTTTTGCAGTCTGCGACGCATACATCATGTTTGGCTTGGGCGCCATTTGTTACTCATGCGAATGTGGCGTTGCATCGTCGGTCTCGCCCTCCAGCGTTCGGTCCAGACGATCAATGGCGCGACGCAGATGAGGAATCGTTATCGAACCACCAACCACGAGTGCGACATTAAACGCGTCGAGAAACTCCGGCCGCGTAACGCCCGCTGCCACGCTTTGCTTGATGTGATAGGTAATACAATCATCACAGCGCAATACTATTGAAGCGACCAGACCGAGCAGTTCTTTGGTGCGCTTGTCGAGTGCACCATCCTCGTAGGCCTGAGTGTCGAGCGCAAAGAAGCGTTTGATGCCGAGATGGTTACTGCCGAGCAGCTTCTCGTTCATATCCGCGCGATATTGATCAAATTCGTCCATGGGAAAACAGCCTTTCGCTCGCGTCTCTTGTCAGCAGATCGGGCGCGAAGTGGTTTTTTGGTTACGATTCTTGCCCATTCTAGCTGCGCCGAAAGAAAGTCGCCACACAGCGGAATAATTTGGGAGTAGAATGGCCCACTTGTTTGGTGCAACTCGATGAACGACGAAGGGATCAACTACGCGCAGAACCCTTCCGACGATGAAGTCGGAGCCCGCGAGCTGCAACTCGTGACCGCAGGTCCGGCCCAATTTGGGATTTTCGCGGACGAAATTTCTGGCATCTTCCCCTGGTGGGAGCCTGCGCCACTGCCGTACGCGCCGAAATCCGTGCTCGGCGTCGTTAGTATTGAAGGTCGTATGTTGACGGTGTTAAACCTCGCCAGTCTCCCGGCAAGCGCAGAGAAGGACGAGGTCCCGCGCCCTCGTTCTGGACATTTCGTGGCGCTGCGCGGCGATGAACAACTCGCGCTTGCTGTAGACACCGTGGGCGAAAAAATTGAACTCGTTGACTCAGCTACCAAAAGCCAACCAGCAACTGCAGGAACTGTTGTTATCGGAGTTTTGCATTATAAGGGCGCGGACGTAAACCTACTCAACCTGAAAGAGCTCTTTGCCGCCGCGATTCAGGGAAACGAGCGCCGTCGCCGCCGGTTCTAAGATTCCGCAAACGCCACTTAGGCAAGCCTCAGATTTGGACCCTCGCCTCTGATTACAGTTGACTGGTCCTGTCAATGTGAAAATCCTGCCTGAGTGTTAGAATCGGAATCGAAACAATATTGAAGAGTTTTTTCGGGAACGGCCTTGCCGTTCCCTGGGCGCCGGTCGCCTTGGAGACGCTAAATAACCTGGGCAATATGCACGAACAAGCTTTCGACATTCTTGAATACGACGAACTGCGAGCGTTGATTAGCCGCGGCGCGCAAACTCCGATGGGGCAAGCGCGCGTAGCTGCGTTGAAACCTTTCGACGAACTTTTTGAACTGGAAAAAGAACTGGCAGCAGTCTCGGAGTGTGTGTCGTTAAGGAAACGCGGGGGAACTTTGACGTTTAGCGAGCTCGATGATCCCGCCGAGAAGCTAGCGCTGTTGCGGGTGCAGGGCACGATCCTGGAACCCACCGCGATGCTCGAAATCAAGTCGTTGTCTGATCACGCGATGGCTGCCCGCGCTTCTATCTTAGCGGAGCGTGAAGTTTCGCCCGTGCTTTGGAGTCTGGTTGCTAGTTTGCCGGTAGATCTGAGTCGCCTCAGTGCGCGCATCGCCAACAAAATTTTGCCGACTGGCGAACTAGATGATCGTGCCAGTCCTGAACTTGCGCGTATACGTCACGAGATCACTGGATTGCGTTCGCGCATAACGCGCGCGTTGGAAAGCCTGATGCGCAACTCGGGCGAAGCAATACAGGACGAGTTGGTTACCATCCGGAACGACCGCTTCGTAATTCCCGTCAAGTCGGATCATCGCGCCAGGGTCAGCGGCGTGGCGCATGGTTACTCTTCCTCCGGAGCCACGGCTTTCATTGAGCCGCTCGAAACCATTGATTCCAATAATGAACTGCAGGCGCTACATGAAGCAGAGGCGCGCGAAATTTACAAAGTTCTGTTTGGCTTGACCCAGGAAGTCCGCGAGCAGTTGCCGGCGCTCGAGTTCGCGGCTGACGCAGTTGCAGAACTCGATTTCATTAACGCGAAAGCGGTTTTTCATCTGCGGTTCAACTGCGTGATTCCTGAGATTGTTCGCGGCGTTATTTCCGGGCCTGCAAATACTGGGACCGCCGGCGGCTCGCCCGCAACCGCGCACGCAACAGGCCTCCTTGAACTAATCGAAGCTCGCCACCCGCTTCTCGAAGAAAACCTGCGCGCACCCGGCGGCTCCGTCGTGCCAGTCTCATTCTCGCTCGATGAACAAGACAACACGATGGTGATCTCCGGCGCCAACGCCGGCGGCAAGACCGTCGTCCTCAAGACCGCCGGCCTGCTGACGCTCATGGCGCTTTCCGGCGTGCCGGTTCCAGCTAAGGAAGCAAAAATTCCATTCTATGCATCGGTGCTCGCTGATATTGGCGATCATCAATCGTTAGCTGCAAATCTTTCCACCTTCACCTCGCACGTTGCCAACATTTCGCGCATGATCGAAATCTGCGAGGCACCCGCGTTAGTGCTGCTCGACGAGGTTGGCACTGGTACCGACCCGGAGGAAGGGTCAGCATTGGGGGTGGCCGTAGTCGATCACTTCCGTAAAGCTTGCGGTGCCCAGGTGATGGCAACCACCCATTACAGTGGCCTAAAAATGTATGCAGCAAACGAAGTGGGCGTGCTTAATGCCAGCGTTGAGTTTAATGAAAAGACGCTGCTGCCGACTTACCGGCTGATTGTCGGCCTGGCGGGCTCGTCATCCGGTCTGGAGATTGCGCGCAGATTTGGTATTCCGAGTAAGGTGATTGACGTCGCTTTGGGATCAGTAAAGGAGTCGACGCAGCAAGCTTCGGAATACTTGCGACGAATCAAGGGTGATGCGGAGGAAGCCGCGAGCTTGCGTGCCGCACTTGAAGAGGAACGCGCCGCTGTAGCCGAAAAGTTTGGTTCACTCGACAAGAAAGCTGAACGACAGGAACGCGAGCGGCAAGAAGTGTTTCAACGCACTCTCGATCAAGTGGTTCGCGATTTTGAAAAGCGCTCGCGCGAGCTTGTCGCCACGATTCAAGACCGTTCTGAGCGTTTGAAAGTTGAACGTGAAGCTCAGCGGCGTGTGGCAGAATTAAAACGCGAAGCACAACGGGCGACTGCTGCGGGCGGCAGAAGGGAATCCGCGTCTGGGGCGCCGGCCAGCACCGCCGGGCGCGGCGTGCGCGTGATGCGTGATGGGTTGGTAGTTAAGAAGGAGAAGGGGCTTGAAGAAAGCACGTCGGAAGACGAAGATTACACCTCCGCTGCAGGCCCCGACATCGCAGTGGGCGATACGGTAAGACTCAGCTCCTTTGGTTCGTTTGGAATTGTTGACAGCATTAAAGGTGAGGAAGCAGAAGTGCGTGTGAAGTCGCTGCGCTTCCGCGAGAAGTTGGCAAATCTCGAACGCGTGGAGCTATCGGCCGCGGCGAAAGCCACGACGGGGAAGTTTGCTGGTCTACGAGCGTCAAAAGGAAATGAAGTTCAGCTCAAGCCGGTGCAGGGAAACGGACGCTCGGAATTGAACGTGATCGGGCAAACAACGGACGAAGCGGTTGATGCGGTTGACAAGTTTCTTGACGAAGCGTCGCTTGCGAGCTTGAGTCAGGTCCGCATTGTTCATGGCCATGGCACTGGCGCCTTACGAAAAGCAATTGCGGAACTGTTGAAAGATCATCCGCACGTCGCACGCTTTGTGGCAGCGCCGCAGGATCAAGGCGGTTCGGGTGCCACAGTTGTAGAATTGAAACAGTAAGTGATGCGTTATCCCCAAACATTCATTGACGATCTCAAGCGGCAGGCAGACATTGTGCGCGTTGTCGGCGACTACGTGCAGCTCAAGAAGAAGGGCGCAAACTGGATGGCGTGTTGTCCTTTTCACAAGGAGAAAACCCCGTCGTTTTCAGTCAGTCCGGCTAAAGAGATTTTTTACTGCTTTGGTTGCCACAAGGGCGGCTCGGTTTTCAATTTTGTGATGGAGATGGAACGCGTCGCTTTTCCGGAAGCTATCAAGCTAGTGGCGGAAAAGTCTGGCGTGCCGCTGCCGAAGTTGGTTGACGACAGTCGCTACGAAGCAAGACGAAATGAAGCCGAAGCCGTAATAGAACTCAACAAGTGGGCCTTGGAGTGGTGGGAGAAGCAACTCGATGCGAGCGCTGAAGCGCTCATTGCTCGCGATTATCTTGAACGTCGCGAAATCACCGACGAAACGCGCCAGACATTTCGGCTGGGTTACGCACCGGATAGTTGGGATGCGCTTTCGATTTATCTCCGACAAAAGGGCGCCAGTCAGGATCAGATCGAAAGCAGTGGGTTGGTTGTTAAGAAGGACGAGGGCGGTTCCTACGATCGTTTCCGAGGCCGGTTGATCTTTCCGGTGATGGATATTCAGGGTAAGCCGATTGCTTTTGGTGGACGCACGCTCCGCGATGAAGACGCGAAATACATAAACTCACCGGAGACAGCCGCCTACGTGAAAGGGCGGAACCTCTTCGGTTTGAACCTGACTCGCGACGAGATTCGGCGCGCCGGGTTTGTCATCCTGGTTGAGGGCTTTCTGGATCTGATCGTTCCCTATCAATTCGGCATTCGCAATGTGGTGGCAAGTTTGGGGACTGCGCTAACGCCGGACCAGGTAAAGCTGATCAGCCGGTTTGTCCGTAAAGTGGTGGTTAATTATGATGCCGATAACGCGGGCTTGCAGGCGGCGAAGAAGGCGATTGCGATGCTGCTCGCTGAGGATCTGGAAGTAAAAATTCTGGTGCTTCCCGATGGGGCTGACCCTGACGAATTTATCCGAAAAGAAGGCGCCGCAGCTTACCAAAAACAACGAGGGCTTGCCCAACCCCACATACAATTTGTGATCGATCAGGCAGTGAGAGATCGCAAACTCAGCAATCCGGCGGACAAGGAAGCAGCGATCGATGACGTGTTGCCTTACATTCACGCTGTCAACAGTCGCATTCAAAAGCGCGAATACTTTGACATAGCCATGGATAAGTTGGGTATTGATCGCGATAACTTCAATACCTCGGCGTGGCGCAAAGAGTTGTGGCAGCAAGTGCGGGGGGCAGGTAAAGGGACTGTAAAAGGCACGACAAGTCCAGCCCGACGCGCCAAACCGACTCCAGCAGAACAACGGTTGTTGAACTTGCTCCTGAATGACGAACAACTGCGCCATGGCGTTCTGCGTGAGTTGCAGGCCAACGATTACGAAGACTTATCGACCGCACCGATATTTCGCGCGTTGCTGGAACTGGATAGAGACAACGTTGAGATCAAGTTTGATAGCGTAAGCCAGAAGATTGAAGGTGAGGAACCCTCTTCATCGCTCCTGCCTATGCTATTTATGAGCGAGTCTCTACATGCTTCTAATGAGCACTATGCAGCGGACGAATGCATCCAGACCTTTAGATTGATGAAACTTCAGCATCTCATCGACGAGTTGCGAACTGAAGTTGGGGCCGCCGAGCGTGAAGGCGACTCGGAAAAAGCATCACGGCTTTCTGCTGAACAGATAGAATTAACTAAACGGCGCAGCGCCTTGCTGCCAAAAGGTGAACCAATTCAGCCAGGGAATTGGTAGTTCTGCTTGAAAATGTGGACGGAACTCACTGGACCGTCGCATTGTATTAGCTTTCTCACCGCCGCGCATTTTAGAATCTGCGTCCACTGGAGTAACAAGGGTTGAGTATCGAAGAAAAAGATCGTGACGACGTAATGGAGCGACTGCTCGAGCTGGGCGGCGACAAGAAATATCTCACGTTCGACGATCTCAATCGCGAACTGCCGGACAATGTCGTCTCCCCGGACGACATTGAAGACGTGCTGCAAAAGCTCGAAGGGTCAAATATCCCCGTCGCGGATTCTGACGAACGTCTCCTCGAACAAGCCACAACTGTTGCCGTCGACGAGGAAGAGGCAGACGAAGATGTTGAGCTCGACCTTTCAGCGGGCGCCCTGGAGAAAACCAACGATCCGGTGCGTTTGTATTTGCGCGAAATGGGCGTGGTGCCACTGCTCACGCGGGAAGGCGAAGTGACCATTGCCAAGCGCATCGAACGGGGTCAGCTCAAAACTCAAAAGGCCATAGCCCGTTCGCCAATTACCGTAAAGGAACTCCTAAAAATTGGCGAAGAGTTGGAATGCGCTAAGACCAACATCCGCGAAATTGTGATTTTCGCGGAGCAGGCGGAGTTAACGGGCGACGAGGACGTGGACAAGGCCGAAGAATACAAGGCCTGGACAATTGAAGGCCTGGAGAATATCCGCAAGGTCTTTAACCAGGGGCTGAAAGAATGGGAAAAGCTTCGGGTTGAGCAGAAGGCTACTCGCGGCAAGAAGAGCAAGAAGGTGATGCGTCTGCGCCGGAGAGTAGCGCGGCTCCGACTTGAAATAGCGCAGGAGATTGGCCGGCTAAACATTACCGAGCGCGCTCGCCAACGTTTGATTAATTCCATACGCGTTGTGCAAAAAGAGGTGCGCGATGCGGAACGCGAAATCGACAGCCTCACAGAAAAACTTAGCCGCAAACGCGTTCGCGTTGACGATCAGAAAGAATTCAAGCGACGCGTTTCGGCGGCGAAGAAACGTTTGCTGCTGATTGAAGTTGAGCACTACATCAGCCCGGTCGAAATAAAGCGGTCATTGCAGGCCATCATTATTGGTGAACAACAAACCGGGCAGGCCAAGCGAGAGCTGGTCGAGGCGAACCTGCGCTTAGTGGTTTCAATTGCCAAGAAATACACCAACCGCGGCTTGCAGTTTCTGGATCTGATCCAGGAGGGCAATATTGGTTTGATGAAGGCCGTCGATAAGTTTGAGTGGCGGCGCGGCTACAAGTTTTCTACTTATGCGACCTGGTGGATTCGTCAGGCGATCACCAGGGCAATTGCTGATCAGGCTCGCACCATTCGCATCCCCGTGCACATGATCGAGACCATCAACAAACTGATCCGGACGTCTCGTTCACTGGTGCAGGAACTCGGTCGCGAGCCAACGAGCGAAGAGATTGCCCGAAAGATGGATATTCCCGTCGCCAAGGTCCGCAAAGTTCTAAAGATTGCACAGGAACCCATATCCCTGGAGACGCCTATTGGTGAAGAGGAAGACTCGAATCTTGGCGACTTCATCGAAGATAAGTCGATACTAAATCCGGCCGATGCAGTGGTTGCCTCAAATCTGCGTGAAATCACGGATGAGGTGCTGGCAACGTTAACGCCGCGAGAAGAAAAAGTAATCAAAATGCGCTTTGGTCTCGGTACGACCGGGTCTGAGCACACGCTGGAAGAAGTTGGCCAGCATTTTGCTGTTACGCGCGAGCGCATTCGACAGATCGAGGCGAAGGCGTTGCGAAAACTGCGCCATCCCTCGCGTTCCCGCAAACTCAAGGCTTTTCTCGAAAATACTCAGCGATAAATCGAGTGCCGAAAATGATTCCGGCGCGGAGCAGATATTCTTCTCCGCGCCTTATTATTTGCCACAAGCGTATTTACTTGATCGTAAGAAACGTTGAGCTCTTAGCGGTGTGATCAAATTCGTAGTCGTAAACGTAGCCGGGAAACTCGATTGGCTGCTTATACTGGACCCTTACTTCAAGTCGATTATCTGGCTGCTGCACCGCGGTGATCACCGCGTCTGTGGGAATGCCGTACTCCAGTGAGCTCTTCAGCAATTGCTCCTGGATCCATGAGGGCGGCTTGCCCAACGCTACCGCGGTATCGACGTCATGCTGCATCAGATCCTTGAGTTGATAAGACTGGTAAGCAACCGGGATGAACTGATAGCCGCAGTAGACAGCGATAGCAATAAGCGAGATGACCAGAAGGAATTTTAGACGTGCACCGCCTCTTTCAGATGCGCTCGGGTTTGTCTTCATCATAAATCCTCAACATCTCCCTACCGTCTTTGAAAAACTGCTCGCAACGATTCTCGCAGGAGCGTTGGACTAATCTCTTTTCCGTCTACAATACGCGGACTGCCGATGCGTTCGAGGAGTACCCATTGCACCCTCCCCGCTGTTCGCTTCTTGTCCTGCTTAATGGCGCTGACCAGTGCGCGTTCGTCCAAGTCTGTTGCTGCAGGTAGTGGGCCACACAGGTCAACCGCTTCGTTGAGCAATTCTAACTCCGTTTGGTCGAGCAGGCCTAAGTTTCTGGAAATTGCGCCGGCCACCAACATGCCCTGGCCCACCGCTTCACCGTGACGAAACCGACGGTAGTTGGTGACGGATTCCAGAGCATGAGCAATGGTGTGACCGAAGTTTAGAATTCGCCGCGAGCGCCCATCTGAGCGACTTGCGTCTTCTCGTTCGTCCGCTTTAACGATGGACGACTTGAAGGCACAGTGGGCCGCGATCAGCTTCTCCAGCCGGGCCGAAACCGAAAGTCGCCGAACGCCGGTAGCCCTTAGAAAACCAGCCGTTTCGTTGAACAGTTTCCGGCCGCCAACGGCACCTTGTTTGACACACTCGCACCAACCGGCGGTCAACTCACGCGGCGGTAGAGTGCTGAGAGTTTCAATGTCTGCTATGACCGCAGCGGGCTGGTGGAAACTGCCCACAAGGTTCTTGCCGCCTGAAAAATTCACTCCGGTTTTGCCGCCAACCGACGAGTCGATCTGCGCCAGCAGGCTGGTTGGAACCTGGATAAAAGAAATGCCGCGCAAGTAAACGGCGGCAGCAAAACCAGTGACGTCGCCTACGACTCCTCCTCCCAGAGAAACTACCCCGTCTGTCCGTTCAAGCCCGGTTCCCTTGAGAAGATGTAGAAGTTGCTCGACCGTTTTCACTGATTTATGGCGCTCGCCATCGCCTATTAACCAGGGTCGGACGGCAAATCCGCTGGCCTTCAGGCCTTTGATTACTGCGGGTCCGTAAAGAGCGAAGACTGTTCTGTTGGAAACTATGACGATCTGTCCCGACTGATCGCCAAGGCACTGGCGGGCTATCTCACCAACTTCCGAAATGATGCCGGTACCGATCCGGATTTCATACTCGTGCGGTCGCGTTCTTGTCCGAACTTGCAGTTGCCTCAAGACGATCTCCTTTGTGGCAGGATCTTTCAGACAGATTGTGTAGTAGGAGACTAAGGGAGTTTATTGACGGGTGCAAACGAAAGTGAATCGGGAGTTGAGAAGTGTGGCTAAAAAAGCGAATGGGTGCGACAACGTGGGAGTACGTCGCACCCATTCATTTTTTGTGGTCACTGTCCTCACCCCAGCAACCACTTGGAGACGGAGGATTCACCAACCGTCTCTTCTTGCCCCACAATGTACATGGCAACGCGCGTGCCGTGCAAGATTCATCAAATCAACAATTACGAACAGGAAAAATTCCTATGATTATGCCTTGCCCTCCCACTTAAAACCAGAGCACTCGGCAGCCCTTTCAAAAAACAGAGTAATTTTTTCAGAGAACAACGTAAAACTTTCACTCACACCACTACCTATCCGCCAAGCGTTTGCTGAATCACGTCGGCCAGTGTCGCAGCGTCCTTTTCGATTTGTTCCTGGCTCTTACCCTCAATCATGATTCGTGCCAACGGTTCGGTTCCCGAGTACCTAAGTAGCAGCCGTCCCTGCGAACCAAGCCCATCTTCTACCTCACGCGCAACTCGCTGGATTGCAGCGACCTCGGCAAACGGCGGCTTGGCCTTCACCTTCACATTGACCAGCAACTGCGGAAACGTTTGAAAGCCCGCTGTAAGTTCATGAAGCGGCTTACCCGCTTCAGTTGTTGCGCGTAGAAGGTTGAGTGTAGTGATCAAGCCGTCGCCGGCGAGACTCACGCGGGGAAAGATGATGTGGCCGGACTGCTCACCCCCAAGACTGGCGCCGAGCCGCTCAAGTTCCTCCAATACATACTTGTCGCCTACGTCGGTCCGAACCATGTCGATGCCAACTGACTTAAATGCAAGCTCGAGTCCGATGTTGCTCATTACGGTCGCTACTACCTGATCATTATTCAATTCACCGCGGGCTTGCAGGTGCCGGGCGAGAACCCATAAGCTGCCGTCACCATTCACCAAAGTTCCGTTAGCGTCGACAAACAAAGCACGGTCTGCATCGCCATCGAAAGCGACCCCAAGGTGCGCCTGCTGCTTGATCACCTCAGCCTGCAGCGCTTCGGTGTGGAGCGACCCGCAATTGAGGTTTATGTTGCAGCCATCGGGATGGTTGTTGATTGTAGTGACGTTTGCGCCCAGGGATTTAAACAACTCCGGCGCCAAATCCGAAGCCGCACCATTAGCACAATCAAGCACCAGACGGATTCCATTCAGCGAGACGTTGCCCGCAATTTCTTTCGCAAGAAAGTCCAAATAGCGAGAACGCAAGTCTCTGCCTTCAGCAGGATTCGCCTTCATAGTGAAGGCGTCATCGCCGCGCTCGGCCGCGGTTGCCGCCTGTGGCGCGAAGACATCGTTCTCAATTAGCCGTTCAGTTTGCCCATCGAGCTTTCGTCCCGAAGGAGCGAAAATCTTGATGCCGTTATCGCTGTAGGGGTTATGTGATGCGCTAATCACAACGCCAGCATTGGCCGGAAGGGAGCGTGCCAGGAAAGCAACTCCGGGCGTAGTAATAATGCCAGCAGATTTCGATTCAGCGCCCGCCTGCCGCAGTCCCTCAACGAGAGCTTGTTCGATCCACTCCCCTGACTCCCGTGTATCTCTTCCGATCACGACGAGCGGGGAATGTCCGAGTTTTTCCGTTAAGTGTCGAGCGAGGGATGCGCCGATGGTTTTGATTGTGGCTGCGTCGAGGGGGAAGCTTCCGGCTTCACCGCGCATGCCATCCGTTCCAAAAAGTTTCTTCATTAATAATAGAAAGGACCGATGGGTGAACTAAGGACGACGAGCGGGCATAACGAGAGTGGCTAGGTATGATTCGTCGGCCGTAGCGAACCTCAGATGAAGGTCGCCACGGTTCCTTTGGGCAATTTCAACGCGAACATCAACCACCGGATCGAGTAGCTCGATCTTCGGGTTGGGAATGTTTATTTCGACACGTGGAATGGTGAAGCTCTCTTTCCTGCCGTCCAGCCAGACTGTTTCTGTTATGACTTTGTGCAAAGCATTAACTCGATCAGCTGGACCCCGTAGTCTGACTTTTGCCGGACTCACGTTTACACCGATTACCTCATACCCTTCAGGTAGCTTTCCCTCAAACTTGACTTCCACATCCACTGGCAGTTCCACAACCGGCTCGAGGCGAATCGGCACACTCGCGGGATGAAAGCTCTGAATCTTGACGTCTTCCTGCAACTCCACCTTCACGCGATCGAGTGTTAACTTGATCACCCGTTCCCCAGCTCTTTGATCGCTCAAATCGACATTCGCAATCAGATCGCGTGGTCCAATCCGATCGAGTTTGTCTTTGCTGCCAGTGAGAACCACATCCACGGTGCTGGGCGGGTCATTGCTAATCTCCATTCCGTTAGGTTGTAGGAAATTGAGTTGGACACCCGTTACCCGCAGGGTCACCGGCTTGTTCTGGCCGGTAACGCCCAGCCAGAGTGCCAGTGTTATCGCCAGAGCAAGCAATTTCAAGCCCCAGTCTTGCAGAAACAACTTGCGCAACCATCGCTCAGGCGCGGTTGGAGTTCGCGGGACGGCAGCTGTTTCTGTGTCTTCTATATCTTGAAATGGCATAACTGATTTCAGATTTCAAATCTCAGACCTCAGCCAGACTACGATGGTCTGAGTCAGACCAGCTCCACCTCTTCCGTGTCAGCATCAGGTTCGCCGGGCTTCTCCTGGTGTTTTGCTTTCTCACGTTTCGCTGAGAATTCCAGCGCCTCCGAGATTGCGGCCCTGAGTTTTGGCGCGTCCAATCCACGCTTGATCTCGCCACGCTGAACGATTGAAATCAGCCCTGATTCCTCGGAAACTACTACGGCGACTGCGTCAGTGTCTTCCGTGACGCCCAGCGCAGCCCGATGTCTGGTACCGAGATCACGCGAAAGGCGAGGGTTCAACGTCAACGGCAGGAAGC
The DNA here is from genome assembly GCA_031365545.1 of Pyrinomonadaceae bacterium. Lineage (GTDB taxonomy): Bacteria > Acidobacteriota > Blastocatellia > Pyrinomonadales > Pyrinomonadaceae > PSRF01. The sequence continues at coordinate 25,199 of JANLYH010000230.1, read as the reverse complement.
ACGAAGCCGCAGCTACACGATGCCGGCGAACCACCACCGCCCCGTCGTGAAGCGGCGACTCTGTATTGAAAATACTGACGAGCAGATCATAGCTCAGTTCGGCATCCAGCTTCACGCCGCCATCAATGATGTTTTTCAGTCCGATGTTGCGCTCGATCACGATCAACGCTCCGGTTTTGGTGGACGCCAGCGATGTGGCGGCGAGAATTATTTCGTCGTACACGCCCTCGCCGAATTGCCCATGGTACCCACGCGTAAAAGGCATGCGGAAGCGATTGCCAAGAGTGATGAGTGCCTGACGAATCTCATTCTGGAAGAGAACGATGACCGCAACCCCGATGTAGAGCAGCACGCCACGAAGAATAAATGCGAGGGTTGCCAGGTCTTGTCTGACTGCCAGCCAGTAGAGGAGGGCAAAAGCTCCGATCGCGGCGGCCATGGGAGCAGCGCGGGTGCCCCGAACGAGTTTCAAAACTGCATACACAAGCAGGAAGACCAGAATGATATCCGCGATATTGCGCGGCTCACTAAGCCTTCCCAGGTACTCCGTGTATGGCAGTAGTAACAACATCTCTTGGTTTAAACTTCCGGACTTGCGATTTGCGATTCAAGGGCTGCAATTTTAGTTTCATCAAACCGTGATCCAATCCAGCTTCCTTTTCAACCAGCGTGCTCCGGCACAATTTCCCGCTTGGTGCTGTGGCTCTCTCTCGCCGACTCCAGAAAGATCATCTCGACTTTAGGTTCAGCTTTTCTGATCAAAGCCTCTATCTCTTCGTTGGTCCGCTCGATGTCATCGGTAACGAGATCGTCTCGCAGATTGACGTGAGCGTTGATCAAGATTTGTTTAGGAGCCAGATGCATCGTTAGTAGTTCGATTAACTTCACTACATTCGGATGACTTTCAATCGCTGCCGCAATTGCCTGGCGGCTTTTCCGGCTGGCAGCTTCACCAAGGAGTAAGCCCCGCGAAGTCCGCGCCAAAACAAACGCTACTACTGCCAGCACCAACCCGATCAGTATCGAAGCAAGTCCATCCCAATAAGCGCCGTAACCGGGGCCACTGTGGTGCTCGGTAAGATAGAGGCCGGTCGCGGCGATGATGATACCGAGCAACGCTGCCGAGTCTTCAAATATCACTGTCTTCGCAGTTGGGTCTTTCGACTCGCGCAGGTATCGAATGAACGACAAGCCTTCATGATGCGCTTCTTTCGTTTCCTGAAAGATCGCCAACGCAATTGAAAGGCCTTCCAACACAAACGAAATCGCAAGTACCCAGTAGGCCCACTTCAGATTTTCGGGAGCGTGTGGATGTCTTAGTTTTACGATACCTTCATAAATTGCGTAGGTCGAACCGACTCCGAAAATAAAGATCGCCGCGATAAACGACCAGAAAAAGCGCTCTTTCCCGTAACCGAATGGATGTTTCTTTGAGGCGGGGCGTTTGTAAAACCGCAGCCCCAGCAGCAGAAACACCTGGTTAGTGGTGTCGGCAATCGAGTGGAATGCCTCGGCCATCATGCCGGAGGAGCCAGTCATCAATGCCGCCGCCAGTTTCAAAATTGCTATTACGGCGTTGGCAAAGAGCGCGCCCAGTACTGCCAGCATCAACGAATTCCTTCGGTTACGAAATGGATAGCTCCGCTTGGATTATCGCGAAAAAACGAGCGTGTGGCAATGATGATTGGGGGCCGCGAGGTTCAGCGGCGCTTAGTTTCTGAGCGGCGCTTGATGCTGCCGCTTTGCAGGAAACCCACCAACTTCCCGCCCACGGTTACTATTGCAATCGCTCCTATGCCGTTTTCTCTCATCACGGCTTGTGCTGAGTCGAGAGTAGTGGAAGGCTCGACAAAGAAACCTGGACCGACCGGACGCATCACAGTCTGCACGCGCGTAGTGGCCCAGCGCTCGCGTGGCAGCGATTTCAAATCCTCGAGGGTGAGGATTCCGTGGAGCCTTTGGTCAACCGCGACGGGAAAACTAGTCTGCCGATGAAGCGGGAGAACGTCGTCCACAAATTTCGCAACCATGAGTCCCGGCTCAATCGCGACCGGTGGCGACATTGCCTCAGCCACAGTCACCAATCTGGCGTTGTGTGCGCTCTTCACCACTTTCAATGCGGTATCGAGCAGGAAGAGTCCCACCAGAATTGACCAGGCGCCCATGAAGTAAGGTTCAGCGGCGCGCCAGTTTGGAGAAATCAGGATATAGACTCCGAAAAGAACGAGCATGCCGCCGATTAAGACTCCGCAGATGCCGGCTTTGCGGGTTGCTTCCTTGATGTCTCCAGTCTTTTGCCAAATTAACGCTCGCAGTACACGTCCACCATCGAGTGGGTAACCCGGAAAGAGATTGAAAAGCGCCAGCAGTAAATTGCCTGATGCGATCAAGAAGAAAACTATGACGGTTGTTTCGTAGCTTCCTATTGCCGCGACTTTAGCACCCACAAACGCGAGCAAAGCAAACAAGAAGCTGGAGGCGGGTCCAGCAAAGGCGATGCGAAACTCCGCGCGCGGATTTTGCGGTTCGGTTTTGAGACGAGCGAGACCGCCGAAAGGATGGAGAACGATCTCTTCGATTTCAATTCCTTCTGCTCGAGCCATCAGGGCATGTGCCAGCTCATGGCCAAAGACAGAAAGAAAAAGACCAGCAGTAGTAATTATTCCGAGGAGCCACGACGTCAGACGAGCATGAGGAGGCAAGCGGACGTTGCCAATCTGAATGGCGTGGTTTTGCAGGTTACTGGCAATTAACCAAACGCTGAGGGCGACAACTACAAACCAGCGATAGTCTATGCGTACCGGAATGCCATAGACGCGCGCGATGGTCAATTGGCGTTTGACTACCTGAAGTACATTCACCGCTGTCCTCAGATGAAAGACTGCACCTTCAAGCAGTTCAGAATTCAAACTCTAGCTTGTGTTGGTGAGCGCGTTCGCTAATCGGGTCTTGGTGACTAGTCACCTAAAAAGCGCCGCTGGCCTTCTGCCAATCAACTTCCCACAACCCTACCGGTTGCTCGCGATTCTTGACGGTGATCGGATCGCGCGGTTGCAGCTTATAGCGACTCCGCGCTGACTTCGCGGTCGCGTCGCTAATGAGAATTTGACCGCCCTTCGCATTTGATTCGAGGCGAGATGCGGTGTTCACCGCGTCCCCGATTGCGGTGTATTCAGAACGCCGTTCGGACCCGATGTAGCCCACGATCACTTCCCCTGTGTGCAGGCCGATACCCACCCCAACTTCTGACAAACCTTCCTGTCGCAGTTCTGCATTGATGCCGAGAAGGCGACGCTGCATTGCGACGGCGGCGTTCAAAGCATTCGACGCATCTTCCGGGCTAGTCGTCGGCGCGCCGAAAAGTGCCATCAAGCCATCACCGAGATACTTATCGAGCGTTCCGCCATGGGCAAAAATGATGTCCGTCATGGCGGAAAAATAGCGGTTGAGAAGACTGACTATTTTTTCCGGCGCCGAATGCTCGGAGATGCTGGTGAAGCCACGGATATCAGCAAAGAGTATTGTGATGGTTTGACTGACGCCCCCGAGCTTGAAGGAATCTGGATTCTCGAGCATCTGCTTCACAACATACTCAGGCAGAAACCGGCTGTAATTGGCGCGGGCCACTTCCTCGCGCGCCAGGCGCTCGTGCGCCCGCGCGTTTTCAACGGCAATCGCTGTTTGCGCGGCGACAGCGCTGATCAACTCAAGGTCATCCGGCTTGAAAGCCGCAAAGGGATCGAGTCGATCGGCATAGATCGCGCCGTGTACTCTCGATTCACCGACCAGCGGGGCGCAAATTGTGGAGCGCACTCCCTGAGACACGATCGAGTCAACTCCGGCAAACTCTTCGTCAGAAGCAGCGTCTTGAGAGAGCAGCGCCACGCGATCCTTCATTACCTTGCGCGTAATCGTGCGTCCGATCGAGAGCTTGCGCGCATGATTATTAAGACTCTCATCGCGAGCTCGCATGGCTATGGGATTCAACTTCACATCTTCGGGATTCTCGCTGCCATTACCTTCAGCCAACAACGCGACCACTCGATCAGCCGGAGTGGAGCGGAAGATAACGTCGGTCGCCTTGGCGAAGATGGCCTCGAGGTCGAAGACTGAGCCCAGAGTCTTACTCATTTCGTAAAGCGCTGAAAGTATGTTTGCCTTTCGTTGCAGGGCCTCCAGCACTTTGTCTCTTGACTGGCTGGTCACTGCGCTGGGTAAGTTTTCGGAAGACTTGTGGAGGACCGTCTGCATCACGTCATTGGCAGAGACCACCAACTGCGTATGGCCGAGCGGCTTGTCATCGTAGCGCACGTCGGTCGTTCGCTCTTCCGCGCGTTGTTCAAACCGTAGCGTACTTGCTCCAATTGTTATGCGGTCATCGTTCTTTAACTGATATTCAGAATGCGCGCTGCCGTTAACGAATACTTTGTTTGCACTACGACGGAGTTCTCCGTTGATCATCGCGCCGTCTACCAGGGTGAACGTCGCATCGTCAGTTGCTTTTATATGCGCGTGGTAGCGCGAGGCCCTGGGGTCATCCAGAACTACAGTGTTATCGGGCGCCCGGCCAATTGTGCAGGGGGCATGAGCGGCGAAACTGTATTCCCACTGGCGGCCGCTGGCGTCGGTGATCTTTAGGATTGCCATGGACTAACTATTCGGATTCCAATTAGCGGGATGTCCCGCCGAAAAATGTCGCCAATGAGATCGCTGGAAGACGATCTGGGGAAGTTCACGAACGATCCTAACATGTTTTTACCTGTGACAACTAAACATGAATTGCTTGAGCGCGAATCGCATTTTGCTGGAGACAAACCGCAGTGTGATTGGTATCATCCAAATCTCCTCGTTAGCTGGTTCTACAGGATCATTCCTATGAGTAGCCTCATTCGCTACGCATTCGTTCTAGCCCTCAGCCTTGGCGGCGCTGCGCTTCCCGCAGCGGCGAATTCTCAAACAGGTATCGCAAAGAAGCTGCTCGCGGCAAGCGTCTCGGGACGGATCACGCTTCACGGCAAGGGCGTCGGGGGAATTGTCGTCAGTGTTCGCCAAAGTTCAGTGCCGCGCCCGGCTCCCGAGATCAGAGCCGCGTCTGATCCTGACGGGAACTACCGAATCAGCGGCATACCACCCGGCAGTTATTCTGTGTCTCCCCTAGCTCCAGCATACGTGTTCTCGGATTCCGGTGCGTCTCGCGGGCAAGGAAAGACACTCCTGTTGGCGGAAGGTGAGGAGGTGCAGGGCATCGACTTTTCGCTTGAGCGCGGCGGAGTCATTGCCGGAAGGGTAACTGATTTCGACGGGCATCCGGTCGTAGAAGAGCGAATCATGCTGGCACCTGTGGACCAGAACCAAAACAACCAACAGGCGTTTGGGAATGTTAACGGCAACGGATCGCAAACGGACGACCGCGGCAGGTATCGAATCTACGGTTTGCCGCCAGGATCCTACAAGATTTCTGTTGGTCGGGACGACTCCAGCTATTACCCCGGCGGTGAAGTTGGGCGAGTCGCCTACAAGCGAACCTTCTATCCGGACGTTACTGATCCAGCCGACGCCAAAGTACTTGAGATTACAGCAGGCTCCGAACTGACAAATATCGACATTACCCTCGGACAGACTTTGCCGGGATTTGCGGTGAGCGGAAGAGTAGTCGACCGAGAGACCGGGCGGCCAGTCCCGGGTCTGAGGTTTGGGCTGCGCCGGCTGCTCAATAACAACAATGGCTATGCCGGCATCGCCTCATCGGCTCCGGCAAACAGTCATGGCGACTTTCGTCTGGAAGACGTGACACCCGGGAAGTATGAAGTATTGGTTTTGCCGAGGCAGGGGATTGAAACGCGTGCCGACGCTGTGACGTTTGAGGTAATCGATCAGGATGTAAATGGATTGCTGATCAAAACCTTCAATGGACTAAGCATCAGCGGCACAGTCGTTGTTGAGGGCAAGAACGACAACAGCACCTTGGTTAGACTTACGGAATTGCGCCTGGGTGTTTACGTCCGCAGAGAAAATTCCACCCCGGGCTTCGGACAATCCTCTCCTATCAGTGCTGATGGAAGTTTTCGCCTCGGCGGTTTGGCCGCGGGCATCGCAAACTTCTCGCTCGGCTCCCAAGAGGGCCGGCCTCCAGTAAACTTTGCTATCCTGCGCGTCGAGCGCGATGGCGTCGTACAGCCGCGCGGTCTCGAAATCAAGGAGGAGGAGACGCAAGTTACCGGTGTGAAGATCGTCTTGAGATACGGAACCGGTTCGGTTCGCGGAGAAATAAAGTTCGAAAATGGCACGCTACCTCCCAACGCGCGTGTCATGGTTTGGCTCAAGAAGCTGGGCGACTCGGAGTCAAACGTCAGGCCCTACCCGACCGATTTGCGGGGGCATTTCCTGATTGAGGGTGTAGGTGCCGGGGACTACGAGCTACATGTTCAAGCAAATGTTCCGGAACGCCGAGTTGCTACCGCCAGACAGTCAATTACTGTAGGCGACGGGGCCGTCACTAATATCGTTATAAGTCTGGATCTGAAGCCAAACCCAGAGGCTGTGCCGGTTCCCTGACTTCACATGCGAGCGTTCCACCTATGTGCGCAAATCAAAGTTTCTCTGCAACTCTGCTCCACTTGCTGGTGAGTATGGCCACGCTCCTGGCGTTGTCCATCGCCGTTCGGGCACAGGATGACGAAAGCAAGAATGCGGCACCACGAACTGGTGCTATCGGCGGGCGCGTCGTAAATGAGAATGGCCAGCCTGTTCCTCACGCAGCAGTTTACGTAAGCGCACCCATGAGCCCTCTGCAAACCCGCGTCAGCTCCACCGACGACAGCGGCACCTTCCAGGTGGATGGCCTCGATGCCTTGATATATACGGTCAATGCTGCGGCTCCGTCTTACTACCCCACACCGCGCGATCCGGAGGCCTTGCCTCCCTACTATCGAATCGGTGATTCAGTGACGATAAGCCTGACGAAGGGTGGCGTGATAACGGGGATCGTCACCTCCTCGAATGGAGAGCCGCTAGTCCAGGCGAATGTGCGCGCAATCCTGATTCGCGACGCTAATGGTAAAGCACCAAGCTCAGGCCGCTTGGCGATTGACAGACCAACCGATGACCGCGGAGTTTACCGAATTTACGGTTTGCCGATGGGCACCTATATTGTCGCGGCTGGTGGACGCGGCACCTACGGCTATTCCTCCAACGCTTACGACACCGACGCGCCAACTTACGCACCCGCGTCATCACGCGATACGGCCGCTGAGGTTTCTGTCAGATCAGGTGAAGATGTAACGGCGGACATCCGTTATCGAGGGGAGCCAGGTCACTCTGTCAGTGGCGTAGTTAGCGGACCACTTACGCAAAACTCCAGCACGAACATAAGTCTGTCGCAGATAGTTAACGGAGTGCCTCTTTCCAGCGCTCTGTCATACCAATCATTTAACTCCCGAGGATTCGCGTTTTATGGAATCGCTGATGGGGATTACGACTTGATCGCGCAAACCTATTTTGCTCCGGGTGAGAACGTGGCATCAGAGCCCCGCCGCATCACAGTCAGGGGCGCCGACCTAAGCGGGATTGAACTTGTCGTCAAAGAACTTGCTTCGATTAGAGGCCGCCTGGTTTTGGAAACAACGCCCGCCGAAGAGTGTAAGAACAAGCGCCAACCATTGCTTTCCGAAACCGTAGTGCTGGTGCGTCGCAGCGAGATTAAGACGCCAAAGGAACAGCTGGCTCTCCCCAACTCTTTCGCGCAGGCCGTTCCTGATAAGGCTGGTGATTTTTCGATGCGAAACCTGGCACCCGGCCAGTTTAATTTGAACGCCAGGTTTTTTGCGAAGTATTGGTACCTTCGTTCGATCGTTCAGCAAGTGCCCGGGTCGCTGCCCTTGGGAGCCAAGGCGGCCAACCGGCAAACAGATCTGGCGAGAAATGGTCTCATGCTGAGGTTTGGGGAGCGGGTTAGTGGAGTGACAGTCACGCTTGCTGCCGGCGCCGCTTCGCTTCGGGGAGCGGTGAAGCCCGCAACGGGAGAAAGCGTGCCGGCGAAACTTTATGTCCGTTTAGTTCCCGCCGAAAAAGAAAGCGCTGATGATGTCTTGCGATTCTTTACTGCTCCCGTTCAGGCCGACGGAAGTTTTGCAGTCAACAACCTGCCGCCAGGTCGTTACTGGGCGGTCGCTCAATCCTTAACCGGCAATGAACCGCAGTTTGACGGGAAACTGCGCACGCCAGAAGGGGCCGACACTCGAACAAAAATAAGGCGCGTCGCTGAAACCGCCAATACCCAGATGGAGTTGAAACCCTGTCAGAATATGGTTGACTACCAGTTACCATTAAGAAGTTTGTCATCAAAAAACTGAGCGCTGGCATGAACAGTCACAGGTTATGTGCGGCGACACACTAAGGCCAGAGCAAGGCCGTGAAAAGTGAAAAGTCAAGCGCAAAAACTCCTAATGTTTGTTCCGCTTTTCACTTGTCAAAGTTGCGGTCTGAATCCCTTGACGCTTGGCGAGACCAGTTGCTAGACTCAAAACACTTACCAAGCTAGGGCCCGGCGCTTTTACTGCGTCGCTCGGATTTCCCCCAGACCCGCGCGTGCGGCGCAGTCTGATTTTCTATTTCAATGGAGGTGCTGCGGTGGGCTTCAAAATCGGCCAGAAGGTTGTTTATCCCAATCACGGAATCGGGATTATCGAGCAGATTGAACAGAAGCAGATAGGCGCTACCTTACTCCCGTTCTATACACTTCGGCTCGCTGCTAATAACTCGCTCGTGCTAGTCCCAGTCTCAAATGCAACGGAAGTTGGTCTTCGGTCTCCAATCTCCTCCGGTGAGTGCGAGATGCTATTCAAAGTGTTAGCTGATGATTTTTCGTTCCCCGCGAACGATTGGAAGGACCGCTTTAAGGATTTCTCGGAAAAAATGCGCACCGGCAATGTTTTTGAAGCGGCGGAGGTGCTTAAGCATTTGACTTACCTCAGTAACCTTAAGCCTCTTTCATTTCGTGAGCAAAGGATGCTGGAGCGCTCTCGCTATCTGGTCATTTCCGAGTTGGCCGCAGTTTGTCGCCAGCCGGAATGCAACATCGAGCCGCGCGTGGAAGAAGCTCTCACTCGTGCCTGTCTGAAGCACGACCGCCGCCCAGCTCGGGCACGGGCCGCAGCTGCTGCCGCGGGCCACTAAGTATTTTTCCCGAATGCCGGGATCTTAATAACTCGAAGCAAGTAAGTCTTGAAAAAGTGTCCGGTTCCCTTGTTAGACGTGTGTTCCGGGCCCCCGCGTGCGCGTGCTATAATCCCGGCCTGAAGCGATTTCCGCCTACATCAATGGACGAATCCGGGAGTCATCTCCCCAGCAGTTTTCCGCTTAACGCTCCACCAATCTCGCTACTTTTATGATTGCACTCCTAAAACTAGCGGCGATTGGGTTTCTTGTTGCGACTAACGGGTTTTTCGTCGCGTCAGAATTTGCACTGGTTTCCGTTCGTCGCTCGCGGCTCGAAGCCCGCGCCGCAGCCGGTAGCCGAAACGCCCGGGCGGCGCTGCGCTTGCTTGATAACCCAACCGTCTTTATCTCCGCTGTGCAATTTGGAATTACGCTCGCATCGCTCGCCCTGGGCTGGGTCGGCGAGCCCACGGTTGCTTCATGGCTGGAGCCAGTTGCTCGCAGCATTGCGTCAGAGGGGCGCGCCGGCTATGTGGCCCACCTAATGGCTGTGATTTTCGCCTTTTCGGCAATCACATTTCTGCATATCGTCTTAGGTGAACTAATGCCGAAGATGGTCGCGCTGGAACGCGCCGAAAAGCTCGCGCTCTTCTGCTCGCGACCACTTGAGTTGTTCGCCAAGACCTTTAGCGCGCCGCTTTGGATCTTCAATACGGTGGGCGCCTCGCTGGGCCGCCTCATCGGTCTTAAGTCAACTTTGGATCACGCCGCCGTTTACACCGAGACAGAGCTACGGCAGTTAATCGACGTAGCGCGCGACAGCGGCTATCTGCGGGCTGAAGAGAGACGGTTGATTCATCGGGTGTTTGAGTTTTCCGATACGTTGGTGCGCGAGGCCATGGTGCCTCGTACCGAGATGGCGGCGATTCCGAGCACGAGTTCGCTGGAGCAGATCACGAAGGCATTTCAGCAATACAGCTATTCACGACTGGCAGTCTATAAAGAGTCGCTTGATGCTGTGATGGGCTTCATCCATAGCAAAGACGTTATGCCTTACCTGCTTCGTCCCGAAAGATTTCGGCTTGAAGATGTGCTGCAATCGTCGCTCTACGTAGTTGACACCGCGCGTCTGGAAGACGTGTTGCGACAAATGCAGAAGGCGAAAACGCATTTCGGGTTTGTAGTGGACGAACACGGCGGACTTGAAGGCATCATCACCCTCGAGGATCTGTTGGAAGAAATTGTTGGCGACATTTCTGACGAACACGATGAAGAGGTCAACGAACAAATTGAGCCGGTTGATGATAAAAACTACGTTCTTGCCGGCGGGCTGGCGGTGCGTGATCTTAATCGCCGGCTAAAGCTTTCCTTGCCGGAGTCTGAAGGGTACACGACGATTGCCGGCTTTCTGATGACTGAGGCGGGACATGTGCTTAAGCCAAACGATAGAATCAACTATAACGGTATCGTTTTTGAGGTTGACCGCGTCGAACGCCGCCGCGTCATTAGTGTCCGGTTGAAATTACCCGCGGACCCGAAGTCGGTGGAAGGGCAGGCCGCGAGTGAGAGCGCTCGCGCCACCGGCTGATTTCCAATTTCCCGCCAACACTTCGATTCCTACTCAGGGCGATGATAGAGTTTCCCAATTAACCTGACTAACGTGGCAACCTTAGCCTGAAGTTTCTTTGGTTCCTGGAGCCTAACGAGATGAGCTGGATTAAAGCAGTAAACGCGCGCGAGATTCTGGATTCACGTGGTAACCCCACGATCGAGGCAGAAGTGACTTTGGAGGACGGCGAAGTCGGCCGCGCGGCTGTTCCCTCTGGCGCATCCACCGGTGAGCATGAAGCCGTGGAGTTACGAGATGGCGACAAGAAGCGCTATGGCGGCAAGGGCGTGCTCAAAGCCGTCCGCAATGTGAACGAGATTATAGGCCCGGAAATTGACGGCATGGATGCTCTCGATCAAGCCGAGATTGACAGCGCGCTGATTAGCCTGGATGGCACGCCAAACAAGTCGAAGCTGGGCGCCAACGCGTTGTTGGCCGTTTCGATGGCCACTGCGCGCGCCGCGGCCGCCTATCTGGAACTTCCCCTCTATCGGTATCTCGGTGGTCCCAATGCGCGTACGCTGCCAGTGCCGATGATGAACATCATTAACGGCGGTGCCCATGCCGACAACAATGTCGACTTTCAGGAATTTATGATCGTGCCGGTTGGCGCTGAGAGTTTTAGCGAGAGTCTGCGCATCGGCACGGAAATTTTTCACACTCTAAAAACAGTTCTCAGGAAAAAGGGTTACGCGACCAGCGTCGGCGACGAGGGCGGCTTCGCCCCTAACCTCAGCTCTAACGAGGAAGCGATTGAAACTATTCTCGAAGCAATTGTTCAGGCCGGTTACACTCCGGGAAAGGATTGTTTGCTGGCGCTCGACCCGGCCGCAAGCGAGTTTTACGAGAACAACTCTTACGTATTTAAGAAGAGCGACAAGCGTAAGTTGTCGAGCGACCAAATGGTTGAGTTTTGGAAAAAATGGACTGAGAGCTATCCGATTATCTCGATCGAAGATGGCATGGCCGAAAACGACTGGGCTGGCTGGAAAACGCTGACTGATGAGCTGGGCAACCGTGTACAACTCGTGGGCGACGATCTATTTGTGACCAACTCCGAATTCCTGCGCAAGGGAATTGAACTTGGCGTTGCAAATTCCATCCTGATCAAAGTAAATCAAATTGGAACTCTGACGGAGACTCTGGATTGCATCGAGCTTGCTAGAGCAAACGGGCGGACGGCGGTCGTCTCCCATCGTTCCGGCGAGACGGAAGACCCATTTATTGCTGACCTCGCAGTAGCGACCAACGCAGGCCAAATCAAGACCGGCTCGCTTTCCCGTACCGATCGGATTGCCAAATATAATCAACTTCTGCGGATTGAAGAAGACTTGCGCGGCGCGGCACTCTATCCGGGTCGCTCGGTTTTTAAGGTGAATAGAGATGAATCAGTCAGACATCAGGCAGCTGTTTGATTACACCGAGTGGGCTAACGGACTCGCACTAAAAGCGGCGGCGGAACTCTCCGACGACAACCTGCGGCGCGATTTTAGTATCAGTCATCACTCGATCTTTGGAACGCTCCTGCACATGGCCGGCGCCGAATGGATTTGGCTCGAGCGCTGGCATGGAGGCTCACCTGCAGGAAAAGAAGCATGGTCACTTTGGACTACCGACTCGTGTGCTGATCTGGAAATCCTGAAACAGCGCTGGCGCGATGTCATTGACCGGCGCACGCAATTCATTGCTGAACTCGACGAATCTCGTTTGTCGGCTGAGCTCTCGTTTAAACTTCTCAGTGGTGATACGAGTTCGATGCGGCTCGTGGATCAAATGCAACATGTCGTCAATCATGCGACCCTGCACCGCGGCCAAGTCGTAGGCATGATTCGCCAACTCGGCATCACGCCACCGTCGACCGATTTATTGTTCTACCTGCGCCGCGAGATACCCGCGTAGAAGCGTTAGGCCTGATTTCATTCCAAAGTTTATGGTTGAATCCTGGGAGCGTGGCGATTACCTGATTAGCACCGATCGCTCGCGTCTTGATCTCGAACTGATTCACGACTTTCTCTCGCAGACCACCTACTGGGCGGCTGGTCGCAAGCGCTATGTGGTGCAGCGCTCAATCGAGAATTCTTTTCCCTTCGGCATCTACAAAGGAAACAATCAAGTTGGTTTCGCGCGCGTTGTGACAGACTATGCAACGTTTGCCTGGATTGCCGACGTGTTTGTGCTTCCCGAACATCGCGGGGCCGGTCTCTCCAAATGGCTGCTAGAGGTGATCTTGTCGCATCCGGAGTTGCAGGGCTTCCGCCGTTGGGTTTTGGCAACCAAAGACGCGCACTCGTTGTATGCGCGCTTTGGTTTCATTCCCCTGCATCGCCCGGAGCGCTGGATGGAGCGGCCGGATCCAAACATGCAAGAGAGTCCCGATTATTGGAAAAAGGATCTTTCAGACTAAGTTGTATTCAGAGGTTACATTTGACTACTAAACGCGGTCCGCTCGCATTGATCATCATTGACGGTTGGGGATATTCGCCGCGAGCCGAGGGCAATGCCATAGCCATGGCGGCGACTCCTTACTATGACGAACTATGCGCAAACTACCCCAGCACATTGCTTGAAGCGTCAGGCACTCGTGTTGGTGTGCCCGCGGGGGTAATGGGAAACTCAGAAGTGGGGCACCTGAATATTGGCGCGGGACGCGTAATTCGCATGGACGTCTCGCGAGTTGATCACGACATCGCGACCGGAGAGTTTTCCCGTAATGAAGTCTTGCTGGCGGCGATAGATGGCGCTAAGGCGGGCGGGCGGGCGTTGCATCTAATGGGGTTGCTCTCAGATGGCCAGGTACATTCCTCGCAGGAACACCTTTACGAACTCCTTTGTCTCGCCAAACAGCGTGGCCTTGAGCGCGTTTTCGTGCACTGCTTTCTTGATGGTCGTGATACCCCACCTTCATCTGCTGTTAGGTATGTTCAGGCCCTGCAAAAAAGGATCAAAGAAATTGGTTGCGGGCAGATTGCATCCATTATTGGTCGTTACTACGCGATGGATCGCGACCAGCGTTGGGAGCGAACAGAGCGCGCCTACGAGTTGCTGGTGAAGGGCAAGGGCGAACCAATTAAGGATCCGGTCGCGGCAATCACGCGCTCTTACGAACGAGGCATTACGGACGAGTTCGTTGATCCTCTGATCGTGGTTCGAGACCTTGGCGATCCGGTGGCGACCATCAACGATGGTGATGCAGTAATCTTTTTTAACTTCCGTCCCGATCGCGCGCGCCAGCTTACGAGGGCCTTGGCGATTACCGATTTTAACGAGTTTGACATTTCCGGCCGTCCGCAAATTCACTTTGTCTGCTTCACAGTTTACGACCGTTCGTTGCCGTTGCCAGTTGCTTTTGCTCCGCACGACCACAAGAACGTCCTTGCTGAAGTTTGGGAGAGGCTTTGTGTGCGCAACTATCGTCTTGCGGAAACTGAGAAGTATGCCCACGTCACTTACTTCTTTAATGGCGGCGTGGAAAAAGAATATGGCTGTGAACGACGTCTGCTTGTGCCCTCACCGAGAATTGCCACCTACGACTTGCAGCCGGAGATGTCGGCCTTCAAGGTCACGGACAACGTCTTGCGTGGAATAGAAGCGAAAGAAACGGACGTCTTCATAGTAAATTTTGCTAATCCGGACATGGTGGGTCACACGGGGAAACTAGATAGGACGATTGCAGCGTGCCAGTATGTTGACACTTGTCTCGGTTGGATCACCAAAGGCATTCGACAAGCGCGCGGCGTTACACTAATTACCGCCGATCATGGAAACGCGGAGCAAATGATCGATCCCGAGTCAGGCGGTCCGCATACTGCGCATACGCTCAACCCGGTGCCCTTCCATTTGATAGACGAAGAGTCTCGCGGTTTGCGGCTAAGGGCGGGCGGTGCGTTGGAAGATGTTGCACCCACCATGCTTGGTTTGCTGGGCAACGCGAAGCCGGAAGAAATGACTGGCCGCGACCTCCGCGATCTGGAATAGGAAGATCTGCAAGTGTTTGATCCGCGCAATATCCTCGTTATCGACTTTGGCCAAATGGGCGATGTCGTCCTCAGTCTGCCGGCGCTCGCTGCCATTCGAAAACGTTTTCCGCGAGCGCGAATTACGGTGGCAGTGGGAAAACCGGGTGCTGACGTGATTGCCTTGTCCGGTTACGCCGACGAAACGTTTGTCGTTGATCGCGTGGCGCTGCGCGATGGTTTCAAACCGCTTTCAGTGTTTCGCGTGTTTCAGATCGTTAAAGACGTAAGAGCGAAGCGATTCGATTTCGTCATCGACCTCCACAGTCTCTCTGAAACAAACCTGCTGGGATTTTTGTCAGGCGCTTCAAAGCGTCTTTATTCACGTCGCCCCGGACGCTCCTTGGATTTTCTGGCTAACTTTGATCCACGTCCGCCAGTGGAAACTGATCATCGTCAGCGACATCTAATCGATCGCTACCTCGATGTTCTGCGTCCTTTGGAAATTGATAACGCCGAAAGATTGCCAACTCTCAAAATTCGTCCAGCCGATTCCGCAGTTATCGACCGCCTGCTGGTGAAGGCAAAGGCCGACGCGGGCGCGCCGCTAGTGGGGCTCTTCCCCGGAGCCGGTCATGCCAGCCGGCGTTGGCCACTTGCGCAGTTCGCGAGTCTGGCGGATTTTTTAATAAGAAACGACCAAGTGAAGGTGTTGGTTTTTGTTGGTCCTGAGGAGCGTGAGCTTGTTAAGGAGATTCGCCAGCAGTTTCCCCCAACCGTTGTCATTCTCGACCAACTCACTATTCCGCAACTTGCGGCGGCACAGGGCCGGCTGGTCGCTTTTGTTTCAAACGATACTGGCCCAATGCATATAGCCTCGGCCGTCGGTACCCCGGTCGTACTCCTGATTGACAAGCGAGCGCCGGAGAGTTACTTGCCGCAAGGCGAGACGCACCGTGTGATTTACAATAATGTCATCGAGGACATTCCTGTAGATGAAGTTTACGCCGCCACCCGATCGATTCTGGCATCAGGAAGAACAGCCAGTTTGTTTGCTCGGTGAGGGAGGACGTTTGTTGTTATTTCAAAAGGTCAACTAGCTAAGAACGGTCAACGTTTTAAGTTATGAAGAGAATCACAAACGCTAGTCGCAGCCTGTCTGTGAAAGTCCTGCTAGTCGTCTTCATCGGGTTAGCCAGTCTGTTGTTGCTTAAACCACTGATTGCGAGTGAGGGTAAAGACAAGGAAGAACACAAGGCCCCGGTAGTTTCTGAGAAATTCGTAAGCGCAAAGACTGGTGACCTGGCACAACGTCTGGATAGTGCGATTGACGAAAGCGAACTGGGCGCCGCGCGCTGGGGCGTTGCCGTCATCTCGATGGTTGACGGGTCGATCATTTATGAGCGAAACAGCGATAAGCTTTTCACACCAGCCTCCAACATGAAGATTTACACCACCGGCGTCGCGTTGGATCTGCTGGGTGCTGACTATCGCTGGCGAACTTCTGTTTATGCGGATACACAACCCGATGCCAACGGCCGGGTGCGTGGGGATCTCGTCCTCTACGGTCGAGGCGCGCCGGATTTAGTGACTGCCGACAAGGACGAGAATCGTAGCTCGCTGGCAAAACTCGCGGAAGATATCTACGCACGCGGTGTCAGGAGCATTAGCGGCAACATCGTGGGGGACGAAAGTTATTTCCGTGGCGATTCACTGGGCGACGGTTGGCAATGGACGGATCTCCAGTGGTATTTCGGCGCCGAAGCGAGCGCACTTTCGATTAACGGAAATGAAGTGGATATTAACTTCATTCCGGCCGGCAAGGTGGGCGCCTCAGGCGAAGTGAGGAGCAGCGATACAGAAGGTTATGTCACCCTGCAAAACCGCATGGCAGTGAAAGACGAGCAAGCGCAACCAACCATCGGGGTACACCGCGGACTCTCTGATAACAACATTGAGGTGTGGGGAGAGTTTGACCCGCGCGCCAAAGGATTCGGCGCCAGACTTTCTGTGCACCAGCCAGCACTCTGGGCAGCAAAGTTGTTTTTGCGTGCTCTCAAGAACCGTGGGATACAGGTGGAGGGCCAAACAACGTCGCGCGACTCGCGCATGCCGCCGAGTCAACGGTTTGATCCAACACGTGGGGTTGAACTAGCGTTCACGCTCAGCCAACCACTGAGCGAAATCGCCAGGCAAACAAATAAAGAGAGTATCAATCTCTACGCGGAGTTGATTCTTCGCACGCTTGGGAGAGAGCGTGGAGGCATGGCTGCATTGCCGGAGGCAATAGGAAGAGAGCGAGGGGATGACGAATCCGGCCTCGCCGTCATCCGCGTATGGCTCTCGCGGGCAGGGATTGCGACTGAGCGCCTGGCGCTACACGATGGCTCAGGTTTGTCCCGGCTCGATCTGGTGACGCCAGAAGCGAGCGCCCGTTTATTGGTTTCTCTCTCCGGTAGGGCGGTGGCACCCGTCTTTAAAGAGTCGTTGCCTGTCTCGGGTCGCGATGGAACACTTGCTGGCCGGTTAAAGACGATAGCGGACAAGGTCTCCGCCAAGACGGGTTCTTTAACCTACGACAATTCACTTTCAGGCTACCTCACGACCTCACGAAGCGGGCCGGTGGCCTTCTCGATCATGTGTAACGACCAAACCGGAAGGGCCGACAGCATTCGCCTGATTGATCAGATCGTCACCATTCTGGCCGCCTTTCCAGACCCTCCTGGCCAAAAAACTCAAGAATCTCGCTAGTTTCTCACCTATCTTGGCATTGTTGACTATAGACAAATGTTGTTGAACCAGCTATTATCCCCCTGTCGGATTCGCGGGGTTGCCCCCAGCCGACCTCATCGTTGGTCTTTAGAATAGTCTCACCTCATCAAATCAGGAGTGAATCAAATGGAACGACGGATAGGAAGTTTGTCTCTATGTGCATTCGCACTAGCGGTCTTCAGCCTCAACGTGTCGGCTCAGTCTAACCTGACCGCGAAGGCCGGTAGCCCGCGGCCGGTTCCTGCCGTTGCGGTGGAGGACAACGATCGCACCAGGGACGGTTTGACCGGGCCGGTGCGGCGCATACGTACTGAAGTTGCCAAACTTTCAAATGATTCCGGCAAGGTGCTAGAAAGTAAACATGCCGTGTTAGAGGTTGCTTCGTATGACCTTAAGGGCAACAAAGTGGAGAACCAGTATTTCCCGATCGCCGGAGCTAATCTCACTGGCAAAGAGATCTACAAGTATGACGAAAAAGGGAACATCAGCGAGATGAATCTCTTCAACGCTGATGGATCCTTATTGAGCAAAGAAGTCTACCGGTACGAATTTGATTTCGCGGGGAATTGGAACAAGATGACGACCGCAGTAGCTGTAATTGAAGGCGGCAAATTATCTTTCGAACCTACTGAAATCACCTATCGTTCGATCATGTACTACCTCGACGAGAACATGATGAGAATGTCCCAGCCGGCTTCGCAGGATGGGGTGACCTCAACTCCGCAGCAAAGTGTCCCGGCTCCCGCGCCCGCGAACAGTGTAGCTGGCGCGAGCGTTGACAATAAGACGGCCGTAGTTGTGTCGAAGCCCACTGCCAACAGCAACTCAGCCCCAGGCTCAAGCAAGAAAGTTTCTCCCATATTGCCAGGTGCAACATCCGGTGTAACAGACAAGCTAACTACTAACCTGGGTTCTATGGAATTGACGGGAGACCCGACAAACTCGGCTGCTCAGCCCACGGTCAAACTCGACTCAGAACCGCCACCTCCGGCCCCCCGTCCGATTCTCAAACCGGTGTCGGGCGGCGTACTCAATGGTACCGCCCTTAGCCTGCCATCGCCGATGTACCCGGATACCGCCAGACGCTTAAGGGTGTCAGGTCTAGTTTCGGTCGAGGTGGTTGTTGATGAAACAGGAAAAGTGATATCCGCGGTCGCCACGTCAGGACCAGTGGCATTGCGAGACGTGGCGGTGCAGGCCGCACTCCGTGCGCGATTCTCTCCCACCAAGCTTTCGGGTCAGCCTGTGAAGGTGACGGGCATGATTAACTATAAATTTGCTCTGGCCCAATAACACGGCTGCAGACGCCATCCCCGGCTTGACGTCTACTACTACTTCTTCCTCGTCACATTTCGAATCCTAAGAGGAGCTATATTCCGATGGCACTAACCGGACACTTAAGCGATCTTTCGCTTTCCGAACTGATCGAGTTTTTCTGCAATCAACGAAAGACCGGACAGCTCAAAGTCCTCTATCCGCAGGGACCGGGGTATTTTAGTCTGCAGGCAGGATCGGTGATCGACGCCAAAATCGGCGTGCTGCGGGGAATCGATGCCGTTTATTTCGCCTTGACCTTGCCCAACGCCAGATTCGAGTTTGGTGACGCCATTGAACCCTCCGAGCGCACTATCAACCAACCATGGACCCAGGTTGTCCTCGAAGGGCTGCGTCGCCTCGATGAAGGCATCGCTCCCATGACCGCCTTTCCGCCTGACTTCAAGGGGGAGAGTGAGACGCCGGACTCAAGCAATGGGGAAGCTACAGAGCTCGAAAGTTTGCGCATCCCTTCGTTTCTTTCGTTTGCAGGTTCAGGGCCTGGCGGTAAGCGAAAGATCGCAATTGCAAGTGGAGTGGCCTTTGCTGTGGTTGCGAGTGTCGCCGCGATTGGAGTCCCAGCCGGCTGGTACCACCGAGCTAGAGCCTCAGCGATTGGCAATGAGCCGGCTGCTAGCACTGTCACGAATCCCGTAGCGCCCAATACCGAAGTCTCGACCAGCAATGTCACAACTCCGGCTGAAACTGTCCGACCGAGCGATCATAGCGAGGATGCCGCATTGGCAGCCAAGCGACAGCGCGAGCGTGATAAAGCCAAGCGCGACGAACAGGCGCAAGCAAAACCGGCAGCAAGCTCGGCTCCGCCCGTCGCAAGCAGCGCGATGGAAGCCGTGAAATCGGGGACCAAAAAAATTGCAGTAACGGTGACTTACGATGAGTCGGGCCGAGTTACGCAGGCATCGGGTGGAGACGCGAGCGCCATACGCATTGCGCGGCAGAAACGATTTCCGGCGGGAAAAGCAGGTTCCGCGACCATTACGATACCGATCAACTAACAGCCAAGGGCAAAGGTAAGGGGAAACGGAAAGGGTAAGCCGATTCTTCGCTTACCCTTTCCTTTTTCCGACACCCAGCCGATCTTAGACCAGGCCCATAATCTCGTCGTCAGCCAAAACGGCTGAAGCTTGTTTAGCGCGATCGTAAATGCGACTCACGCGTTCTTCATTAGCTTCGATTCCACGCTTCTCGAGCCAGTAGATCACGTTTGACTTGCCACTCATCGGTCCTATTTCCACAACCTGCTCCAAACCAAACTGTCCAGCGGGAACGCCGGAATAAACAAGATCCGCAAGCTCGCGATCCCCTTTGCGGTAACTCTTGATCACCGCCGCCGCGTGCACGCCAGTCGCGGTGCGAAATGCGTCGCGCCCAAATACCGGATAGTTGTAAGGGATGGCCCAACCGCAGGCTTGCGCAGCAACCGCGCAATACTCACCTAACCGGGTCAGATCATTCTGGATCCAACCCATGAGTTTCAGGTTAACCAGCAATTGATCCAGTGGCGTATTGCCAACGCGTTCACCGATGCCCAGGGCGGAGCCGTGGACCTGATCGGCGCCGCCTTGAATCGCAGCAATCGAATTAATCACGCCCAGGCCGCGATCCTGATGTCCGTGCCAATCGAGGCGAATGTTTCCACCCTGTTCCTCGATGATTTTTTTAACAAAGCTAACAACTGAACGGGCGCCGTCGGGAGTGGAATGTCCCACGGTATCGCACACGCATACCGCCTTAGCCCCGCAACGAATGGCTGTTGTGTAAAGGGCGCGAATTGTTTCCGGGTTTGCGCGGGTGGTGTCTTCAGTGACGTACATCACCGGCACACCTTCACTCACGGCAAAAGTTACCGCGTCTTCCGTTAACTGCAGCAATTTATCGAGTGTCCAGTCTTCAGCAAAAAATCGTATGGCAGAAGATCCGATGAAAGTACAAGCCTCGATCGGAATACCAACTCGTTGTGAGATTTCGATGATTGGCAGGATATCGTTTCGATGGGTACGAGCAGCGCAATTTGGCCGGATCTTTAGTTTCTTTTCCGCAATTTCACGTGCCATCAACTCTACGCCAGCCGCATGAGTGCCACCCGCGCCGGGCAGACCGATGTCCGCCGTGTCGATTCCCAGCGCATCCATCAGGTGGAGCAGTTCGATCTTCTTTTCAATCGAAGGCTCAGTTACAGAAGGGGACTGCAACCCGTCACGCAGGGTTTCGTCGTCAAACCCGATGTGACGATTGGGAGAGATCAACGCCGGGTCGATGGTGTTCCAGTCGTAAACTAATTCAGCAAGTGACACTCGATCAGCCTCCAAGTCTCAACCCCAATTAACCGAGTAACTCTCAAGTTTTGATCTTTCGATGACAGGGAATTTGATTACAGCAACCGCCTGCAGTTAATGTCAAGCGACGCGTTTCCCTGCACGCTTTTGACGCCAAGCACCGCTCTGTTATAGCCTCTCACGCGTTTCAATAGGAGTGCTGCGGTTCTGCGGACAACTTTGAATTCCCGGGCTCAAGCTCAAGTGAAGACCGTCGCGCTCGGCTCAGACCGCGCGGCAAAGATCATGGCCGTTCGCGCCAGCATTGCGCGCGTGGCAGCGATCGACTCGTCGTGGGCCGGAGCAACAGTGCTAGCGCGCGCGGTGGAAACGACCGTGCCGGCTATGCCTCTCAACGACTGGGAGCTTATGCAGGGCGCGCGCGAAAGGGCCCTGGCGGTGCGCGACCAACTGCGAGCACAGCGGCGCGAGGCCGACATTTATGTTGGCCTGGAAGGTGGATTCCATTCCATCTCGATTGAAGGCGAGTGGCACACTTTTCTGAGGGGCTGGGCGTATGCCAGCGATGGCCGAATTGGCGCGTTTGGCGGCACCCCATCGATTAGCGTTCCGCCGAGCCTTGCAAGAAAAGTAATTGAAGGCCGTCGTGAACTCGGACTGGTCATTGATGAGGTCTCGGGTATTCAGGACGTACGCAGCCGGCAGGGAGCATGGGGTATTCTGTCGCGCGATCTGGTGACGCGCGCGATGAGTTTTGAAGTTGCCCTGATAGCTGCTTTTGCTCCGTTTTACAATCAGGCGCTGTACACTGATGAATAGAGTCTGGTCTGCTTGGATCGTTCTCGCGAGAAAGAAGTTTGAACCTGAAACGCTGAAGCTTGATTTCAAATGGAAGAACTTATCGCACAAGTTAATGATGGCGACCCAACGCATCAATCGCGTTCAAACGTCGGCTGGATCGAGGTGATTGCCGGTTCGATGTTTTCTGGGAAATCGGAAGAGCTCATCCGGCGCCTGCGGCGCGCAAAGATAGCCAGGCAAAAGGTACAAGTCTTCAAACCGGAAATTGATTCGCGGTTTTCGCAGGATCACATCGTTTCCCACTCGGAGATGCGACACGAGTCGGCCAACATTCGCAGCGCCGAAGAGGTGCTCCGGAAGGTTGAAGCCGACACGGAAGTGGTTGGAATTGACGAAGGGCAGTTTTTTGACAATGCTCTGGTAGACGTCGCGACGCAGTTGGCCAGGCGCGGCGTGCGCGTGATCATCGCCGGACTCGACCAGGATTACACGGGCAAACCCTGGGAGCCGATGCCCCAACTCCTTGCCGTTGCCGAGTACATTACGAAGACTCACGCCATCTGCATGAAGTGTGGCCAACCGGCCAACTATTCTCAACGCACTTTCGAATCAGAGGAGCGCGTCGCGGTCGGCGCCACCGGCATGTATGAAGCCCGCTGCCGCAAATGCTTTGTCCCGCACGCTGATGCGCCGACTGTGCACCCGGACTAGGCACGCTCGATTTCTGCTCCAAAAATCGGTTGAAAAGTTGTTGGCTGGCTCTTACCGTCTGAGGCAGCGGCGACGGCCGGACGAATCGTCCCGACCGTCGCTGCGGATCAATCAGTGGGACTCATGATCCGCGCTGCTGCAGCGTGGGGTAGGAAACGGATTCGAGAGGTGTTCAACCGCGACCAGCACATTGCGCGGGACGGTGAGGTTTGAAAAAGCTAACTTGGTTTTCCACCAAGGCCCCGACTACAATGCTGTCGTTACAAACCGTAGCTGCGGCCTGTGTTCCTCCCGAATTCCAGGCTCACGATAGTGATCCCGCGGCTGCATGTCCTTAAGAAAATATTAAGAAAAGAGTTGAAAGCCAGCTATGGGGAGGGGAAGCGAGCAAGGATCCGTGACGAAATATCGTTTTGGCGAGTTTCAACTGGATACTGCCGAGTGGGTCTTGCGGCAGTCTGGTGAGATTGTGCCGGTATCCCCTAAGGCCGTTCAGGCCCTTGAACTGTTGGTGCGAAACGCCGGACGCGTAGTCTCGCGTGGCGAGATGGTCGAAAGTCTTTGGCCTGACATCAATGTTGAAGAATCGAACCTCACGGTGACCATTTCAATGCTCCGCCGGGCGCTTGGCGACCATGAGAGCGGTGAAAAATATATCGAGACGGTCCCCAAACGCGGTTACCGTTTCCTGCCCCGGGTAATAACCAGCAAGAGTGCGCCGCCAGGCGGTATAAATTTCACCTCCATGCAGATCATCCGCCTGACCCACGACGGCCACGTGCTGGATGTGGCGATATCACCAGACGCACGATTGCTGGCTTATGTGCCTATCGAGGCGGGCAAATACAGCTTGTGGATTTGGGACCTTGAGTCAGGCGAAAAGCAGCAATTGTTCCCCACTTCAGCAGCCTTGTGTTGGGGCTTGCGTTTCACACACGATCAGAAAAATCTCTTCTACATCACCACTCAGCCGAACAGTACCATCAGCGTCTTACATCGAATGCCGGCAGGCGGCGGTGCGTCACAGGAACTGGTTGTCAATATTGACGCGCCTATTGCCCTTTCGCCGGACGGCCTCGCGATAGCGTTTGTTCGTAGCTTCCCCGGTCAACACAAGGATGTTCTTGTTGTTGCCAATGCCGATGGCTCTGGAGAACGCGAGGTGGCCCAGCGGCTGCATCCGGATAAGTTCTGTTTCTCCAGTTCATCCTGGTCACCGGATGGGAAGCTAATCGCTCTGGGCGCTAGTCGGAATAACGAGTCAGAGTTTGCTGTGCTTGGTGTGCCGCTCAGTGGCGGTGAGCACATCGAACTGTCGCCATGGGATTGGAAAGACATGCGCGCCGTAGCCTGGAGCGAAGACGGAAGTGGCCTTTACTTCTCTGCCACAGCGTCGGATTCCAACTCGCTACAAATATGGCGTCTTTCACTGGTTCGTGGCGAAAAGCAGCGAATCACCAACGATCCCAATAACTATGAACAAATTAGCGTTGCTGAGAGAGCCGATGCTCTCGTCACCATGCACGTGGATCCGCAAACTAACCTCTGGCGCGTGTCCCCTGCTGGCGCGCCCCGACGAATTACATCCGGACATACCGAGGGTTTCGACGGGCTCACATGCACTGCTCAGGGCCGCATTGCTTACGCGTCGACCGAAAATCAACAGTCTGACTTGTGGAGCATAGGTGCGGATGGATCCGGCGGGCGCAAGCTTACCTACGAGAGTGGTTTTTTCCCGTCAGCTTCGCGCGCTGGTGACTTAGTGGCATTCGTTTCAGCGCAAGGTGGCACCCGACATATTTGGTGTCTGGATACCTCCAGCGGTAAGCAGCGGCAGTTGACGGATGGCGATGGCGAAAGCTATCCGAGCATTTCTCCAGATGGCAAGTGGCTGGTGTATACGCCGCTGGGTGAAGGACGTAACACGCTCAGAAAAATTTCGTGTGACGGTGGCGCGGCAATGCAGTTGACTCGAGACAGTATAGCCCTCAAGCCGGTCGTTTCGCCGGATGGCCAGATGATCGCTTGCGCCTATCGGCGGACAGAAGCAGACAAGTGGAGCATAGCGGTGGTTTCTTCGGAGGATGGAAAGCTGCTACAGCTTTTGGCGTTGCCGTTTTCCTATAATCAAGTGATTCGTTGGGCGGCCGACAGCAAAGCGCTCACCTATCTTGATCGGTGCGAGGGCGTATACAACATCTGGAAACAACCGCTTGATGAAGGTGCGGCGACGCAAATAACAAACTTCACGGAAGACGTAATTTTCTCCTACGATTGGCTGGGTGCTGACGGAGAATTAGTGGTTTCGCGCGGCGCAAAGACCAGAGACATCGTGCTGATCAGAAACTTCCAGTGACGAACGCCTCAGTGATCGAAGCGATCCCGATATTCACCTGAACTGATGAACGCCTTCACCATTTCCGCTTGTTCAAAGTTTCCGTTGAATTGATTGAGCTTCGTGAGCCAAAACTGGTAACCACTCTCATCAGGGTTGCGTCTGAGATAGCCAAAGTACTGCATCATCACGAAAGCTCGATTGCGTTTTAAGTTAGCGAACCGTTCATCTTCGGCTATTCGTTGCAAGAC
>JANLYH010000133.1:0-3761 GCA_031365545.1 Pyrinomonadaceae bacterium | reverse complement strand
CTGCGGATTCGTCACGGCAAAACAATTCAGCGCCGCCAGTGAAAGGAGTAGCACGAAAGTGATTAGCATCCGCAGGATTGTTAGGCGTTTCATCTAACGGACTTTTACCTCTCCTTCTTCAGCTTGCGAAACTTGCGGGTGACGATGTCGCGGCGCACGGGACTGAGATGACGGATAAACAGAATGCCATCGCAGTGATCAGTCTCGTGAAGAAAACATCGAGCAGCAAGTCCACTTGCCTCACGCTCAAAGGTTCTCCCTTGAACGTCCTGGGCTCGCAGGACCACTGACTCCGGACGCTTCAGATCAGCGTGTACCTTGCCGACCGAGAGACAACCTTCCTCGCCACCCTGTTCACCGGCTACAGAAACGATCTCTGGATTCGCTGCCACCAGCCTTATACCGTCGCAGTCCATGACAAACAAACGCAGTGGCACGCCGATCTGCTGCGCAGCCAGCCCAACACCGCCGTCGTCGTACATGGTTTCAAACATGTCTCGGACGAGAGACTCCAACTCACTGTCGAATTTTTCAACCGGCTCGCCAGGGGTCAGAAGTACAGTGGCGGGATACTCAACTATCGGTCTGAGTGCCATAAGGAATTCAGGTTTAAGACTCCGATTGCGGAAAAGAAATGGCGATCCCCGCGAAGTCAGCCCAGCATATATCGCCCAGACTTCTGCGAGCCTTCGCGCTTTACGAGACCGGCTTCCATTAGCGGACGAAGCAAACCCATCGCACCTTGTTTGGAAACTCCTAACCCGGCCCAGATGTCACGAGGGCTCAAGCTGCCGCGGGCGCGCAGCAGTTGTAATAACTGCTCCTGCTTGGGACGCAGCACCAGCTTCTTCCCTTTCGTTGCTGCCGACAGATGATGGATTCGCTTCCAGATTCGTTCGAGCGTCAATGAAAGCCCCTCGGCGCAGTATTCGAGCCATGACGTCAGATCTTCACCTTCACGCCGCACGCGGTCGAGCGCCGCGTAATAGCGCGCGCGGTCTTCCCAGTAATACTCGTCAACTGAAAAGATGTGATGCGAATCGAACCCGCGCCGGTATAGGTCCCACAACGCCAATGCGCGCCCGGTCCGACCGTTGCCATCGGCGAATGGATGAATGCCCTCGAAGCGATAGTGCAAAATCGCCGAACTGAGCACCGGCGAAAGCGCCTTCGATTCTTTGTTCCACCACTCCAGCAAGTCTCTCATCAGTCCCGACACCTGTTCGGGCGGCGGCGGCAGATAGTTGCCGACGCGAACTCGAATTGTCCGGTAGCGTCCCGCATCTCCCTGGTCCACTACTTTGCCGGCAACAATCTTGTGCAGCCGCAACACATCCTCGTGAGCGATGGATTTCTTTGTGGCATTTTTTTCGATGTGGCGCAGCGCCGCGAAATAATTCGTCACCTCGCGTCGGGCGCGCTCGCTGATTGCCGCCAGCTCTCGCCCTTCCTCAACCGCGCGCACCTCTTCGAGAGTCAACGGATTGCCCTCAATCGCGGTGGATGAGTGTGCGTTCCGCGCGCGCGCGTCGCGCTGCAGTGCCGGAATCCAGGGCACCTCAACCGCCGCGCTCATAATCCGCTCCCGCAACGCCGCGATGTGCTCAACGCGCGCCAGCAAGGCTGGAGTGATGGTGAATTCAGGTCGATAGCTCACCGACCGACCTTACAACGTGAGTCAAGCGTGAGTCAAGTTATGAGTCAAGCGATTTGACGCGAAATTTCCTTGATCGAAAAAAATAATAACATCGGGATCACAAACAATGAGGACATCACAAAGCTCTTTTTGGCAATCGTTGAGTGGATTGGGATAACTCCAGAAGGAGAGAAAGGATTTTCTACTTAATTCATAAACAAGCTGTTCAGAATCAGTCATGACCATTAACTCCAACTCATAACGCTCCCAGAATCAACTCAGAAACTCAAATGGCTCGATGATCTTTCCCGCGATTGCAGAGGCAGCAACGACGTAGGGTGAGGCGAGGTACAACTTGCCGGGGCCGCTGCGGCCGGGAAAGTTTCGGTTCTGAGCGCTAACCGTCACTGTCTCCGCCGACGATGAGGCGCCGGGACCGGCGTTGATGCAAGCGCCACAAGAGGGATCGATCATCTCCGCCCCGACGCGTTCAAAGATTTCGAGGTAACCACGCTCGCGGGCATACTGCTTGATCTTCTGCGAACCAAACTGCAGATAGAGATGAACACCAGGCGCGACCCGCTTGCCTTGCGCGAGTGCGTTTTGCAACACCTCAGCATACATGTCCATGTCTGCCATCTTGCCGCCAGTGCATGAACCTCCGTAAGCCGCATCGATCTTCACATCGTCTGGCAGTTCGTCGATCGGAATACCGTTGCGCGGATCACCCGGCAGCGCCACCATCGGACGAATCTCGTCGAGGTCAATTTCAAACACATCAGCATACTCGGCGTCAGGATCGCTGTACGTGAATCCTTTCCGCACTTCTTCCGCATCCAAGCCGCGCATCTTCACGATGTACTCAAGCGTACGTTCATCGGGCGCGATGATTCCGGTGGTGCCGCCTGCTTCTACCGACATGTTGGTGAGCGTGGCGCGTTCATCCATTGGCCAGTTCGCCAGATCGGCGCCGGAAAATTCCAGCACCTTGCCGATGCCTTTGCTCGTCTTCATGTATTCGCTGGCAAGAATCACCAGCATCACATCCTTTGCCGCCACATCCGGGCGCTTGCGTCCTTTCAAAACGTACCGCACGGTCTCCGGCACCTTGATGCGAATGTCTTTTGCGAACCATGCGTTCGCCATGTCAGTCGAGCCCACACCAAACGCAAAACAGCCCAGCACGCCCGCCATGCAAGTGTGCGAGTCGGTGCCAATCACGACCTGACCAGGCAGCGCCAGGTCCTCGACCACGGCGTTGTGGCAGATTGCTTCCGAACCGCCTTCAGGATTTTCGCCGTAGAGCCGGATTCCCTGCTTCGTGGTGAATTCTGCTTGCGTGGTCGCGAGGCCGTCTGCTTTCTCGAGCAAACCCATCTCGCGATGCTTCGGCGACATCACCTTGCCGAGAAACGTGAGATGGTCGCGAAACGCAAACACGGACTCCGGTTCCGTCACCCGCGCGTCCGGACCAAGCGACTGTTTCAACAGCGACTCGGCCATCGGCGTGACGTATTCGTGCGAGAAGCGCACGTCAGCGACGGCAAAGAGCGCGTCGCCGGGTTTCACGGCCGCCACGCCAATTTCACCGGCGCGCACAAACACATGGCGGGCGATGATCTTTTCCACGATCGTCATTGGGCGCGCTTTAGTTTCCACCGACGGCGGCGTTACCGCGCCTGCCAATCGCGCCTTGTTGTAATTGAATAGGCCACCGTAAGCGACGATGTCACTGGAAATTGGATCGAGACCCTTGGTGAACTCTGAAAGCGCAATCTCTTCACCGCTCCGGATTCGTTCGATCAAACCAAAGTCAGTTGAGGTAAGCAGACCGATGTTCTGGGAGTTTTGCCCGTAAATCTTTTCGATGCTTTTGGCGATGACGAGTTGAATTCCGGCGGCTTTTTCGGCGTAAGGGGCCGTCTCGCGAGATGAGCCACACCCTTTCGACAAACCTGAGACGACTACTGCAAAACCGCCAAGCTTCACTTCGTCTTTTTTAACCGCGGCGTCGCGCATGCCGACGTAAACATACTGGCCGAGCGTCTCGTCGTAGTAAAAACAAACCCAGCCCGGCGTGATCTCATCAGTTGAGATGTTGCTCATGAGTGGCAAGTCATCATTC
>JANLYH010000152.1:0-21161 GCA_031365545.1 Pyrinomonadaceae bacterium | reverse complement strand
ATGCCACTCAAGATGGGCGGGGGCAAGCCACCCTTCCTAACCATGAGATGCTCCAGCTCGAGTAATTTTCCGCTGGTTAATATCTACTGCCTTGAAGACCAACAGAGACATTCCCCTTTCAATAACGCTCACCGGCCTGGTCGTCGTTGCTTTATTGTTTTTTTCTTCGCCTTCATCCAATGCAAGCTCAATGAGAGGTTCCATCATGTCTGCTCAAGACAAGGTGCGCGTGCGCGCGCCCGAGCTAAGCGGCGGCCGCGGCTGGCTCAATACCGACAAACCACTGACGCTCGCAGCGCTCAAAGGTAAAGTGGTGCTGCTCGACTTTTGGACCTACGGCTGCATTAACTGCATTCATATCATTCCCGATCTCAAACGGTTGGAGCACAAGTATGCAAACCAGTTGGTGGTTATCGGTGTTCACTCCGCCAAGTTTGAAAATGAAAAGGACACGGAAAACATTCGCCGCATCATCCTGCGTTATGAGATCGAGCATCCGGTTTACAACGACGCGGAATACAAGGTTTGGCAAAGCTACGGGGTCCGCGCCTGGCCCACTCAGGTCTTGATCGATCCGGCCGGATACGTCATCGGAGCGGTCTCAGGCGAAGGAAACTACGAGCTGATCGATCAAGTAGTAGCCAAAGCGGTCGCCGACTTTCGCAAACGCGGCGAGCTGAATGAAGAACCACTGAAGCTGACCCTCGAACGCGCCAAAGTCGGTGATCTGCCACTGGCGTTTCCGGGAAAAGTTCTGGCAGATGCTAAAGGCGATCGACTCTTCATTGCCGATTCAAATCACAATCGGCTGGTCATCACGCGGCTGGACGGAACTCTGATCGAAACCATTGGCACCGGCCTGGCTGGAGCAGCGGACGGGGCCTTTGACAAGGCAAGCTTCTATCGGCCACAGGGAATGGCGCTCGTCGGCGACAGCGTTTTTGTCGCTGACACTGAGAATCATCTGCTTCGCCGCGTTGACCTCAAAACTAAAACCGTCGAAACGGTCGCCGGTACTGGAGAACAGTCACGCGAGTATTTCCGCAAGGGTCCCGCGCGCACAGTTGCCCTCAGCTCACCCTGGGACCTGCAACTTGTCGGGCAGGATCTTTACATCACTATGGCCGGCACGCACCAAATTTGGAAACTCGATCTCTCAAGCAGCGAAGTCTCTACCTTCGCTGGTTCAGGTCGTGAAGCGCGCGCGGATGGGCCACTGCTGGACGCCGGCTTCGCACAGCCTTCTGGCATCACTTCCGATGGCAAAAAGCTTTATATCGCCGACAGTGAATCAAACATCATTCGGGAGATCGATCTCGCCAGCGGGCAAGTTGAAACCCTTGTCGGCGGCGACTTGTTTGACTTCGGCGACGTTGACGGCTCCGGCGATGACGTGAGGCTACAACATCCGCTTGGCGTCGCGGTCCTAAACGACAAGGTACTCATCGCTGATACCTACAACCACAAACTCAAGGAACTCGATCCAAAAACGCGCACCGCAAAAGCGTTTCTTGGAACCGGAAAGCCGGGCCAGTCTGATATCGCTGCGCCGTCATTCTATGAGCCTGGCGGATTGAGCGTGGCTAACGGCCGACTCTATGTTGCCGATACCAATAACCACGCTGTTCGAGTCATTGATCTCGAAACTAAGAAGACGTCCACTCTCAATATCAAGGGACTTCAGCCGCCTGCGACAAGCGCGGTCGCCACAGCGACAGAAAACGAAAGTGGTCCAACCGTCGAAGAGCTCAAAGTTGCTGCGCAGCGTGTCGGTGAAAACAGCAAAGGAGAGTTGCTAATAAACGTCGAGTTGCCGGCGGGCTATCATCTCAACCCGGCGGCGCCGCAGCGTTATCGAGTTCAAATTGAAAGCGGCCCGCGACACTTCGGATTCTGGTCGCCGACGGAAACGGGCGCTATTGGACAAGCTATGAGCGTCAGCGCGACAGCCAGGGATCTAAAACTTCCGCTCCGCATTCCGTTTCAAGCATTCGAGGTGGGGGCCGCGAGCATTCGTGCGCAGGTTACGCTTTTTTATTGCCGCGAGGACAACACCGGCGTCTGTCGGATCAAGACACTCGCGTGGCGAATCCCTGTGGAAGTTACTAACTCCGCTGCCACAACTCACGACATAATAGTCCAGGGAAAGCTCATCGCGGATTAGGAGGTCTCAAGTTGAGTGCTGAAACACTTGAACTGGACGAGCATCCATCCAAAGAGGAACTGAGCCAAATAGTTGATGGCGTGCGTGCATTTAATCGCGAAGCCATCGGGCAGCCGCTGCCACGCGCGGTCGCGTGCTATCTCCGCGATGATGAAGGTCGAATTGTCGGTGGTGCTCACGGCGAGTTGTGGGGCAGGTCAGTACACATCTCCGCAATGTGGGTGGCCGAGAATCAACGCGGAAAGGGCCATGGCTCAGCGTTGCTGAAGGCTGTCGAGGACTACGCGGCGAAAAACGGCCACCTGCTGGCGTACGTTGAAACAACCAGCTTTCAAGCGCGGCCTTTTTACGAAGGTCTTGGCTATTGCGTCTTCGGCGAATTGGTTGGCATTGACGATGACTGCACCCTCTTCTTCCTACGAAAAGATTTGCAAGCCTCGATGCCCTAAGCGCGAATCGGAACCGGGTTCCAGCGGCAACCAGTGGCCTTGCTGGGCTCTGGCGGAGCGAGTAGTATCATTCTTCCCCCAAAATTTAGTCTGAGGAGTGAAAGTCGTGGCTGAACAATCTGGAGCAAAGACTGTGTCTGGTAAACCGTTTCTTACTGACGTCAAAACCCTGCGCGAGCGGGCCCGCAAACATATCGAGAACGGGGCAATCACTGAAGGTTACACCGCCGACCGCGATACCGTCGTTAAGCTTCTTAACGAAGCTCTGGCAACCGAAATCATTTGCGTGCTGCGCTATAAGCGGCATTTCTTTATGGCTACTGGCATCAACGCCGAGAGCGTGGCGGCCGAGTTTTTGCAACATGCCAACGAGGAACAGGGTCACGCCGATCTGATTGCCCAACGCATAGTACAGCTTGGCGGCGAACCAAATTTCAGCCCTGAAGGTCTGGCAACCAGAAGTCACGCCGAATACGTTGAGGGCGAAAATTTGGTCGACATGATCAAGGAAGACCTGGTCGCGGAGCGAATTGCCATCGATAGTTATCGCGAGATGATCAATTACGTTAACACTGACGACCCGACGACGCGTCGCATGTTGGAAGGCATTCTCGCGATGGAAGAAGAGCATGCGGACGATCTTGTCAGTCTGCTGGAAACCATCGGGACTTAACTTCTTTCAGTCATGATTTTCTCGGGAATCGGAAGCGCTGCCGGCAGTTATGCGGGTGGTTCTTCCGATTTCGCGTTCAGTCTGGCGGCAGGGTCTGCCCGTGTGATATAGATCGGTGCTCATTAATCGAAACACCCTGCCAGGGTTCGCCGGCAGTAAGCCCGTAACGGTTTCTCACTTAAAACAACTAAGTCGCACCCTAAAGGAGATCGTCATGCAAAACGAAAGGAAGATCCGCTCGTCCAGAACCAAGGTCGCGATTGGCCTACTGGCTGTGATGCTGTGTATGCCGTCGCTCGCCCTGGGCTGGGGAGCAGGCGGACACATGATGGTTGCGGCCATCGCCTTCAAGCGACTTAACCCGCACGCGAACGCCGAGGCAATGGCGTTGCTAGCTCGACCAATTAACCCGACAGCCGTTACTGCAACAAGCATGGACTTCATTAACGCCGCGCATTGGGCTGATGACCTCAGGCCTTTCGCTGAGTTTGATTCCTTTAAGGAACTTCACTTCATTGACCGAGCCTTCGCAACCGACGGCATTACATTACCGGAGACGCCTGAGCCAAATATCGTCAAAGCACTGGAAGACAATGTAAACATTCTCAAAACGAGTACTGACAAAGACGCGCAAGCGCAGGCATTGCGACTCATCATTCACTTTGTCGGCGACATCCATCAACCGCTTCACTGTGCCACCAGGGTTGATAGCGCTCACCCTGAAGGAGACCGCGGTGGCAATCTGGTGTCGATTATGATTCCGAGTACCGGCGGGCAACTGAAGAAGACCAACCTCCACAGCTATTGGGACGGCGGCATTGGTAGCTTCCCACCCACTGGATCGAATTTCGCTCCGCCTCCACTCAGCAAGATCGGGCCCGCAGTGGCCAAAGCAATTCAAAACAATCCAGCAACTGACCGGAAGGTGAAGCTCGACGAGCCGTTTAACTTTAGTGCTTGGGCCGATGAGAGTTTTGAGCTTGCAACGAGCGTCGCTTACAAGGGCATAAATTTGCCTGTTGTCTTTAGCCAGCAGAACAGCGTTAAGCCAAGCGCTGCGTATAATGCGGCAGGTCTGAAGGTCGTGCGGAGACGAGTCGCCTGGGGAGGGTATCGCCTGGCTGCCTTGTTGAATGCCATTTGGCCTTAAGCTGAAAACGTACGGCGAACAGCCTCGCACCTGGCCACCCCACTCGCTGGGACCCGCCGTAGTGTCAATTAACGCCTTCTCATAACTTCGGTGTAGAATCTTGATAGGTTCATCCTAAAGTTTTGCAGAGAATATTGAGCGTGATGCTTTTTCTTTGGGAAGCATCACGCTTGTTACTGTATACGTCTTGCTAAAAAACTCGCGTAACGAAAAAACTCAGGCTGCGAACGCCGGCCGTCCCACGATGTGCCGCACTTGCGGGGCAATTATCGGCGGTGGCCAACAGCACTGTGCAGTTTGCGGGACGTCGATTTCCGGAAGCGCTCAAGCCAATCAACCGCGAACAACTGCCGAAGGCGAAACAATGCGCTTCGCGCGTTCCGTCTTGAGCAGACCTTACAAGTTCACCATCATTCTGCTGGTAGTCAACGTTTTCGTTTTTACGTTGATGTGGCAAACGAGTGGCCTGCCGCCAAGCATGACGGCTCCGCTGCCCGAACTTGTGCTGGTGGCTTTCGGCGCCAAGCTCAATTTCTTAATTCAGACGCAGCATCAGTGGTGGCGCTTCGTTACGCCGATGTTTCTCCACGTCAACCTGCTACATCTCATTGTGAACATGTACAGCCTGTGGATCGTCGGTCCTTACGTTGAGAAACTTTATGGGTCGGCGAAATTTGTGGTGTTTTGGGTGTTGACCGGTGTGGCCGGCGTGGTTGCCAGCTATCTCACCGTCAGACCCGGCGTGGCTATCGGTCCGATCACTGGCTTTATTTTCAAAGTCTACGACGCCCCATCGGCCGGCGCTTCAGGAGCTTTGTTCGGACTGGTTGGCGTACTCTTCGTTTTTGGGATCAAGTTTCGCCATGAACTACCCGACGGCTTCAAGCGTGCGTTTGGAACCGGCTTACTGCCGATGATTGTTTTGAATCTGTTCATCGGATATATGTTGCGCGGCTTCATTGATAATGCCGCCCATCTGGGTGGTCTGCTTTCCGGAGCCATGCTGGCTCTCGTCGTGGACTACCGGCGGCCGGGTGAAAAACCTGGCGTGGCCACCACCTGGCGAGTATTCCAGGGCGTGGCGATAGCGCTGGTCGTTGTTAGCTTTCTCATGACGGTGCGGCATTTCAACAGTCCAGCGCCGCCGCAACTCGCATCGGCGCAACCTACTTCGCCGACCGAGACGCAAAACCCTGAATATCTTAAGTACGCGATCGCCATTAATAACGCACAGGAAGCTCTCGTCGTCGCCATGAAAGATCGAAACCCGAGCAACATCGATAATGCAGTTAAAGGTTTGGAGAATGCGCCACGACTCGATCAGAAGTCAGACGAGTTGCGAGAACAACTAAAGACCCTGCTGACGCAAGCCAAGTCGATGCCGGCAGCGGCCGGTTCGTCGCCGGGGCCGGCTAATAAACCGGTTCAGCAAGACAAACTGGAGGTAGAGTTTGTCGCGTGGAGGAAAGAGTACAATCAATGGCTAAAAACCAACGCGAGAAATTACAACGGCTTGAACGAGATTGAGACGAAATAGTTGTAACGCAAACTGCTACCACCCCACGCGGGATGCCCGCGCGGGGACCCCGGTTAGTTTGCGATCGTTGGCCGAAATAATTAAGGGCGTGACCTTACGTCTCGCAAATTAAAAGTTTGCATTACATAGAACAGGAGAGAAGCGATGGAGATTAAGAAGGTTGGGGTATTAGGTTGTGGTCTGATGGGCTCCGGCATCGCCCAAACAACGGCCAGCGCAGGGTTTGCAACCGTGGTTCGCGAAGTTTCCGATGAGTTGCTACAAAAGGGATTTGCTGGAATTGAGAAGTCGCTGGCGAA
The DNA here is from genome assembly GCA_031365545.1 of Pyrinomonadaceae bacterium. Classification (GTDB taxonomy): domain Bacteria; phylum Acidobacteriota; class Blastocatellia; order Pyrinomonadales; family Pyrinomonadaceae; genus PSRF01. The sequence goes on along the minus strand of JANLYH010000152.1, from coordinate 14,889 downwards.
GTTTGCCGAGAAGGGCGCCATCACCGCCGAGCAACAAAAGCAAACGCGCGATCGCTTGTCAGGCACAACTTCCTTTGCGGATTTCGCCGACTGCGACATTGTGATTGAAGCGATTATCGAAAACATCGAAGTGAAGCGAACTACCTACGCTGAACTCGACCGCATCTGTAAGCCGGAAACAATTTTTGCGTCAAACACCTCTTCGATTTCCATAACCGAGATGATGACGGCGACCTCGCCGGACCGTCAGAAACGTTTTGTTGGTCTGCACTTTTTCAATCCAGTACCAATTATGAAGTTGGTGGAAGTGGTCAGAACCATACTGACGGACGAGGACATCTATCAGCAGGCGTTCGAATTTGGCAAACAGCTGGGTAAGGTTCCGGTGCGGGCAAACGATACGACCGGTTTCATCGTCAATCGCCTGCTCGTGCCCTACATGCTCGATGCGGTTCGGGCCCTCGAGGAAGGCGTCGGCTCGATTGTAGACATTGATGCATCGATGAAGCTTGGCCTGGGTTATCCGATGGGGCCGTTTACGTTAGGCGACTTCGTCGGTCTGGATACGACCTATTACATCGCTGAGATCATGTTTAATGAATTTCGCGAGAAGAGATTTGCGCCGCCACCACTACTCAAGCGCATGGTGCTGGCTGGTCTTTACGGTCGCAAGTCAGGCCGCGGCTTCTACGACTACACAGATCCGAAGAATCCAACGCCAATGAAGCTGACATAAGAGTTTCGAGTTCAAGCTCTTTACTGGGACCGCGGGCGTCTCGCCCGCTTTCGTTGCAAGCCCCATTAATTCACTGTGAGATTCATTCTGCATTGACTGAACCCGCTGCTTGAGGCGGGCGAGACGCCCGCGGTTCCAGTGAAGAGCTTGAGCCTCCAAAACCAAAGACAATGGCTTCCATCCTCCATGAACGGCGTCAGTCCGTCGCAGTCATCCGCCTCAACCGGCCCGAAAAGCTCAACGCGCTTTCGAGCGAAATGATTCTCGCGCTTGGCGATCTATTCGAAAGCATTGGCAAACCTACCAACAGTGAATCCGACCTGCGCGCCATTATCATCACCGGCGCCGGTACCGCCTTCTGCGCTGGAACTGACATTGGCGAACTTACAGAACTTGAACTAAATCGCGCGCGCGAAGTCGCTGAGCGCGGGCAGGCTCTCTGCAACCAAATCGAAAACTGTGGTGTACCGGTGATTGCTGCTGTCAATGGAATCGCGGCCGGTGGTGGCTGCGAGCTCGCGCTTGCTTGTCACCTGAGAGTAGCGGCTATCGATGCGCAGTTTAGTTTACCGGAAACCAACCTGGGCGTGATTCCAGCCTACGGTGGCACGCAACGCCTGGCGCGTGAAATCGGTTCAGGACGCGCGCTTGAGGCCATGTTGACGGGTAGAACAATTCCAGCCGTAGAAGCGTTTGAATCTGGTCTGGTCTCGAGCGTCGTTCCGGTTGCCGAGTTAATTAACGAAGCGCAAGCGCTGGCTCAGGAGATCGCGCAACTCGCACCACTTGCCATACATGCTTGCCTCGAGGCCGTCACCAGAGGGAGGGAGTTACCACTCGCCGAAGGTTTGGCGCTGGAGGCAAAACTCTTCGCTGGTCTATTTGCGACCGAAGACGTGCGCGAAGGGACTCGTGCTTTTCTGGAAAAACGTGCACCCGTCTTCAAAGGAAAGTAGGACAGACATTCCGGTCTGTCCAAGTGGTCTCTTCCAAATAGGATGGACAGGCAGGAATGCCTGTCCTGCTAAAAGCCCTCGCTTGCCGCTCTGAAACGCATCCCCTATACTCGGAAATAACTCCGCTACGGAAAGTAAGCGGCCGGAAAGGGAGCCGAACCGCTCTTGCAGCCAGTAAATCACGAAGGTCATCTCAACGCTCAGGGATTTAGTTTTGCGATCGTTGCCAGTCGTTGGAACGACTTTATTAGTTCGCGCCTGGTTGAGGGTGCGCTCGATGCGCTCGAGCGGTTGGGTGCCGACGAGAAGTTGGTCGAAGTCTTCCGAGTCCCCGGCGCATTTGAACTCCCATTGCTGGCCTTAAGGCTTGCCGAAACGGAAAAGTTCGCTGCCGTCATTTGCCTGGGCACAATCATCCGCGGTCAGACTCCTCATTTCGAATACATCACTGCGGAAGTCGCCCGAGGAATTGGCGAGGCAGGTTTGCAAACAGGAGTGCCGGTAGTTTTCGGAGTTGTAACTGCAGACACGGTTGATCAGGCGATTGATCGTGCTGGCGTCAAGCTGGGTAACAAGGGATTTGAAGCCGCCACGACGGCGGTGGAATTGGCGAATCTTTATAAGGAAGTCTTTCGGAAGGATGAAGGATGAGGGCTGAAGGATGAGAAGATGAACCGTGCCGGACCGTACTTTCATCCCTCATCCTTCAGCCTTCATCCCTTGAAGTATTATGGGTTCGAGACGTAAGGCGCGTGAATGTGCCTTGCAAATGCTCTTTGCGGCTGATTTCGCCGAAGCTGTCCCAGAAGAGGTTCTAAAAACTTACTGGGTGGAGCTGGGCGATTCCGACCTCGAGCAAGCGGCGCGTGAATTCGCGACGCGTCTCGCGGCGGGCACGCTCTCCCATGTCGAAGCACTTGACGAGCGCATCCGTTCGCGCGCCGAACACTGGCGCATTCCACGCATGGCGATTGTCGATCGCAACATTCTGCGCCTTGCCGTCTACGAATTTCTCTTCGAACCAACCCCCCGCACTGTCGCTATCAACGAAGCTCTGGAAATCGCTCGCCGCTTCTCAACCTACGAGGCCACGCAATTTATCAACGGTATTCTCGACGCCATCAAGCGCGATCTTGATGAGCAACAGCCGCAGGAAAACGTCGAGCCGCACCCTGAGGAATTGGCTGCTGAAGAGTCGGCACCTGATGAGCACCTCGATCAAGCAACTGACGACGAACAAGCCTCATCGGCGTAAAACTGGTTAGAGTTTCGAGTTCCAAGTTTGAACTTCAGGCTTCGAGTTTTGAGCACAAGTCCTTCAGGCATTGCGTGATTAATGCCACTTGAAACTAGGAACTTGAAACTCGAAACCGTATCATCCTTCCGTGGACCAGATGCGGCGCGAAATCCTGGGAGAGATCGAAGAGCTCGTTGGGCATATTGCTGCGGACCTGGATAAGCTGCGCGCTACCAAAACTGACGGACAAACACGCCGCGAATTAATCGCGCGAATCTTTCGCAGCGTTCACAGCATCAAGGGTTCCGCCGCCTCATGTGATCTCGATGCAGTTAGCCTGATTGCGCACGAGTTTGAACACCTGCTTGCGGAGCTCCGGGCCGGACGAGTTCCAATTGACGATACTGTTGTAGACACTTGTGAAAGCGCTGCCCAGGCTCTCTCCAAAAGTTTGAGTATCGCTGCGTCAGGAAATGTCGATCCTTCGCGCAAGGCACTTTTTGCACGATTGCAGGCGGCGCCTCAAACCAACACGGCGGGCCATGAGTTGGCTAATAGCGAAGCGCTGCTCGACCGCATCCCTCTCGAAATCCGCGAGTCACTCACAGAAGACGAGCGGCAACAATTGGCCAGCATCGTGGCGGAAGGAAGTCCGCTCTTTGTCGTAGCCCGTAGCTTTGATATCCAAACTTTCGACGCGGATTTTTTTCGTCTGAAAGAAAAGCTAACCAGTTTTGGCGAAATCATTTCCACGTCACCAGCCGTTGATGACAAGCAACCCGATAAAATCCATTTCCGGGTCCTCTACGCCAGCAATGCCGATCTGCAAGCGCTGTCTTCGAGTGACGACGACATCTCTAAAGTTGTTTTCGAGAAAATTCTCGATCCCGGAGTTTCAGGCACTGCGGCTACCGGAAGAGAGTCGACGACTCTATCTTCCGTTTCGTCCGTCTCAAATTTCGTTCGTACCGATCTCGAAAAGCTGGACAACCTCATCGCAGCAACGCACGGCCTCTTCCGAACCACCGAAACGACGTTGACACTGGCTATGTCACAACTTTCTTCTCCGGCAAGCGACGATCTACTTAAACTGGAGAAACAGATTCGTCACTCTTTCATCGGCCTCGAGGACAAACTAATCAACTTACGTCTGGTGCTGCTCAGCTCCACGCTGGAACGCGTCGCCCGTGCCGGTCGGGCCGCGGCGCGTTTGGCCGGGAAGGAGATCGACTTTGAAATCATTGGTTCTAAAATCCGCCTGGACACACTGCTCAGCCGGGCGATAGCCAATCCACTCATTCAACTGGTGCGCAACGCTGTCGATCACGGGATTGAGACTACTGCAGAACGTTCTCGCGCCGGCAAGCAGCAACGTGGCGTTGTGCTCATCGAAGCAATTAGCGACGGCAGCCAGTCGCGACTGCGTGTCACGGACGACGGCCGCGGCGTAGATCCGCTGCTCGTCTCAGCGGCAGCGAAAAGGCTGGGGCTCTTACCAAACGATGCGGAGCTGAATATCGAACAGAGTTTGCGCCTGATCTTCCGGCCCGGCTTTACGACCTTAGACTCGGTGTCGGAACTCTCCGGTCGTGGCGTCGGTCTCGACGTAGTGGAAACTACGGTCGAGCAGGTTGGCGGCGAGCTTCGCGTATCGAGTGAGCCCGGCAAGGGGAGCACGTTTGAGATTCTCTTGCCCGTTACCTTCGGCGTGATGGCCAGCAACGTGGTGGTCTCGGCAGGCAATCGCTACTGCATTCCCGCAGTGCAAACACTGGGTATCGATGCAATCGACGTAGTCGATGGCTCGTCAGGCGCGAATCAGCTCCGGCAGGTCTCGCTACGCGATCTTCTTGGTCAACCGGAAGCGGAAGCGGAGGAGTTGTCCGGTACGTTACAACTGATCACGTGCCAATACAGAGACGCGCGAGCCGGTGCCGGTGATCAGCAATCGAAGTTTATCGGCATTGTTGTAGATCGCGTTGAGGGACCACAAGAAGTGTTGGTTCGCAACCTGGGGCGACACGCGGGACGATGGTATGGCGTTGCCGGAGCAACAGAACTAAAAGATGGAAACGTCGCGCTGGTGCTGGATCTGCCGCGCCTGCTGAACAGCGCAGACTTAAAAGGATTCTCTCCAAGTGCCAACGGCGCTGAACGGCAAAGGGCCCCAGGGTAATCTCCTTCAAGCCCAATCCATTTTTGGATGGATCGTGTGCCACTGCGTGGCGCGCTCGTAAGCCATCGCCACGCGCAACGGCGCCCCCTCGTCGTAAAGGCCGCCAGTGAACATGATTGATTGCGGCAGGCCTTTGGGAAATCCGCAGGGGACGCAAACCGCCGGATGACCCGTAAGGTTTGTTATCAACAAACTGAGACTGCCGGGCGCCGGCGAAACAAACACATCCCACTGCGACATCAGTTTCTCCATTTCCTGCATCAACAGCCGGCGCGCGCGTTGCGCCCTGAGGTATTCCACCGCGGGGATGAAACGCGAACTGCGAAACGTGTTAGGCCAATCGCCGGGCTCTTGTCCGGACAACTCATTCACCCGTCCATCGCGGGTAATGTCGTCAAATGCGGTTGCTGCTTCCGCAACGAGAATTATTCGCAGGGCGCCCACGGAAAACTTGGGCATCTCGATTGGCTGGAGGTTTGCACCCGCCGCTTTCAACGTGTCGATAGCCGTCTGGTAAATCGCTTTTCGTTCCGCATCCTGTTGCTGGTCAAACTCTGTTTTTAAATAGCCAATGCGCATGCCGGCAAGCGACCTTGAAGGCTCCCAGCTAAAGGGGACCTCACCGACTGTCAGGTCTCGTCCATCCGGTCCATACATTCCGTTGAGCGCCGCCGCACAATCTTCAACTCCGCGACAGATTGGCCCAATCTTATCCATCGTCCAACTGAGTCCCATCGCGCCGTAGCGGCTGACACGTCCGTAAGTTGGCCGCAAACCCGCGACGCCGCAACGCGATGATGGCGAAATGATCGAACCAAGCGTCTCGGTGCCAATCGAGAATCCAACCAGCCCGGCCGCTGTCGCGGACGCCGGCCCCGCCGAAGAACCACTTGACCCGATCTTGTCTTCGTCAACTTGCCAGGGATTCCGTGTCACGCCTGCGAACCAGCGACCGCCCTGCGCCAAAGCTCCCATGGACAACTTTGCGACCAGCACGGCGCCGGCAGCGCGCAGGCGTTCGACAACTGTCGAGTCATAGTCAATCACTTGATCGCGATACGGCTCAGCTCCCCAGGTAGTCTTGATTCCCTTAGTCGCGAACAAGTCTTTGGCACCCCAGGGAATACCGTGCAGCGGTCCACGATACTTCCCTGCCTTGATTTCGCGTTCGGCGTCGCTGGCCTGCGACAGCGCCAGGTCTTCGGTGAGCGTCACCACGCAATTGAGTTTTGGTCCAAACTTCTTCAGTCGAGCCAGGTACATTTTAGTGAGATCGACCGGCGAAACTTTGCGCGTGCGAACTAACTCTGCCAGTTGCGGCAACGAGGCAAACGCCAGATCTTCGAGCGAACTGAACTTTACTGCTTCAACTTTGCTTAGCTTGAACTTTGCTGGTTTTAGATTGAACTTCCGGCCGGGAAGTGCCGGGTGAAACAAAGTCGCTGGTTCCGTATCGAGCGGAACCTCGATCTTGCGGAGAGCTTCGTAGCGCTCGAGATTTGTGCTTACGTTTTGCAGCGCCATGGCTTCCTGGGCATCGGAGAGTTCAATGCCGATTAGCTTTTCAGCCTGACGCAACATGTCTTTGCTTACTCGCAACGGCGCGGGGCTGGGAGTTGGCGTTGGTGTCGCGGTAGGCGATGGCGTTTGCGCAAGCGCCGAAACGATGTTGAGGTTGGGCGCCGCCAGGGCCGCAGCCCCGAGCGCTGGAACGAGTTTTACAAAGCTACGACGATTGAGGTTACTGGTTTCCGATGCAATTCTCGATTGCTCGATCCGCTTCTTCTTTGGTTCGCGTTTCTTCATCGTGTTCTCCTGCCGCATCTACCCACCCGCTGCCGCGCGGTGTTACTGACCTCATCCCTGGTCCTGCCGAGTGCCTACGGCCTTCTGCCACCGCCCACTGCTCACTGCTTCATCATTCCCTGTCCGCTCGCTGGTAACGGGCTTCCGTATTTCATTTTGAGCAAGCGTGTGGTGCCGTCGCTTTGAACTGTAAGAATGTAAAGATTGTCGTATTCCGTTTCCGGAATGATTGGAAGCTGCGGTCCGCCCAGAGCAGCGATTATCTCCGGAACACTATTGTTGTGTCCGGCGATGAAGACCACCTGTCCGGCGTTGCGCGAACGGATCTGTTTTACCAGCTCGGCCGTCTTCTTCGCCTCAATCAGCGTCACTGGAATATTCAACTTGTCCGCCAAAGGCTTGACGGTCTGCTGCGTGCGTTTGTACTGAGTCGCGTAGATGGCCGCGATTCCGGAGTCGCCAAACATCCTGACCAACTCCTCCGCGCGTGCCACACCTGCGGGACTAAGATCAGGATCCTTATTTTCGGGAGGTACGATTCTCTTTTCAGCATGGCGCACTAGAATAAGCGTCAGCGGCGACTGCGCAATCGCAGTGGCGCCAGCCGCAAATGTTGTGGCGGCCAGTGTGATTAGGAGGAAACGGCGAATGACGATTCGAGCATATTTGCCAAGACTCATTTGCTTTTATCCTGTAACGATTCTGCCTGACTGAATGATTGTGTGGCCGCCTAAGATACCACCCGACGACGGCAGTAGGACAGACATTCCTGTCTGTCCCTGCACTTGTTTTCATTGGATCCGCAGAATGCCGGGCGGACAAATGAACCGGCAAAGCTGCTGGCAAATGGGCCGGATGCAAAGCGACCGCGAAGGTGCTAATCTATTCCAAAGAGCCTATTAGAGCCACGCCAGCCAGACCATGTCGCCAATCGCGTTTTACCTGAAAGAGGTGAGGAGAGTTGGGTCAGCCAGTGAGAACCGATTTATCAGAAGTCATCGCCGAAAACTTTGGCGCTAATGCCACATACGTTGAGGGATTGCTCAGCCGCTTTCGCAGCAATCCGGAACTGGTTGATGAATCGTGGCGCGCTTATTTCGCCGAACTTCTGGGTGATGCCGCTTCAGGACAAGCTGCCGTGGGGGAAACTCGCGAGGCGCGAACTGCAGATAATGGCGGACCGGGCACAGCCGCGCGTGCCACTGTCGCCGAGGCTGCTGCTCCGGCGAAAACTGAAGCGCCGCTCGCAACGGTCGGGAAACCAGCGGCCGCGCCAACTAGTGAATCTGTTGAAACAATTCCGATTCGCGGGGTTGCACTTAAGATTGTTGAGAACATGGAAGCCAGTCTTTCAGTTCCGACCGCAACTTCACAGCGACGCATCCCGGTTAAGCTGCTCGACGAAAACCGCCGCATTATCAACAAGTATCTAGAGGAAAACGGGCGCGGCAAAGCCTCCTATACACATCTGATTGCCTGGGCCTTGCTACGAGCGCTGGCTGAGTTTCCCCAGCTCAACGACGGCTTCGACGTTCGAGACGGGAATCCGGTCAGGCTGCGGCAGTCAAACGTCAATCTCGGCGTCGCCATCGACGTGACGAAGAAGGACGGATCGCGCACGTTGCTGGTTCCAAATATCAAAGGCGCAAACACACTTCGATTCTCGCAGTTTCTGACGGCCTATGACGACGTGGTCAAACGCGCTCGTGAAGGTAAACTTCAGATCGCCGACTTTCAGGGGACGACAATCTCACTTACAAACCCGGGAACAATCGGCACCGTCGCCTCAACTCCGCGGCTGATGGCCGGACAGTCTCTGATCATTGCCACTGGTGCGATTGAGTATCCCGCGGAATATCAAGCCATGGCTCCGGAAGGTTTGTCGCAACTCGGTATCAGCAAAGCGATCACGATTAGCAGCACTTACGATCACCGCATCGTCCAAGGTGCCGAGTCGGGTGCATTTCTGGCGCGGGTTCACGAACTGATCATTGGCAAGTCGAAGTTTTATGACGACATCTTTGTTGACCTCGGCATCGCCCATGTCCCCTTCCGCTGGAACGTAGATCGCAATTCGGCGTTCCTGCCCGGAGAAACGCGCGAGCAGGCCACCAAAGAAGCTCACGTGATCGCGCTGATCAATGCGTACCGCGTTCGCGGACACCTGATCGCAGACATCGATCCACTCCACGCAATGCCGGTGCTTTATCATCCGGAACTGGACATTGAGACCTACGGCCTGACGATTTGGGATCTTGATCGTGAATTCATAACGGACGGCTTGGCGGGAACTGACAGCGCCACCCTCCGCGAGATTCTCGACATCCTGCAACGCGCTTACTGTGGCAAGGTCGGTATCGAATATCGACACATCCAAAGCAAAGAAGAAAAGCTCTGGATTCGTGATCAAATTCGCCGCGAGTTTGTTCAACCACAACCGGTACCTGTCGAGATCAAGAAGCAACTCTTATGGAAACTGATCTCCGCGGAACAGTTTGAACGTTTTCTTCATACCAAGTACCTCGGCCAGAAGAGATTTTCACTTGAGGGTTGCGAAACGATAATTCCGTTGCTAGATCAACTGATCGAGGGCGGTGCCTTACGCGGCGTCGAAGAAATTACGATGGGTATGGCGCATCGTGGCCGCCTCAATGTGCTGGCGAATGTTATCGGACATTTTTGCGAACGTATCTTCGCCTCGTTTGAAGGTTCGGTTCATCCCTCGTTTCCGGCTGACGAAGGCGACGTAAAATACCATCAGGGAGCAGTCGGCGAACGCGACGCGGGCAACGGCACGAAAGTTAAGTTAACGCTCTCGCCCAACCCGAGCCACCTCGAAGCTGTTGATCCGGTGGTCGAAGGAATGGTGCGAGCCCGGCAGGATCAGTTGATGGATCAGTTGGGAATGCCGCGCGAAGCCGTGATCGATCGCGCGCTGCCGGTCCTCCTCCACGGCGACGCTGCGTTTGCGGGTCAGGGCGTCGTGATGGAAACCCTCAATCTCGCCAAGCTGAAGGGTTATCGCACCGGCGGCACAATTCACATCATCATCAACAACCAGATCGGGTTTACCACTTCACCGGAAGCCGGGCGCTCAACCATCTACTCCACCGACGTGGCGCGCATGACCCAATTGCCGATCTTCCACATCAACGGCGACGATCCCGAGGCCGCCTATCGTGCGCTGCAAATCGCGCTGGACTATCGTCAGGAGTTTAATAAGGACGTGGTGCTGGACGTGGTCGGTTTCAGAAAACTCGGCCATAACGAAACTGACGAGCCCAGCTACACGCAGCCGCTGATGTACGCGCGCGTGAAGGCGCATCAGGGCGTCCGCGAAATTTATTCGCAGCGACTGATCCGGGAAGGTGTAATTACCGAAACGGAGTTAGCGGAATTAATAGCTGAACGAATCCGGCGTTATGAAGACGCTCTGGCGCGCGCCAAACAAGTCGCCCCGAAAAAAGAATCCCCAGCCAAAATTGTGATCACTGAAGAACTCGACGGCTCAGACGAGGTTGAAACTTCGGTAGCTGCAGAGGCCATCAAGACGATTGCACACAAGATTGCAGTCGTGCCGGAGAGTTTCAATATCAATCCGAAGATGGTCGGCCAACTCGCGCGCCGCGCGAAGATGGGCGCCGGCGAGTTGCCGATCGACTGGGCTTTCGCTGAAGCCATAGCTTTCGGATCGTTAGTCATGGAAGGTAGTCGCGTGCGTTTAAGCGGACAGGATTCCGGTCGCGGCACTTTTAGTCAGCGACATGCGGTCTTATACGACACGCAGACCGGCCAGTCGTGGACGCCGTTGTCTGAATTGCGATCGCCGGCAATGCCGACAGCGCGTTTTGAAGTTTTCGATAGTTCGCTTTCAGAAGAAGGCGTGCTGGGATTCGAGTATGGCTACACGGTGGTGGCGCGCGAGGCGCTGGTCCTGTGGGAAGCTCAGTTTGGCGACTTTGTTAACGGCGCCCAGACCATCATCGATCAATACATTGCGGCATCTGAAGACAAGTGGCGGCAAACTTCGCGGCTGACGTTGCTGCTGCCACACGGCTACGAGGGCCAAGGGCCAGAACATTCGAGCGCGCGGCTGGAACGTTTCCTGCAGCTCTGCGCCGAAAACAATTTGCAGGTTTGTTACCCAACCACGCCGGCACAATATTTCCATTTGCTGCGCCGGCAAGTCAGAGAAGGCATGGAACGCCCGTTGATTGTGATTACGCCCAAGAGTTTGCTGCGTCTGCCGGCGGCCACGTCAGCGCTCGACGACTTCACTGCTGGCGGCTTTAAGCCGGTGATTGACGATCGTGAAATTGGTGACAAGCAGGCAGTGAAACGAGTGGTACTTTGCAGTGGCAAGGTTTATTACGATCTCGCTGACGCGCGGAAGAAAGCAAGTGTCGAGCAAGTCGCGATCGTCAGGATGGAACAGTTTTATCCGTTCCCGTTGCGGCGGCTGCGCGAAGTAATGGCTCAGTATCCGGCGGCCAAACAACTCATCTGGGCGCAAGAAGAGCCAAAGAATATGGGCGGGTGGACATTCGTTGAGCAACGACTGGAAAACATCCTGTCTGGTTGCGAACGCGCGATCTACGTGGGTCGAGTGGCTTCAGCAAGTCCAGCGACTGGATCCTATGCGATTCACCAGGCCGAGCAGGCCGAACTTGTGATGAAGGCTCTCGCAGTCACAACATAATCCTGTTCGCGATCGCCAAAATTAGACCCGTAGGAAAATAACTAGCGACCTGAAACATAACGGCTCCATAGGAGCCAAATGTTTATCGAACACCGCGCGATTTTTCTTTTCGCTCCGTTAGGAGCGCAAGGTTCATACATTCCGTCCCGTCAGAGCGGAAAAAAGGAACTGAGGATCTATAAACATTTCGCCTCTCCGAGGCGAGGAGCGGAACCAGTGAAACTTTTTCTCGCACTACTAACGGCTACATTTCTCTTTGCTCTGGTTGGCTCGCGAGCCGCGCATTCCCTTTCAAGTGTTCACCTGGCGACTGCCGATGACACGCTTCGCTTGCCCGAAGAGAAACATCTCAAGAGCATCAAACAGCTCTCTTTCGGTGGCGAGAACGCCGAAGCCTACTTCTCCGCGGATGGCAAACAGCTAATTTTTCAATCGACACGCGACGGACGCGAGTGTGATCAGATTTACACGATGGATATTAACGGCGGCAATGTGCGCTTGATCTCGACCGGCGACGGGCGCACTACCTGCTCTTATTTCTTTCCCGGTGACAAGCGCGTCTTGTACTCGTCAACCCACCTCGGCGCGAAGGAGTGTCCACCGCGTCCGGATTTTTCAAAAGGATACGTGTGGGCTGTCTATCCATTCTTCGATATTTTCACCGCGCGGCCAGACGGTTCTGATCTGAAACAGTTAACCAGAACACCTGGTTACGACGCCGAGACAACAATCTCCCGCAACGGCAAACTCGTGTTCACTTCAATGCGCGATGGCGATTTGGATATTTACACCATGGACGCAAACGGTAAGCACGTTCGCCGGTTAACCAACGAACTCGGCTACGACGGCGGCCCTTTCTGGTCTTACGACGGTAAACAGATTGTCTACCGGGCCAACCACCCGCAAACAGATAAGGAAAAGTCAGACTACGCTGGTTTGCTGAAGCAGAATTTGATTCGGCCAACGACTCTGGAAATCTGGGTGATGAATGCTGACGGATCCAATAAGCGCCAGGTGACCCGGAACGGCAAGGCCAACTTCGCGCCTTACTTTTTTCCCGACGGCAAACGAATCCTCTTCGCTTCCAACATGGACGACCCGAAGGGTCGCAACTTCGATATTTACAAAGTTAATGTGGACGGCAGCGGCATCGAGCGCATTACGTTCAATGACACGTTCGACGGTTTCCCAATGTTTTCTCCGGATGGCCGGAAGCTGGTTTTCGCTTCCAATCGCAATGCAAAAACGCGCGGCGACACGAACGTCTTTATCGCCGATTGGGTTGAATAGGCTTGAAACGATTGCCTGGTTGCTACGGCTTGGCACTGCAACGATTCTAAGTTCACGGAGATAAGAGGTAGCGATGAAACTCCTTAATCGGTCTTTCGCATTCCTGATCGTTGCGGCGCTTGCCGCTGGCATATTCGCTCAACAGCCAGCATCGAACAACGCCCCCACCGTCGAGCGCCTGCGCACGCACATCGAGTATCTGGCCTCCGACAAATTAGAAGGACGCCGCACCGGCAGCCCTGGCGCCAACGCCGCCGCGGAATACATCGCCCGCGAGTTTTCTCGGTATGGCTTGCGCCGCAGCATCGGCCAGGATCTTCCCGGCATGTCGATTCTCGAAGCTGACTCGCCCAACCGCTATCTGCAAAAGTTTCCCTACGTCGCCGGGGTTGAACTGGGAAAAAATAATAGTCTGACCGTCAACCTGGTTTCAGCCAACGTTACTGAGACTCCAGGTTATTCCAAAACACAGTCGTCTGAAGTCCTCCGGGTGGGCGAGGATTGGTTGCCCCTCGGATTGTCAACATCGGGACAGTTTGAAAACGCGCCGGCCATTTTGGTGGGGTATGGTCTGAGCGTCAGCGAGTTGAAATATGACGACTACGCAAACGCCAACGTTGCCGGAAAAGTTGCCATTGCGTTTTCCGGCACACCCGACGGCGATAACCCGCACGGGCAATTTGCTCGTTACGACGATGTTCGTTGGAAGGCTACGGCCGCACACGCTGCGGGAGCCAAAGCGCTCGTAGTCATCGTGAGCGAGAGCAATTTTAAAGATGATCGACTGGCGCGCCTGCATTACGACAACAGCGCGGGCGATGCGGGAATGCCTGTCATTGCCATTTCCCGGCAAGCGGCTGCGAAACTTATCGCGGCTGACTCATTAGTGCTAACTGATATGGAACAGCAGCTGCGCGCGCAAAAATTGCATGTAGACGAGGATCCGGCAGCACGGCCGCCGCGATATCTGGTTCAAGTCTCACTCTCCACTGAGGTTGTTCGTCGCGAAGTGTCCGCTGCCAACGTCGTAGGTATTCTCGATGGCTCCGATCCGGTTTTGAAGAAAGAAGTGATCGTGATTGGCGCCCACTACGATCATCTCGGTCGCGGTGGTGAAGGCAGCCTGGCGCCGAAGGAAGGCGAAATACATCACGGCGCTGACGACAACGCGTCGGGCACCGCCGGCGTGCTGGAACTGGCGCGCATCTTCGCAGCGCAGCGGCCGCGACCGCGCCGCACAATTGTGTTCATCGCGTTCAGCGGTGAAGAAGACGGTCTGCTTGGCTCGAATTACTACGTCAATCATCCGATCGTGCCGCTCGCCGACACAGTGGCGATGATCAATATGGACATGATTGGGCGGATGAAAGACAACAAACTCATTGTTGGCGGGGTGGGCACGACTGATGGATGGCGGCGTGAGCTCGACGCATTGAACGCTGCCGAATTGACCGCGACAACAGACCCACGCGTTAACGTGCAACAGAATGTTAGCGTTCCGCTCTCTAGCAATCCCAAACCGGGTCCCACCGCGAGCGTTGTCTTTTCAAACTTCCAGTTAACCTTAAACGAAGACGGTTTCGGTCCGAGCGATCATTCTTCGTTCTATGCCAAACAGATTCCGGTGCTCTTCTTCTGGACTGGAACACACGAGGATTATCACAAGCCCTCTGATACGGCAGACAAGATTAATTATACTGACGAAGCTCGTATTCTTAGTTTAGTCGCCCGGCTTGTTGGCGACCTTGGTGCGAACGACAAGCGTCCGACGTACACGGTTGCGAAAAGCGAATCGACTGGACGCGCCATGGGCTTCCGCGTCTACCTCGGCACGATTCCCAACTACGCTGATTCAAATGATGGCTTGTTGCTGGATGGGGTACGCGAGGATTCACCGGCCGCAAAGTCTGGCCTGAAAGCCGGAGACAGGATTGTTAAGCTTGCCGGCCGCGACGTGCACAACGTTTACGATTACACGTACGCACTCGG
>JANLYH010000086.1:0-19368 GCA_031365545.1 Pyrinomonadaceae bacterium | reverse complement strand
ACGAAGGGCGTGCCGGAAATCTCCTGGTCGCGCAACAGTCGTTGCACGCGTTGTCTCATCTCACCGGCGGCCTTATTGGTGAATGTAACCGCAAGAATATTCCAGGGCGCCACGCCCTTCTCAGCGATGAGATAAGCGATGCGATGAACGATAACGCGCGTCTTGCCCGAGCCGGCGCCCGCGAGAATGAGCAGAGAGCCTTCCGTGTTTTCTACGGCGGCGCGTTGTTCGGGATTTAACTCAGAAAGGAAGTCAGCCATTACGTTGGAATGATCTTAAGTTTTCATTTAACCATACGAATGTGTGCAGGCAAAACGCGCCGTGACCCCGAGAAGTTATCCACAGATTACGCCGATTACGCAGATTAGATGTGAGTACAAGTATGCTTTCAAGGAGACTTCTAAATCTGTGGAATCGGTGTAATCTGCGGATAAGTTTGAAAGCAAGAAGCGGATAGATTGTAGGTCCGAAGAGACCTAGGATGGTGCGCAGTTGGGAATGCTGAACGATCACAGGAAGGTGATAATATGAGCGCACTGATGAAAGAACAGATGAATCTTTTGCCGGAAACTGATGAGACGCAGTGGCAAGCAGTGTTACGCAAGGACGCGTGCTTTGACGGACAGTTTGTATTTGCGGTTAGTTCGACCCACATTTACTGCCGTCCGTCCTGTCCGTCGCGACGCCCGCAGCGCGAGCGCGTCTCGTTTTTCCAATTGCCGGCACAAGCGGAGCAGAAAGGTTTCCGCGCCTGTCGGCGTTGCCATCCGCGCGATGTGGGTTTAGTTGATCCGCAGGTGCAGATGGTTCAGCGCGTGTGCCGCATGATTGAAGAGTCGCAGGGTGAGCCGGTGACCTTGGCCGCGTTGAGCAAACAGCATGGTGTTAGCAGTTTTCACCTGCAACGAACGTTTAAAAACATTATGGGGATTTCACCGAAGGACTACGCAGAAACCTGGCGGGTGAAAAAATTCAAGCAGGGGGTGCGCCAAGGCGAGGCCGTAACCAGTGCGATATACGACGCAGGTTTTGGTTCCAGTAGTCGCCTGTATGAGAGTGCATCTGCTCAACTTGGAATGACGCCCGCAACCTATAGCAAGGGTGGACGCGGAGCTGTAATCACTTATGCCATTGTTGAATCGCCGTTAGGTCGTTTGCTGGTTGCAGCAACGGGCAAGGGTGTGTGTTCTGTGACGCTGGGCGACTCGGATGAATCTCTTGAGGCTGAACTCCGGAAAGAGTTTTCGGCAGCCGAGATTTCACACGACGAGAAACTGCTCCGTTCATCCGCAAAGGCGATCGTCGAGCACCTAAAGATGAAGAGTCCGCACCTCAACTTGCCGTTGGACATTCGCGGGACGGCTTTTCAGAGACAAGTCTGGGAGCAATTGCGCGCGATACCCTACGGAGAGACGCATTCCTACAGCGAAGTCGCGAAAGCCATCGGCCAGGAAAAAGCGGTGCGGGCGGTGGCGCGCGCCTGCGCTACAAATCCGGTGGCGCTGGTGATTCCTTGCCATCGCGTGATTCGCGAAGATAAGAGTTTGGGTGGCTATCGCTGGGGCCTGGAGCGGAAGAAGAAGTTGCTGGACTCGGAACGAACGCAAGTAAAATAGCACGAACTATCTCGCCGGTTCTTTCCTTAGGTTAACCAAGAGCGGGGGCAAGCCCACCTTCCTCACCTGAGAGCCCGCTGACTAGCTCGGTCGCTCTCACCTGTAGAGCCTTTCAGTCGAGAAAATACGCTCGTTAATCCCAGTAAGAGCGGGGGGCCTGGTCAAAGGAAACGCTTACTCCACTGTCACTGATTTTGCCAGGTTGCGTGGTTGGTCTACATCGCAGCCGCGACGCACAGCAATGTGATAGGCCAAGAGCTGCAACGGAACAATAGACAGGATCGGCGACAGCAGATCGCTTGACGGCGGGATATTAATTACGTAGTCAGACATAGTGGCCGACATCGTATCGCCTTCAGTCAAAACTGAAATTACAATACCTTCGCGGGCTTTCACTTCCACAATGTTCGAATGCGTCTTTTCATAGCGCAACTCAGACGAACGATTTCCTTCCTCGCGCGTATTGATAAACAGTACCGGGAGACGTTCGTCGATCAAGGCGTTGGGACCGTGCTTCATCTCGCCCGCCGGATATCCTTCAGCATGAATGTAGGAAATCTCTTTAAGTTTCAAAGCGCCTTCCAATGCTACGGGAAAGTTTATGCCGCGGCCGAGGTAAAGGAAGTCGGTGGCGCGGAAGAACTCCTTGGAGAGTTCCTCAATGTTGTCCGAGTCGCTGAGCAGGTGTTCCAGTTTGACTGGCAACTCCGCAAGTTGCTGTGCGTGATGTTGTGCCTCGTCGGCCGATAACGTTCCACGCAGGTTGCCGAGATAGATTCCGAGCAAATAGAGCGCGACCATCTGTGAAGTAAAAGCCTTCGTGGAAGCAACACCAATCTCCGGGCCCGCATGGGTCAGAATCGTTCCATCAGCTTCGCGCGTGATCATCGAGCCATTGACGTTGCAGATCGCCAAAACTTTGGCGCCGATTTCCCGGGCTTCGCGCAGTGCCGCGATTGTGTCCGCTGTTTCTCCGGATTGCGTGATCACCAGGAGCAGCGTGTTCTCATCCATCACCGGATCGCGATAACGAAATTCCGACGCGTAGTCGACGTCGACCTGAACCCGCGCGAGCTGCTCGATCATGTACTTACCCGCCAACCCGGCATGCCAGGAAGTGCCGCAGGCGGCAATCTTGATGGACGTAAAACGTTTGAAGTCGGCCTCGGCGATGTTTTTCATCTCGTCGAGAAACACCCGGCCAGTGTCCAATGAAATGCGGCCCTGCATGGTATCGCGCACGGAACGCGGTTGTTCGTAAATCTCTTTGAGCATGAAGTGCTTGAAGCCGCCCTTTTCCGCCATGATTGGATCCCAGGTAATACGTTGGATGGACGGCTGAACGGAGTTCGCTTCAAAGTCGGTAACACGCACTGCGTCTTTGTTGATGATGGCCATCTCGCCATCGCCAAGAAAGAAGACGTCGCGCGTGTGTTGCAGAATCGGCGGAATATCGGAGGCAACAAAGAACTCGCCATCTCCCAAACCGATGACTACTGGAGGCCCTTGTCTGACGGCAATGATCATGTCGGGCTCATCGGCATTGATGATCGAGAGCGCGAAGATGCCCTTGAGATCGAGCATCGCGCGGCGCACGGCCTTTTCGAAGTCATTTCCCTCTTTCAAATACTCTTCGATCAGGTGCGCGATGATCTCGGTGTCGGTTTCAGTAACAAACTGGTGATCAGTCTTCCGCAGTTGCTCTTTGAGTTGCAGATAGTTTTCGATGATGCCGTTGTGAACTACGACAATGCGTCCGGTGCAATCGCGGTGGGGATGCGCATTTTCCTCGGTGGGCCGGCCATGAGTGGCCCAACGCGTATGGCCAATGCCGTAGGTGCCGTCGAGCGGGCTGAGGCGAATAACTTCCTCGAGGTTGCGGAGTTTTCCTTCGGCGCGACGAATTTCCAGCACGTGGCCTTCATTGACCACAGCGATGCCGGCGGAATCGTAACCGCGATACTCCAGCTTGCGCAGCCCGTCAATGATTAGCGGCACAACCTGCTTGTTCCCAACGTAGCCAACAATTCCGCACATAGTTTCTCCAAAGTGATGAGTGATGAGTTAAAGCGACCGACGAGGGACGACCGCAGACGGCTGACAACGATCCGACGGTCGTCGGTCCACGGTCGGCCGTCGTTTTAACTCATTACTCATCACTGCTCTTAAGTTTCTTTTTGACGACCGCCGGAACGCCGGCGACGAGCGTGTTGGGCGGCACATCTTCCGTCACCACTGAACCCGCGGCAGTTACCGCGCCATTGCCAACTGTTACGGGCGCTACCAACATTGTATCCGAACCGATCCTCACGTTGTCTTCAATAGTCGTTGGATGTTTGTCTTTGCCATCGTAATTGCAGGTGACGGTGCCCGCGCCGATGTTGACGTTCTCGCCAATGGTCGCGTCACCAAGATAGCTGAGATGCATTACCTTTGAACGACGTCCCAGCCGTGATTTCTTTACTTCCACGAAATTGCCGACCACTGAACCCTCTGCAAGATGCGCATTCATGCGCAGATGGGCGAATGGACCTACCGCACAGTTTGACTCAATCTCGGAATCAATGACGACACAATGATCTTTGATAACGACGTTGTTTCCCAGACGAGAATTGGTGACGCGGGCTCCGGAGCGAATCTCACAGCCCTCACCGATAACGGAACGGCCCTCTATTGAAACGCCCGGATAGATGACGCAGTCGCGCCCGACTTGTGCCTCCCCGCTAACGTAGGCATTTGAAGGATCGATAAAAGTGACACCGGCGTCGATCATCAGTCGGCGAATGGTTCCACGCCGCCTGAGATTTTCAAACTCCGCCAGTTCGGCGCGAGTATTGATTCCAGAGACCTCGCGCGCATCGTTGTGGAGGAAAACGTTAACCGGCTCGCCATCGGACAATAGTATTTGCGGAACATCCGTTAAATAGTATTCACCTTGCTGGTTCGACGGCTCGACCCGCTTAAGTGCGGCAAACAATTTGCGCGCGTCGAAACAGTAAATTCCGGAGTTGATCTCTTTTACTCTTTGTTCCTCCGGACTGGCGTCTTTTTGTTCGACAATGCGGAGGAACGTTTCCTCTTCGTTTCGCACGATGCGGCCATATCCTTTCGGGTTCTCGAGGCGGACGCTCAGGATTGAACAAACCGCTCCGCTGTTGTGATGTTGCTCGATGAGTTGCGCCAAAGTTTCCTCGCGAATCAAAGGCACGTCTCCGGAAAGAACCAGCACCAGCGAGTCACTGTCTGCCAGTTGAGCGTGCGCGGCCATTACCGCATCACCAGTTCCGCGTTGCTCAGTCTGTGTAACGAAAGCGGCCTGATTGCCGACTTCAGTTTGCACGGCTTGTTGAACTTCGGCGGCCTGATGGCCGACAACTACGTAGATCTTTTCCGGGTTGAGCGCTTGCGCTGCACGACAAACGTAGGTAATCAGAGGGCGCCCATCGAGTTCGTGCAACACCTTCGCCCGCGCAGACTTCATTCTGGTTCCTAATCCGGCAGCGAGAACGAGGATTATGAGCGACTGATCGGTTGGACGAGGTGGCAACGAAGGGCCTTTCTCAGTGGGCTCCATGAGTTATGCGGGGACGGCCGGTTGTGAACAAGCTTGTTGCCTGCATGCGAGTACAACGCGCGCCAGGAGTGCCGAATCGTGCCGCACCTTTTCGCCGTCCTCGAGCAGGTTTGTACGAACAACCACGGTCGATTGGTCAAGCACACCGCCGATGAAATCAGAAACGTCGTCGTCAATTCCGATTTGATGCGCGCCCTCGAGGGCATAGCGCTGCTCCTGTTCTTTGGTTATTCGTTTGTCATTGACGATTACGCCATCGAAATGAATCTCCGGCGCGTAGTTCTTGATTGTTTCCAGATGTTTTCGCGCCGTGTAGTTGTCGGTCTCTCCCGGCTGGGTCATCAAATTGCAAATAAATATTTTTGTCGCCGGGCTCTGACCAATAGCGGCCGCGACTCGAGCGACCAGCAGATTGGGCAGTATGCTGGTATAAAGGGAACCGGGCCCCACCGTGATGACGTCCGCGGCGCGAATCGCTTTCAACGCCTCGGGCAACGGCAAACATTGTTCAGGCTCTAAACGCAAGCGGCGAATCGGCGCTCGTGACGCGGAGATGTGAGTTTCGCCACGCACGACGCTGCCATCTTCGAGTTCAGCCACCAGGCGCACGTCACTGATCGTTGCCGGAAAGATGTGCCCTTTGCTGGCCAGCACTTCCGACGACAATCTGACCGCTTCAGTGAAATCACCGGTGACCTCGGTTAGCGCCGCCAGAAACAGATTGCCGAAGCTATGACCGCCGAGTTCCCCTTGTCCACGAAACCGATAACGAAACAAGCGAGACAGCAGAGTTGAATCTTCCGAAAGCGCAATCATGCAATTGCGAATGTCACCGGGAGGCAACATTTGCAGCTCGTCTCGTAGTCGACCGGAACTCCCGCCATCATCAGACACCGTCACAATGGCAGACAAACTCGCAATCCGAAGATCGTCCGCCGGAACATCGCTCACCAGGCGCTTCAGACCAGCAAGCAGAGTAGACAGACCTGTGCCGCCGCCTAGTGCGACCAGGTTGAGACCACCGTTTTTGCCCGACAAATTCTGCAAACTTCAATTCTCCGTGCCTGTAAGCTCACCGGCCCTCACGGCAGACGCGCTCAGCGGAATCATACCTAAAAGGCGAAGGCTTTGAAACTGTATTGTCGCTTGGAAGAGAGCGGTTGGGCGCAAACTCGTTGAAGAAAACTAAACCTGATGCTGAAAAACCAGTTTGTCAAAGTCGGGATCGTTCCTCAGTGCAGTCAAATCGTGATCGTGTTGCGCACGAACTCGGAGTGTGGGTTGCAGATCCAAAGCTCGTTGCAGCGACTTGAGCGCCAGGTCGACCGAACCGAGACGCGCGCGCGTCGCCGCAAGACCGTAGTGAATATGAGCCGCCTCGGGTTCGCGCTTCAGCGCACGTTCAAACATTTCCTGCGCCGCGACATACTCACCGCGGTTCAACTCGATAACACCACGATCGTAGAGCGAGTCGGCATCGCGCGGCAGAATGCTTTCGGTGCGTAGCCGAGCATCTGCAACTGCGAGATAGGTGCGTGCGCGAGCAGCGACTTCTGAAACCTGGAAATACTTATCGAGCAACGCACGAAACTGGTTGCGAGCTTCGCCGAAGCGACCACGAGTGAACTCTTTATGTGCGCGTTCAAACGCCTTGAGAGCTGCCGACTCATCAACCGTTGGTTGGCGCGGTGGAGGTGGCGACACGACGTTGGGTCGTTGTGCCCGGACAGCTGCGAGCTTTTGGGTCTTTTTGACGCTGGGTGCGAGAGATTTTCTGTGCTTTGGTAGTGTCGGTTTCTTCGCGATCGGTTTGCGTGAGACTGCCTTCCTGGAAACTTTCTTAGGCGCAGCCTTCTTCAGGACGACTCTCCTTGAAACGACTTTCTTTAAAGCGACTTTCTTTTTGACTGCACTCTTTTTCGCGGACTTGGTTTTGAGCGGAGCCTTCGACTTCGCGGGTTTCCGAGCTACGACTTTCTTCGCTACGGCCCTCTTCGCCTTGGGACGTGCTGTCTTAGCGCCAGTCGTACGCCTCTTTGCCGCAGACTTGGGCGAAGAACGACGCGCGACTGCGCGTGAACTTGAACGTCTCAAACTCTTGGTGGCTGCGCTCATTTCGAAGGTTAAGAATGAAAGGACAATGTGGACCAAGCGCTCCGGAAGTTGCGGTGGCAGAGTAACATAGCCTCTCCGCTAAATCAACGGAAAGAGCAGTTGCGCGCCTGAATTACTCTGTTTCCGGTGCGCAATGCCGACTTATGGTAAACAAATCAAAACACTTGAAGCACATTGTTGGCTGTGCTACAGTGCCTTGCGGCTTTAGGGTAACGAATCCCAGCCGCTACGGCGAGCACAAGGTAACCGAAAAACTCTTTCCCTTCAGCGTCTTGACTTGAGAAGGTCCCCGGTTTCTCGACGCGACCTGCCGACTGTCCTTGCCTCCCTTAACTTCAAACGAAAGCTGTATCAATGGCAGACACGCCTCTACTGCTCCGAGAGCAGCAGTATCACCAGATTAAGGCCGTACTGGCCCGGCTCCGTCTGGACTCGGATGCCAAAGTTGTCTTCCTGGTGGACAAGGATGGGCAGGAGATAGCGTCTCTGGGTGAGGTGGGCTCGATTGACACGACCAGCCTGGCCTCGCTGGCCGCCGGCAATGTCGCGGCCACCGGCGGCATGGCTCAACTGATCGGTGAGAAAGAGTTTCCGACGCTATCTCACGAAGGCGAGCGGGAAAGCATTCATATCTCGGTCATCGGCCGACTCCTCCTTATTATTGTTTTTGATGAACGCTCGAGTTTGGGCCTGGTAAAGCTCAGAAGTCGGCAAGTTTCGCAACAGCTGTCCGCGCTGGTTGACGAAATCAGCAAAGAGGAATTCAGCGCTGAGGATTCAGCCTTCGGAGAAATCACGGATGAAGACATCGACAGTCTATTCCAATGAGTGACAAGAAGAGTAATCGCATATGACCTTCATCAACTACGCCTCCCGAGAAATCAACTGCAAGATTGTGTATTACGGCCCTGGCCTTTGTGGTAAGACCACAAATCTTCAGCACATTTTCGAATCAACAGCCCCTCAATCGCGGGGCAAACTGATCAGCCTGGCGACCGAAACCGACCGCACTCTGTTCTTCGATTTCATGCCGCTGGAGCTTGGCACCGTGCGCGGTTTCAAGACCCGCTTTCATCTGTACACTGTGCCGGGACAGGTATTCTATGACGCTTCCCGCAAACTAATTTTGAAAGGCGTCGATGGAGTCGTTTTCGTGGCGGATTCGCAAGAAGAGCGAATGGATGCCAATGTGGAATCGCTCTACAACCTCGAAGAAAACTTGCAAGCGCAGGGCTACGATCTACAGAAGCTCCCGTATGTACTGCAACTCAACAAACGCGACCTTCCAAATATTATTCCAGCGGAGGAAATCGCCGCTGAGTTGCGCCGCAAGGAGGAACCTGTTGTGGAAGCGGTTGCTTCAAACGGGGCCGGAGTCTTTGATACGTTGAAAGCGGTTGCTAAGCAGGTTCTGACCGAATTACGGAAGGGCTGATGAGCGAGTCAAGCGATTTGAGCATTAGCAAGCCGTCCCCGCCATTTGAATAATATTTCGGCAAGCGTTGCGTCACTGCATACCCCAGGCTTTCATACAGCTTTTGCGCAGCTATATTGAGCGATCTCACTTCCAGCCGCACAATGCGTACATTGCGCCGTCTAAAACCTTTTTCCACTTCTGCCATGAGACGTTTTGCCAGTCGGCGCCGGCGGTGATCCGGAGCCACGCCTACCGTCGTGATGTGTCCGGTATGATCGGGTTCAATCAGGCCGACCACAAAGCCAACCATTGAACCAGTCGTCGTGGTCGCGCGATAGGAAACGGCTTCGGGCGCCGTCAGCAAGTATTCAAAAGTTTCCCGACTGTAGGCTTCGCCGTCAACGAAGCAGCGCTGATCAAGCCGCCAGCATTCGTCGAGGTGTGAGATTGAGAGCGGGCGAATATCGTAACGCTGACCAAGCACGGCTGGCACAGACTGGTCCGCATCCGGCTGAAAGTCTTCAGCCGCAGGTGACCACCAGCGCGAACGGATTTTCTTAAGTACAGCCATGGGTATCCAAAAGCAATTATGCCGTGGGGGTTGTCAGATAGTCTAGCATCATCGTTTTGTTGATCACTACAGCACCAACATACAGTCACCATAACTGTAAAACCTAAAGCGCTCCGCAACCGCGTGCCGATATGCAGCAAGCGTGAAATCCTGGCCGGCGAAAGCGGAAACAAGTAGTAGCAGAGATGAACGCGGCAAGTGAAAGTTTGTCAAGAGTCCGTTGGTAGTCCGAAACTTGTAGCCCGGCGTGATCGTGAGATCCGTTGCTGCTGCGCCCGCCATCACAACTCCCTGCGAGTTTACCGACGATTCCAGCGCGCGCGTTGTAGTTGTGCCCACTGCAATGACGCGTTGACCCCGCGCCCGAGTTTCATTAATTACCGCGGCGGTTTCTTCGCTGATTTGAAAAGCTTCCGATGCAACTCGATGCTCCTCAATGTGGTCTACGCGTACCGGCTCAAATGTTCCATAACCGACGTGCAAAGTGATTTCAACCACTTGGGCGCCCCGGGCTCGTAATGCCGCGATTGTTGCGGGCGTGAAATGTAGTCCAGCAGTGGGCGCGGCAATCGCTCCTCGCTCATTGGCGAAGACAGTTTGGTAGCGTTCGTTATCTTTTAGTGACATTCCCGAAGGGCGCCGGATGTAGTGCGGCAGCGGCGTTTCGCCGTGCTGATTTAGTAAGTCCTCGAGCGATTGACCAGATGCTGCGTTAGTCTCAAATTTTAAAACTCTGCAGCCTTTTGCTAACGATTCGAGCACAATGGCATGTAGGCTTCCAGCTCCGAAACGAATGCGGGCGCCTGACTTCAGTCTTTGCGCCGGCCGCGCCAGAGTTTCCCAAACTCCGGTTTCAATTTCCCGAATCAGCAGCAATTCAACCCGGCCGCCGGAGGGTTCGCGCTGGCCAATCAATCGAGCCGGAAACACTCGAGTGTTGTTCACAACCACCACATCTCCTGGACGCACGTAGTTTGGTAGAAACTCAAACCAGGAGTCTTCGCATGTTTGCGCGGCACGATCGAGAACCAACATTCGTGAGGCGTCGCGCTGCTCGAGCGGTTGTTGCGCGATCAGTTCGTCGGGAAGGTCATAGTCAAATTCCGAGAGCAGCATCTTAAGCAGAGAGAGGCAATAGAGGCTGCGGTTGCTCGCGGTGAAACACTGCGCTGAGCTGGGCGCCAAACAGGAGGATCAAACTCGAGACGTAACTCCACGTCAACACCGCCACCACCGCACCGACCGAGCCGTAAATCTGATCGTAATGGAAATAAGTAAGGGCCCACGCAAACACGTATTTCGCCGCCTCCCAAAGTAGCCCGCCGATCAGGGCCCCGGGCAGTGTGTCGCTCAGGGTTACTTCAGCTTTGGGCATGAAGCGATAAACGATCACAAAAAGCGTGACGGTTATTAGAAAACTGGCTACCGCAAATACCAGCTGCCAAAAGACGCTGCCTGCCGAAAGAATGAGCGGAAACTGCGCGACCTGGCGCGGCGAAAGTCTTACGGCCATCTCGCGCAGCCGCAGAACCATCGAAGTCAGCAAAACTGAAAACGCGAGCAGTACGCCGACGATGCCAATCATGCCAATTGTCAGCGCTCGCCCGTGCCAGAAGGTGCGCGAGGTTGCGCCCCAGATTCGGTTCAGAGCTCGCTCAATAACCGCAAAGACCCACGAGCCGGCCCAGAGTGTGACGATGAAGCAGGTGATAATTGCGCCGGTGCCGACCGAGGACATCGAACGGATTGTTTCGCGCAGAAATTTTCCGGATCCGGGATAAACTTCGACGGCGTGGGTCAGCAATTCGGTGGCGGCGGCGATGCGATTGCTCATCGCCAGCATTAGCAGTAACGCCGGGAAAAGCGCCATCAGTCCGAAGTAACTCATTGCTGCCGAGGAGGTAAACAGATCGTTTTCATGAAACTGATGCAGCGAGTGAACAAGCATTGAGCGCCACGGCCTGGCGTTACGAACGCCTAATGTCCTGCGAGAAAATGACGAGAATCGGCCCATAATGATTTAGGAACCCGGCTAGGTTGAAAACGATGGACTACACCGTAACAAATTCTTCACTGCGAATCGAACAGGCCTGGCTTGAGGGAACTGGCGGGACTTATACCGTAATGTTCGTAGGCGCGACGAGTGGCCATACGCCCGCGGCGCGTGCGATCGAGAAAACCGATTTGGATCAGATAAGGCTCAATGATTTCTTCAATTGAGTCTTTTTCTTCGTGAATGGAAGCTGAGATAGTACCGATGCCGACCGGTCCGCCATCGAACTTCTCAATGATCGTCAACATAAACTTGCGATCCCTCTCGTCAAGTCCAAACTTGTCGACCTCCATGCGATTAAGCGCGTCCTTGGCCACATCCTGGGTTATCCGTCCGTCGTAATCCACCTGCGCATAGTCGCGAACTCGGCGCAGCAGTCGATTAACAATACGCGGTGTTCCACGAGAGCGTTTCGCAATTTCGCGCGCGCCTTCCTCATCTATTTCCACGTTAAGAATGTGAGCCGAACGCTTACAGATTATTTCCAGGTCTTCGGGCGGGTAGAAATCCAGATGAAAGGCGATGCCAAAGCGATCGCGCAGCGGTGCTGTCAGCAGGCCGGGCCGCGTGGTCGCCCCGATTAGCGTAAACTTCTCCAGTCGTATTTTCTGGGTGCGCGCGACAACGCCCTGTCCAATCATCAGATCAAACTCGTAATCTTCCATCGCCGGATAAAGCTTTTCTTCAATCGCCGGATTGAGCCGATGGATCTCATCGATGAAGAGCACGTCGCCCTTTTGCAGGTTAGTCAGTTGTCCAACCAGATCGCCGGGGATCTCGATCGAGGGACCAGCAGTTGAATGCAACACGGCCGCCATCTCATGCGCGATAATGTTGGCGAGCGTCGTTTTGCCAAGTCCCGGCGGGCCGGTTAACAGAACGTGATCGAGAGCTTCCTTCCGATGCAAGGCCGCTTTCATGTAGACGCGAAGGTTTTCCTTGACCTGCCGCTGGCCGATGTAGTCCGCGAGCTTATTTGGGCGAACAGTCAATTCGAATTGCTGTTCATCATCGCTTAGCGGCGCTCGTGCTGGTCCGTCAGTTGTCATAAATTCTCGTACAGCTTTACGTCTAAACTTTGGCCAGCTTGCGCAAACTCCGGCGTAAGATCAACTCCACCGAAATATCACCACCCTCGTCGAACGCCGCGGTCACCGCTTTTTCAGCGGAACCTCGCTGGTAACCCAAATTCAAAAGAGCGGAGAGTACATCTGAACGCATGGAGTCTTCGGTGGCCAGTGGCCCGCCGGTAGGGGTCGCCGCGCCCAACTCATCTTCAAGTTCGGCAGATGATAATGACGCCACCTTATCGCGCAGTTCCATCACCAGCCGCTCAGCGGTTTTTCGCCCAACACCGGGAATCAAGGTTAAGCGCCCGAGATTGTTAGTTCTGATTGAGGCGATCATTTCGTCAGCGCTCATTCCGGAGAGCAAAGTGATTCCCAGTTTGGGCCCAATACCGCTCACCGAGATCAAGCGCATGAAGAGTTCGCGTTCGCGCAGTGTCTTGAAGCCGTAAAGCTGCAAGGCATCTTCACGCACGTGGGTGTAGATGCGT
Organism: Pyrinomonadaceae bacterium; assembly: GCA_031365545.1. Taxonomy (GTDB): domain Bacteria; phylum Acidobacteriota; class Blastocatellia; order Pyrinomonadales; family Pyrinomonadaceae; genus PSRF01. The sequence goes on along the minus strand of JANLYH010000086.1, from coordinate 6,464 downwards.
AACTTCACATTCGATCCGGGTTCCTCCAAATCGTAAAAGGTGGAAACCGGTATCGTGACCTCGTAACCAACTCCGCCAACATCCAGAATCACCGAATTGGGTTCTTTGGAAAGGAGAATGCCGGACAAATGTGCAATCATTGGCGAAGTTTCTGAAATGTCAGGGGTTGAAACGGCGCGATTGTAGTTTATGGCTCAGGGATTATCCAAGCTAAGAGTTTCAAGTTTCAAGTTTCGATTTCTCTCGTTGATCCAATATGTACCGTGCTCCGAACTTGGAACTTGAAACTCGGAACTCGAAACTTGTGTGCATTGGGTCTATACTGGACATCGAACCGGGTTCCCTCAAATGAAGTCAGAAAAGATTTCAGAATTAACTACCAATCGACTAAGCGTCTATCTTCGCTGCCTGAACACGCTTTCCGCAGCCGGGATCAAGAGCATCTCGTCGAAGGCGTTGGCGGAGCAGTTTAATCTCAACTCCGCGCAAATTCGGAAGGACCTTGGGTATTTTGGCGAGTTTGGCGTGCGGGGTGTCGGCTATCACGTTGGGGACCTGCGCGATCACATAACGAAGATTCTGGGATTGGATAAGCCACACCGCGTGGGCATCGTGGGGGCCGGAAGATTGGGCACGGCGCTGGCAAACTACAAGGGTTTCAGTAGATCAAACTTCAGCGTAGTGGTCCTGTTTGATAACGACGAAAAGAAGATTGGCCGTCGCGTTGGCGAGGACAAGCTTCTTATCAGCGACGTCAAGAAGATGCCGTTGCTGGTCAGCGATGAAGCGATCGATGTGATGGTTATTGCGGTGCCCGCGCGCGTTGCGCAAAAGGTACTCAACCAGATTATGTCGGCGGGAATTAAGGCTGTTCTAAACTTTGCTCCGGCATCACTCACTGCGCGTCTCGATGTGAAGGTTAAAACAGTCGACCTGACCACATCTCTGGAGTCGCTCTCCTACTACCTGGGCCGACCGCAGATGAGCGCAGTGACAAATCAGAGGCGCAGATCACAAGCAGAAGAGCTAAGCGGAGTAAACGAGCGCGAATTGTAATCCGACTTTTTGGTCAACCTGATGGACGAACAAACCGCACGGCGTGAAATCGTAAACATTGGCCGCTTGTTATATGAGCGCAGCTACGTCGTCTCCTCGGACGGCAACGTTAGCGTGCGTCTTGATGACGGCCGGATTGTTGCCACGCCGACAATGATCTGCAAGGGTCGCATGACCGAAGAGTGTCTCGCGGTGACCGACGCCGCCGGCAACCCGCTGGGGACGAAGAAGCCCTCGAGTGAACTGGCGATGCATCTGCTGATCTATCAGGAGCGCCCTGACGTTATGGCCGTCTGTCACGCGCATCCGCCACACGGCACCGCCTTCGCAGTTGCTGGACTGGCAATCGATCAGCCGATTCTTTCGGAAGTGATTCTCACACTTGGGTGTGTACCTCTGGCCGCTTACGGTACGCCGTCAACAGACGAGCTGACGGAAGCAATGCGGCCATTAGTGAAACATCACAATGCGTTGTTAATGGCAAACCACGGTGCGGTTGCATACGGATCGAATCTCTGGCAAGCGTTTGATCGGCTGGAGACGCTGGAGCATACGGCGCGCATTGCGATCCTGGCGCGCATGCTCGGGGGCTCAAAGAACTTGCCCGCGGATGCGATTGAAAAATTAATCAACGTGCGCGAGGCGGCCGGTTATCTTGGTGAGAGCGCGCGTTGTCAGGCGTGTGGTTACCTGCACGAGACCCAGTTGTCATGTCCCACGGGCGATCGTCCGGCGTTCGCAGGTTCGTCAAACTCAACTCCGACGAATGGGTCCGGAAAGATCTCGCTTACCCGAGAAGAGCTGGTCGAACTGCTGGCTCAAGCTTTGACTCAGGGCCGACCTGGCAATATTTGGTAAACGGTGAATGCTGAATGGTAAATGGTCGGAAAGTCGACTACTATTTACCATTCACGATTTACCATTTACTAAATGAGGAGCAACTGAATGCAAGAAGCACTCGGCATGGTTGAAACCAAAGGTCTTGTGGCAATGATTGAAGCAGCCGATGCTATGGTCAAAGCCGCGAACGTTACCTTAATTGGCTACGAGAAAATTGGAGCCGGATTCGTTACGGCGATCGTGCGCGGAGACGTTGCTGCTGTTAAGGCCGCGACGGATGCCGGGGCTGCTGCTGCGCGTCGCGTCGGCGAGTTGGTCAGCGTCCATGTGATTCCTCGTCCCCATGGCAGTGTGGACGACGCTCTTCCGATCGGTAACCGCAGCTAGCATGATCATCGCGCGAATTCTGGGAACCGTCGTCTCGTCGCAGAAAGACGAGCGCCTCCTTGGCAAAAAGCTGCTTATCGTGCGGCCGGTTAACGTCGATGGCACTGACACTACTGGTTATGTGGTGGCAGTGGACACGGTCGGCGCCGGCTATCACGAAAGAGTACTGGTCGTGGCGGGCTCGAGCGCGCGTTTGGCTCAGGGAATGAAAGATGTTCCTGTCGACGCCGCGATCGTTGGGGTCATCGACACGGTGGATATCGCGAAACCCGAATGAACCGCTGAATTCTGAATTTCATCCGCTTCAACAGAACACCTTCCGCTTGTAATGAAGGAGAGTTGATCAGTAACGAAGAGATGAATAAGAAGATGGAATTTATCGTCGAGCAACAGGCGAAGTTTGCTGCCGAGATGGAGATCATGCGTGAAGCTCAGGCAGCGGAGACTAAACTGCGGAAAGAGCAGCAAGGGAGACTTTCCGATGCGTTGCTTGGGGTGGTGGATATCGTTGGCAGTCTGACTCGATCCCAGATCCGAACTGAGGAAAACCTTAAACTCCTAACCGACTCGCAGGTTCGCACAGATGAACGTTTGAGCGTCTTCATCAACGTCGTCGAACGTTACATCAGTGGAAACGTTGGTTCTGAAAGTCACGCGTAATTTATGCAACTGGCCCGCGTTATCGGCACAGTGGTCGCAACCGTCAAGAACGACTCGCTCGAGGGCCGCAAGCTGCTGGTTGTACAAACTCTGAACAAAGATCTCGAACCCAACGGCAAGCCAATGGTTGCAGTTGATTCAGTTGGGGCCGGAGTTGGTGAACTCGTTTTCTGGTGCCGGGGAAAAGAAGCAAGCTTTCCCTTCAAGCGAGAAGATACACCCACTGATTGCACCATCATCGGCATCGTCGACTCGGATGCTCACGTGACCAATGGAAGCACCCCTGCGATCAGGTTGAACAAGTAATGATTCTTGCCCGCGTCGTCGGAAACATCGTGGCCACTACGAAGAACCATCGTTACGACGGTGCCAGCATCATGCTCTGCCAACAGGTAACTCCGGAAGGCGACGAAACGACGATGACGGTGATTGCCCTTAACGCGGTTGATGCGGGCGTTGGTGATACGGTGTTGATCGTGCAGGAAGGTTGGGGCGCGTCAACGGCATCAACGGGAAAGCCTGGCGCAGCGATCGATTCAGCAATAGTTGGAGTGGTGGATTACGTCGATTTGCTGAAGTAAGACAGATATTCTTGTCTGTCCGGAAGCCGACTTCGGCAATCATCGATTACTCAAAGGAATGGACAGGCAGGAATGCCTGTCCCACAAAAATGAGCACGGAATCAGATCAAGCCCGGGAGATTGCGGAGAGAATTGCTCGTCGCGTAGCAAGTAATAATCCTGCAATGGGCGCTCGCAACCAAACGACGCGCCACGCTCAACCCAGGCCCGAACTCACCTCAGAACTTGCGGCCGTGCGTGCCGGCCTCAGCGAACTGCAGAGAAAAATTGCACAACTCGAAGCGAAGGTAAGTTCGGACGTCACGGAGGGCCGTGCAGACTTTGGTTTATCGAGCAGCTCATCAACTCTTTCGAGCAACACTCGTCCGGTACCCTTAACTCACTCACCCTGGCTTGCGGGCGTCAACGCTTCGCTCTCGCACCCCAGCCTGGAAAAGTTTGGAGTGGAAGAAGCCGTCGTCTCCGAACTTGTGGATTATTTCGAAAAGGAAAAGACGTGCAGCGTCGAACCCGGCGGCAAGCCCTGCGACCATTGCGCGATGTGCAGCACGCGCGGTTTCTGACGACTCACAAACTCGCTTCACCCAAAGCGAACAACATGGATCTCTCGCGTACCCTTTCATTGCTAAAGCTGCCCGAACACTGTCGCACAATCTCCGGATCAATCAGAAAGAGTCGGGCGATCTCCCCGAATACGTTACCAGTTGGAGAACTGCTATGTCGCCAGTAACTTCTTTTCTTGGTTTAAGTCTAATCGGAATTAGTTTTATGTTACCGAATTTGCAGGGAAAAAACGTAGCCGAGCAAGCATCCTCGCAAGATGTCTCAGAGGTAAGGTTGCGGATGGTGCCTATTAACGTTCAACCCGGACCAAAACATGAGCCGTCCCACGTCTGTAATAAGCCACTGTTCAAGACTCTGGTAACCAACAATTCAAATTCCCAGATATGGGTTCTTATTCTCGACCCTTATTACCAGAATCGTCCGCAACTATACAGGGATGGCAAACTCGTTCCTTATCGTGCAGATATCGCGAAGCTTTTGGAATCGAAAGAAAGAGATCCGCATCCCATCAGCATACACGGCGGCACACTCAACCCGGCCGCGACAGAAGAGCTGGTGGCCCTCAGACTAATTGATTGGTATGAGCCATTGCCGCCGGGGTCATATAAGTTGATCAATCGATACCGGTTCGCAATAGGAGGTGCATGGACTAAAGATTCGGAGGCATTGCTGTTCGAACTTCTTGAGCAAGAATGCTAATTTGGCAGCCAAAAGGTTTGCCGGAGAAACCTACTAACGGGAACCGGGTGGCAAGCCCTGCGACCATTGCGCGATGTGCAGCACCCGCGGTTTCTAAACGGAGAATTTTGAAAGACAAGCAAAAGGCCGCCCCAAAAGGCGGCCTTAGTTGTATCTGGGAAGTGCGCTCCCGAACTACTTTGCCGGCGTTGCCGCTGGATTCGGTCGCAGGCTGTTTGAGTCAATTTTCGGAACCTCGGTGGCTCCGGCTTCCGCCTTGAAGTAAGGCTCTTCCTTAAAGCCAAACATCTTTGCAGAGATCACGGTCGGGAAGCTTGCGCGAGTTGTGTTGTAGTCCTGCGTCGCGTCGTTGTAGTCCTTACGCGCGGTGGCAATGCGGTTTTCAGTCCCCACCACTTCGTCCTGCGCCTTCAAGAAGTTTTCATTCGAACGCAACTGCGGATATTGTTCCTGCAACACCAGTAACCGGCCGATGGTGCCGCCGAAACTGTTTGCCGCGTCAATCACCGCCTGCTTTTGTTCCGGAGTCTTGTCGCCACCTTCGCCCTGCGGTGCTTGTTGCGACGCATTCAGGAGTTTAGACCGCGCCTCCGCAATCTTGCCGAAAACCTCCTGCTCCTGCACGCCCGCCAATTTTGCCGTCTCGATCAGGTTGTTAAGCAGGTCGGAACGACGCTGCAGTTGGGTCTCTACATTTGCCCACTTGGCTTTTACGTTCTCATGCTTGGTTGTCAAAGTGTTATAGCTGCAGCCGCTGGCAGTAGCAGCTACAAAAACAATTAGGGCTAGTAATAACATTCGTCTTCTGGTCATTTGATTTCTCCTGAAGCTTTCCTCGTTCGAAATTGATCTACTACCTGAATAACGCGGTCGATCTGCGTCAAGTAGGCGGCAAAGATATCGTTTGCTTCTTTGTCAGTAGGGGGCAGGTAATTGGTGGCGCGAAACGCAAAGATGGTTTCAAACGGTTTGGGGTCAAGTCCAAAGCGGCGCGCCGTCGCGCGAACGCAATCGGGTTTCCCCACTGGAGCTTCGTCCCCATGCAGCATAAGAACCGCGCGAAAAAGCGCTGCAAAACTGGCGAGGCTATCGCTCATCAAGTCGCACAGCTTTTCGATGGAAACCGAAGCGGGAATGTACATGCGACGGAGTTGAATCAACTTACTTCGCAGTTCGTACTCCGTTTGATGGCGGAGATTTGCATCCGAAAGTTTCACGAGCTCGAAAGGATCTTGTCCGTATAGCACTATCCGCGCGTTTGCCATCTGGTGAAACTCAATCGGAAATACGTCTGCGGCGTCTGAGAGTTCCGCCGCCGTGAAATAGACCGGCAAGGGATGACCAAGGCGTTGCCATTCGCGCATCGGCGCCTGGGCCAGCCGCAAGTCCTCTGGCGTAATTCGCTGCAAAGTTATCAGCAGGTTGTAGTCGGAACGCAATTCAACATGATCGCCTGCGGCTGCTGAACCGTAGAGCACAACCTAGACGAGGTTAGCGCCATGCGTGGTCTGTAGATCTCGCAACAGACCGTTTAGAGCTTCGTTGATAACCGACTTAGCCATCGTGTTTTTGTAGTCCTGATACTAACAGAAATCATTCGTCATAAATAAGACAGGCAATGGTGCCTCCTACGTCTACCAGCCGCCGCCGGCGCCGCCACCACCGGCACTACCACCG
>JANLYH010000061.1:0-5583 GCA_031365545.1 Pyrinomonadaceae bacterium | reverse complement strand
AGCGGAAAGAGGCTGGAACAGGTCTATAGTCCGCAAGCCAATGGGTAGTCCCCAAAAAGTCCCCAATGCATTTTCAGCGGAACTGTAAGTTATTTAGTTAGGGAGTTTGAGAGGGTTGGTCTAACTACTGAGCCAAGCGGGCGTAAACCCTTATACTTCCATATATTACCATGCGCGCAATTTTCGGGACTTCTTTAATGTTACCTCTGGCAGATATTATTAGTTAGTGCAACTCCCTCTTGAATCTTGCGAGTCATTTCTGTGAAGTTGAAAGCGCCGCGGACAACGAATTTTTTAGCTTACTCGCCTTACTCTTGATCCTCGGCCAAGGCTAATACTTCTTCAAGAAGGAAACGAATTTGACGAGGGCCATTTCGGACCCGCGTGAGCTATCCGGTCCTGTGCGGCCGTTGTAAACAGTCTTAGGAGAGCATCCAAGTATCTCAGCCAAGCGATAGGCCAATTCAACGTGCTTCAGCTATTCTAAAGTTTATCCATAAGCAATTTATTCCATTGCGGAAAGTGGCAGGATGGTCCGATGTATCTCGCCACGCCTTGATTTGGGCTCACAGTACGCAGGGGGTGATTGTGGAAAACCACCTGGTCGCTTCCGCCCGTTCCCCTTTTTGCGGGGGTCCATTGTTATAAAGCGAAAGCGATGTATCATGCGATGGATGCTCTTGAAGGGGTAGGCACCAGACTCGTCTGAACAATCTACCAATGAAAAAGTTGTTGAAGAACCGGATCCTCGACCTTGTGGGCCTTTGCGCGATCCTGCTTCTGGCCTCCGGGCCTGGGCTCGCGGCAGATCCTATCTACGGCGGCAGCGTGGTGGTGGCCATCGCTTCCGATCCGGGTGGGCTTAACCCATCGATCACAACCCAGGGCGGCGTGCATCTAATTTGTGGTTCCATCTTTAGTGGCCTCGTGGCTCACGATTTCGAACTCAATCCGGTTCCCGACTTAGCTGAGCGCTGGGATGTCTCACCAGATGGTCGGACTTACACTTTCTACCTGGCACCAAATGCTGTGTTCCACGACGGCGTGCCGGTGACCTCCGAAGATGTCCGGTTTACGTTTGAACAATTGCTATTGAAGTACCACTCGCGCACTCGGACTTCAATCGGCGACAACCTCCGTCGTATAGATACTCCCGATCCGCACACGGTGGTGTTCATCTTCGAGAAACCCTACGCTGCTTTTCTAAAACTCGTTGACGTAACCAACGCTCCCGTGATGCCGAAGCACTTGTACGAAGGTACTGACCCGCTAACGAATTCGCACAACACAAATCCCATAGGCAGCGGACCGTTTAAGTTGCAGGAGTGGGTGAAGGGCGATCATCTTACGCTCGTTAAGAACGAGCGCTATTTTAAGGCTGGCAAACCCTATCTGGATCGCGTCGTGTACAAAGTCATGCCAACCGGCGCGCTGGCGACGATCGCGTTCGAGCGTGGAGAAGTTGACTATCTACTGGGCGCTCCGCCGCTCGACATTGCGCGGCTTAAAAATATGCCTGGCGTGGTTGTTACCACAAAGGGTCGCGAGGGATTTGCAGGTGTGGAGACGTTTATCCCAAATCTTTCGCGTGTACCTCTTTCGGACTTGCGAGTAAGGCGGGCAATCGCCTATGCGATCGACAAACAATTCCTGGTCGATAAACTTCTTTTTGGACAAGGTATCGCCGCCACCGGTCCGGTCTCACACATGCTCGCCTGGGCCTACAATCCTAACGTGGAGAAGTACGCACACAACGTAGCTCTCGCAAATCAACTGCTCGATGAAGCCGGACAGCGACGGGGGGCCGATGGCACACGCTTCCACCTGAAATTCGTTCATGCCGCCTCTTACGCGAAGGTAGCCGAGGCCCTGCGCGATCAGTTACGCGAAGTCGGTATCGCGGTCGATCTGCAACAAATGGAGTTTGGCGCGGCAGTGGACGCGGTCTATATCAAAAAGGATTTCGATTTAGGTTTCGCGTCTTTCGAGAACGGTCCCGACCCGGATATCGGAGTCAAAAGGACGGTCGTCTCATCAAACATCGGACCGATTCCTTTTTCCAACGGTGCGGGCTATCGCAATCCCCGCGTTGACGAGTTGTTCGCTTTAGCTGCTTCTGAGTTGGACAGGGAAAAGCGTGCGGCATATTACTTTGAGGCGCAGGACATCCTGGTTAAGGACGTAGCTTACTTCTGGCTTTACGAGCCCAACTCCGGCGCCGCATACCGCGCGGGTTTGCAGGGGATGTATACGTGGAGCGCGAAATCAAACATTTATTTCGCGCAGGACGCCTGGTGGGCTGACGGCGGCCGCTCGGCTCATATATCCGCCGCGAGGTTTACGCGTTGGAAGCTCTATGTGCTCCTAGTGCTCGTCGCGCTCGCTGCCGTCATTGCGGCAATTCTTATGAAGAGACGGCGCCGAAAAATCTGGAGCGTCACGAGTGATCGAGGGTGAGGCCGGTAGTTCAGAGTCCAAGCTTTAGCTTGCGGTTTTCATTGGCAACCACGCAGCCTAAAGGCTGGACTCTGAACTACCGACCTCCAACTGCACTACGCTGAGCGTCAGGCCGGCTTGTCGAGGTTCGCGATGTTGGACTTGGGATCAAGCGCGCGGTTGAGTGCGTCGCCGACTGTGTTCAAGGCGAGGACTAAAAGTGAGACGGCCAAGGCCGGAAAGAACATGACCCACCAGGCGTCGCGAATAAAATGCTCCCCGTTGTGCAGCATGTAGCCCCAACTTATGTAGTTGCTGTCTCCAAGGCCGATAAACTCCAACGCCGCCTCTACCAGAATCACTCCACCCACCATCAATACAACATTGGTAATTATGATCGGGAGTGCGTTCGGTAAGATGGTGCGAAACAATATTCGCGCCGGGCTGGCTCCGATAGCGCGGGCGGCTTCGACGAAACTTCTTTCCTTAAGTGACATTACTTCTGCTCTGACGAGACGCGCCGTAGTTGGCCAGTAGGTGACGCTCAATACGATGATGAGCGTGAAAAAGGTTGACCCAAAGAGGGCCGCTATAACGAGCGCCAGAAAGAAGCGCGGCGGAATCAAGAAAAGCTCCGTGAGCCGCATCAATAAATCGTCAACAAGTCCGCCGGCGTAGCCCGCTGTTAGTCCAATCAAAACTCCTATAAGTCCACTTAACACTGCGACGGTGACGCCAATCGCAAGGGAAACCCTGGAGCCATAAACCACGCCGCTGAAGATGTCTCGTCCCAGATCGTCGGTGCCAAAAAGATGTGCAGCAGAAGGTGGGCGTAAACTCTCGTCAGAAATCATATGGGGGTCACGCGGCGCAATCTGCTCGGCGAAAACTGCGGCGAAGGCAAAGAGCGCCAACAGCACGACCGCGACCAGCATGGTGCGCCTGCCTTTGAAGCTGGGCCAGCCGTTAAGATTTCGCCGTGCGCGTTGCTCGAAAGTCTCTTGGTTCATTTGCTGATTCGGCCGTAATGGATGCGCGGATCAAGCGCGGAATACGTCAAGTCTACAATCAAATTCACGACAATGACGCTAACCGAGATCATCAGGAAAAGGCCCATCAAAACTGGGTAATCGCGCATGGCGAGCGCGTCAAGCATTAGCCTGCCGAGGCCGGGCCAGGCGAAGACTGTCTCGACCAGTACGGCGCCGCTCAACAACATCCCAAAGTCATGTCCCACAACTGTGACGATCGGCAATAACGCATTACACAGCGCGTGGCCATATAGCACGCGGCCCTCCGACAACCCCTTAGCGCGCGCTGCAATAACAAAGTTTTCACCGAGCACGTTGAGCATTGAGGTGCGAGTCAAACGCATGATCTGTGCGACATAGACTATGGCAAGAGTTGTGACCGGCAACACGAGGTGACTGAGCACGTCGAGCCCGTACGCGAGTCCCGTCATCTCCTGAGTGGCCGACGACAAATTCTGCGTAGGGAAGAGGCCGAGCCGAAGTGCAAACACGATGAGCAGCAGATGCCCGACGGAGAAGGATGGCACCGAGTAGCCTACTAACGCAAAAGCATTTATCGAGCGATCGGTCCAGGAGTTTTCCCGGCGCGCGGCTTCAACTCCGAGGACCACTCCAGCGACGGATGAGACAAGGACAGCGCTTATCGTCAACAGTAGAGTTGCCGGGATGCGCGCGATGATGACGCCGAGAACCGGCTGCTGATAGCCGAGTGAATATCCCAGGTCTCCGCGGAGCACGCTCGTTAGGTAGATCCAGAGTTGGCTTGCCAGCGATTGATTCAAACCAAACTTAGCGCGAATGAACTCATAATACTTCTCGTCGCCGCTCTGTCCGGCGAGCAGATGAACCGGGTCGCCGGGAGCGAGATGTATCAGAAGGAAATTAACAAGGATCAGAATGAGGATCAGGATCAGCGATTGGATCAATCGCCGGATTAGAAAACGGCCCGAGAGACGCGACACAATGGATATCACGGTATGAGTTTCCTCATGAGGTTGTTCTGGCTTCACTAATGCAAGCGCGGATCAAGCGCATCTCGTAGTCCATCTCCCAGTAGGTTGAATGCCATTACCGCCAGGCTGATTGCAAGACCCGGATAGATCATCAGTTGCGGCGCGCTGCGGAGAAAGGGGCGTCCGTCGTTGAGCATCGCGCCCCATTCCGCCGTCGGCGGTTGCACGCCGAGACCGAGAAAGTTAAGACCTGAAATGGCCAATAGCAAGCCGCCCATTTCCAACGTAGCGAGCACGATGACAGGTGGAATCACATTTGGAATTACGTGGCGAGTAATGATTTTGGTGGGTGTCACGCCACCGGCGCGCGCGGCTTCGATGAACGGCCGCTCGCGCAAGGAGAGGACCAGCCCCCGCACAATGCGTGCGTAAGACGCCCACCAAACACTTACTACGCCGATGAGCACGCTGCCGATCCCTATGCCAACAAAGCCTGTGATCGCGAGGGCCAGCAGGAGCAGGGGAAAGGCTAGTACCAAATCCACTACCCGCATGATGACCGCGTCCAGGAACCCGCCGGCATAGCCTGACACCGCTCCCACAAAGACGCCCACGAGCAGCACGAGCAGTGAAGCGACGCCTGCAAGCCCGAGCGACAACCGCGCCCCGAACAATAGCCGGCTCAAAAGACAGCGACCCAGATTATCAGTACCGAGCGGGAATGTGAGGCTGGGAGACTGAAGCCTTTCCGCAACGTGCTGCGCGGCGGGGTCGTGCGGCGCCAAGAGAGGTGCAGCGAGCGCGAGACCTACTAGCAGACACACGATGGCGAATCCTACGATCGCAGCCCAGTCACGCAGCAAACGAGCGAAGATACCGGGTCGCCCAACTGCGAGTAGCGAAGTATTCTTAGCGCCCTGGCTCGCCAGTTCAAACGGTGCTTGCGGAGTGGCAGTTTCGAAAATGTCGCGCTCGGTATTCATCGGCTAGTGCGTTTCGTTTTTGCGTAGCGTATGCGTGGATCAATCCAGGCATAGGAAAGGTCAACGCCGACGCTGAGCAAGGTGAAAACCAAACCCATAAAAAGCACGAAGCCCTGAATCATCGGGTAATCGCGATCGTAAATTGAGTTTATCAACAGATTCCCGACGCCGGGCCACGCG
>JANLYH010000226.1:0-5437 GCA_031365545.1 Pyrinomonadaceae bacterium | reverse complement strand
CGTCGTCACAGACCTTTGGAAATCTGACAGTTGATAAGAGCGGCAAGATCCTGAGTCTCGGTGGCAGCACCAGCACGTTGGTAGTGAGCGGCTTGCTGACGCTGACTAACGGCACCTTGACGATTGGCTCGGGCAAGATTCTGGAGTTAGACGGCGATACTTCGGTGTCCAGTGGGGCCCTGAACGCGGCTAGCGGCACGGTCGATTATTTCCAAGCGAGCAGCGGCCAACACGTTATCGCTGCGACCTATTTCCTGTTGGCGTTCAACAATCAGAACAAGATTCTTCCGAGCGGAACTATCAGCATTGCCGATACGTTCACCACGGGAAGCGCGACCGGACATACGATCACCGGAAATACGATTGACTTTACCAAGGCGACAAACCAAAGCATTCCTGCTTTCAATTACAACAACCTAACCAACAGCGGCAACGGCGCGCGCACATTTCCAAATGGCGGCACGGTGCGGATTGCCGGGACTTTCAATCCCGGCGGCGGCGGTCCGCACACCGTTACCGGCAGCACCATTGAATTCAATGGCGGCGCAGCGCAGACAATGGCGGCGCAGGGCTTTACGTATAACAATCTGACGATCAATAACTCGTCGACTGGTGTGACTCTGCCCACTCTGGGTGGGCCTCAGGTAAACGTTAATGGAGCTTTGTCGCTCACGCTCGGCGCCTTTACAGTTACCACGGGGACAGATCTCAATCTCGCAAACGGCATTACGATTAATCGCTCGGCGGGGAGCATTTCCGCGGCGCCGACTTTTGGATCTACCGTTAATGTTAATTACACCGGTTCAACCGGCGTTACCTCCGGACCAGAGATTCCCACGAACACTTCGGTGCTCAGTAATCTCACCATCAACAATTCAGCCGGCGTAACCCTGGGTGCGAATGCGCAGGTAAACGGTACGCTGACGCTGACCAGCGGTATCGTCACAACGGGCGCGACTACGTTGACGTTAGGTGGTTCCGCGAGTTCGAGCGGGGCCTCAGCGAGTAGTTACATCGACGGCAATTTGAAAAAGATTTACGCGTCGACCGGAAGCTTTACATTTGCGGTGGGTAACGCCGGCTATTCGCCGGTCACTGTTAACGCAACCGCCGGTACCGGTGATGTTACTGCCAAAGCGGTGCATGCTTTTTATCCTGACTTCAACAACACTTCCCAGGCCCTTGAACGCTATTGGAGCTTGAGCAAAAACGGAATCACCCTGGCTGATCTGACTTTCCAGTACCTCGCCAGCGACATAAATGGTGGTGGAGAAGCTACCTATGTTGCTTACAAGTTTGACAACGGCAATGCCACGCAGGTGCCGGCGGTTATCAACACTTCCAACCATACGGCGCTGGTTACGGCACAGACCTCTTTTTCCGACTGGTCCTTCAATCAGCCAAATTCGCCGACGGCAGTGAAACTAATTAACTTCACCGCCACGAACTACAATCGCGAAGTGATGCTGCAATGGCAGAGCGGTTACGAAGCCGCCAACCTCGGCTATATCGTCTACCGCGAGCAAAACGGTAAGCGCACGCAGGTCACGCCTTCGCTGGTGGCGGGCTCGGCGTTGATCGCCGGCCGGCAAACGAACCTGACGGCCGGGTTGAGCTATTCCTGGTACGACGAAATACCGACGGCAAACGGCGGACGGCAGACGGCAGCGGTCAGCGGTCAGCCGTCGGCGGTCACTTACTGGCTGGAGGATGTTGATCTCAACGGCGCGCGCACATTGCATGGCCCGATTGCAGTTTCGGAATGCCGGGCAGGGAATGGCGCTTGTAAGAAGTTGCGCGGGCGTTCGCTATCGCTCGATGGAATGAATGCGAATCGCCAAGCTGCTTCCGGGGTTGAGTTTTCAAGTTACCCGGCAGCCTTCGCGGCGCAGCACGCGAGTTTTGCACAGTCGTCGATCTACAACCCGGATGCAGGCGCGCTGCAGCGCGTGGTCGAATCGCTGCCAGGCCTCAAGATCAAAGTCAGCAAGGCCGGTTGGTATCGGATTACGCAGCCGGAACTGGTAGCTGCCGGTCTTGATCCAAACGTTAACGCGCCGCAGTTGCAGCTTTATGCAAACGGCCGGGCCGTGCCGATCAAGCAGTCGGGTGACGAAGTACACTTGACCTCATCCGACTACCTCGAGTTTTACGGTCATGGTCTGGAGTCGCCGACCGCTGCGGCGCAAACTTATTACCTGGTGGTTGATCCGGAGCAGTTTGGATCGCGCATTCGGGACCTGATTTATCGCGACCCGCTGCCGCTGCCGGCGCCTTCTGGTCCGACCGGCTTCGACTACACCGTCGAGCGCAAGGAACGGATGATCTATTTCTCCAGCCTGCTGAATGGCGACACGGAAAACTTCTTCGGCCAGATCATCACCGGCACTACCGTATCCTCGACGCTGCCGGTCAGGAATCTGGACGCGGCTGCGGTTGCCGCCGGGGCACCGGCCACGTTGGAAGTTAGCCTGCAGGGTGTCACCAACGAGAGTCATATGGTGCGCGTCGTCTTCAACGGCGTGGATCTGGGCGCCATCAACTTTGCCAATACCGGGCATCCAACCGAGTCGTTTGCAGTGCCGGCTACGGCATTGCTAAACGGCAATAACACTGTGCAGTTTACTTCGCAGGGCGGCGCTAGCGATGTCAGCCTGGTTGACACGTTGCGCCTCACTTATGCGCACAGCTACGCGGCTGACGCGAACGCGTTGGCAGTTAGTGTCGACAATGACGCGACGCTGCGAGTGGCCGGCTTTAGCAGCGACAACCTGCGCGTCGTGGACATCACAGAGCCCGGCAATGCGCTCGAACTCACTCAGACCATCAGAGTGAATAACGAAAACAACGGGACCTATTCGGCAGATATCCGGGTGCAGGGCGCCAACCTGCGGCACGCGCATACGCTGCTGGTGTTTGCGGATGGTTCCGCTGCCGGGGTTGACGCCGTGCAGCATAACGATCCTTCAACCTGGTATTCGCAAACCGCGGGCGCGGATTACGTGATGATTACCACGGCGGCGCTGAAGGCGAGCGTTGAGCCGTTGGCGCAGTTGCGGCGCGATCAGGGAATGGTGGTGCAGGTGGTTGACGTCGAAGACCTTTACGACGAGTTCAGCTTCGGCACCCATACGCCGCAGGCGATTCACGACTATCTGGAGCGGGCGCAGAGCGCCTGTACACGCAAGCCGCATTACGTCTTGTTTGCCGGCGATGCCAGCTACGATCCGAAGAACTACTTTCGCCAGGGACTCAATGACCTGGTGCCGACGAAGTTGATCGACACCGCATTGATGGAGACGGCGAGCGACGATTGGCTGGCTGACTTCAACGGCGACGGCATGGCTGACCTGGCTATTGGCCGTCTGCCGGTGCGGACGGTGGCCGATGCGAACACGCTCGTGAACAAGATCATTGGCTACGAAAACACAGCGATCGATCCAACGCGGGGCGCGCTGCTGGTAGCGGATACCGGGTTTGAGGGGTCGAGCAGTGTGGTCGGGAATCAGTTGCCGTCAGGGATGGCGGTGGCGACCATCAATCGCAGCAGCGCGGATGATGCAACGATACACAACCAGATCATCGCCAGTCTCAACCAGGGGCCGCGCGTGGCCAACTACTTCGGCCACGGATCGAATGGCGTATGGACGGGAGCATCGTTGCTGTCGAACTACGATGCGCCGGCGCTGACAAACACGAATCGCTTGTCGGTGTACACCATGATGACTTGCTTCAACGGCGACTTCCAGGATGCATACAACGATAGTTTGTCGGAGGCGTTGCTGAAGTCGCCGGGTGGCGCAGTGGCAGTCTGGGCCTCCACTACTTTGACGGATCCGAGCGGGCAGAACACGATCGATCGGGAGTTTTACCGGTTGCTCTTCGGCGCGCAGCCGCTGACGCTGGGCGACGCGTCGCGAGCAGCGAAGGCGACTACCGGCGATGCGGATGTACGCCGCACCTGGATCCTGTTTGGCGACCCGGCGATGCGACTGAGGTAAGGCAGAGGGCAGAGAACAGAAGTCAGAGGGCAGAAGTCAGAGGACAGAGGGTTGCAGAGCTCGAAGCCAGCTCTTTACTGGAACCGCGGGCGTCTCACCCGCCTCGACCAGCGCGTTCACTCAAGGCACATTTGTAGGTTAGTCTATCGGCCTTTTGTCATCTGGCGGCCGCGGAATGAGATCGTTTCGCCAGGTTTCATTTCGTAGAAGTTCACTTTCAGTTTCTTGAGTTCAGCGGCGAAGCCGACAGCGTTTTGGGCGATGCCCGGAAACGTGCCAAAGTGTTGCGGAATAGCCAGCTTGGCGCGCACCGATTGCGCCGCCCTGGCCGCCAGCTTCGCTTCCATCCCGTAGTGTCCACCAATATTCAGCAACGCGACATCCGGCGCATAACTCTCACCAATCGTTTCCATGTCTTTGAAGTAGGCGGTATCGCCCGAGTGATAAATTGTCGGACCGTTTTTGATCATGATGACAAAGCCGGCCGGGTTACCGCCGTATGCCCGTTCGGGCTCGTTGGGTCCGGCCTTCGGGTTGAAGACGCTGCTTGAATGAACCGCCGCGGTCATGGCCACTGTCACTTCGCCACCGGCTAGCTGAATTTCTCCACCGATACCCATGAGGTTGTCGGTTTCGGCTTGCTTGCCCGGGAAGTCCGTCAGCTTAACCAGATTGGCAGCCAATTCGGAATTACAGATGAGTATGGCGCCGGTCTTCCGCGCGATTTCAACTGCATCGCCAACGTGGTCGCGGTGTCCATGCGTGATCAGTATGTAATCAACCCGGGCGAGCGCGACTAATGGATCCTTACCGTCTTTCGCTTCCGGGTTGGAAGGATTTTTAATCCACGGATCAAGCAGCAGGACCTGGCCGTTTGGCGTGGTGATTGAAAAGGCCGCGTGCCCAAACCACTTGAGTTTTGTTTCCTGCGCGGTTGCTTGTATCGCAAATCCAGGTAACAGAACTATAAAGGCAACTAACAGTTTGGCGATTGTGATTGTGGTTCTCATCTCACGAAGTTCCTCACTGCCACGTAGCAGCTGCGCTCGGCGCGGCGTTCCGGTTGTGACGCGGCCATCACGCGCTCACGTGGCGGCCGGTTACCAGCGGCCGGGTTCCACGTCCAGCTTAGTATTTCCGCAAACGCCGGATCGGCGCGCAGGGATTGCGCGGAGCTGCGCTGCTCGCCAAACGAAACCAGCAAGGAGGAAAAGAATTGTCCATTGTCCATTTTCCATTTGTCATTTTTCACTCACAAATCGCGAATTGAAAAATCCCGGCTGTACAACGCTTTATCCTCGCCAATATACTAATCCCACCGAATGCTTATCTCTCCAGCGCTACGTAGCGCTTTAGCTGGACCCCAACACGCTAGAAAATGAGGAAGGTTGTCTATGCGCGATATGATCACTCGCAGCCGTGTGCTGCTACTTGCG
>JANLYH010000211.1:0-7968 GCA_031365545.1 Pyrinomonadaceae bacterium | reverse complement strand
ATTCCCGACTGCTGCCTCCCGTAGGAGTCTGACCCGTATGTCAGTGTCAGTGTGACCGACCGCCCTCTCAGGCCGGTTACGGATCGTAGCCTTGGTAAGCCATTACCTTACCAACTAGCTAATCCGCCGCAGGCTCCTCTTCAGACGCGAGGTCTTTCGATCCCCCGCTTTAACAACTGTCACCATTAGGTGCCGCTGCATTATGCGGTATTAGCAATCGTTTCCGATTGTTATTCCCCATCCGAAGGTAGATTACCTACGTGTTACTCACCCGTGCGCCACTCTACTTGTCCCCCGAAGGGGACTTTCGCGTTCGACTTGCATGTCTGAGGCACGCCGCCAGCGTTGATTCTGAGCCAGGATCAAACTCTCGTTAGAATTTGTTCTCTGGAACATCATCTCGTACTGGTTATTGTTCAGTATCCGATAATGACTCTTCTGCAGAGTTTTGAACGCGAGCTTTATCGCTCGTCGTTTTGACTCTCAAAGTTCATTGATATGGACACGCTCTATCTAGTTTTCAAAGATCGATTCCAAATTGTCTTTGGATTGCCGTACAGACGATAAAACTTCGCCCCAAGCAAACGAGGACTTTAACTGATAGTCCCTACTCTGTCAAGCGAGGCTCAAGGCTCGCAAAATGTTATTTTAGCGAAGAAAAAGCGCCGCCATTCTCCTCGTTTTTCCCTGAGAAAAGCGACACCTTTATGTGCCTTTGAATTTCGTACTGTCAATTCCCTCTTCAAAGGGAAGGGGCATTATAGAGACTAAAAATCCCTTGTCAACCCTACTCGCAAATTACTTTCTCACTAACCCCTGCGTGCTGGGATGAGGCCCGTGTTATCAGCCGAGTTTAAGATGTTTTTAACTGCAGACTGCTTGTTTGTATTGGGTACCAATGCAGAGATTTGCGCGCGAAGAAAATCTGCCAACAGAGCAAACTGATCGTCGCCAAAAAACTTTACCTCGTCACGAAGATCAAGAGTGCGCAGGAGGTTTTTTATTAATTCTGCATCGCGCCCCGCGCACTGCTGGGCCACGTACACCGCGTCGACTCGCGCCAATGCGCGCCGGGCAGTTGGTTTTATCTTGAGCATTTCGCTATTAGCGACCAGCACAAAGGAATCTGGTTTCACAAATTCGGTAAAACTGTTGCCTTCCACAAAAACGCCTTCTGCTGTTACCCGGCTGAGTGCTTCGTAGATGCCTGCTTCGACTTGTTCGTCTGTGGCTATGACCCAATGAACGTTAACCGCGCCGGCATCCCAATACTTTCCAGTATCTTTTCCAGCAGCGTAAGTCGTCCGGCGTCCGGAATGGACCACCGGCTCTTCAGATAACAGATCGCTGACGCAACAGGTGTGTGGATCTTTTCCGCAGGAACGATAGTGCCCACGCGTAGTCTTTATCGCCTCCCAACCAGGAAACGTCTCGAGCAGCTTACACAAGAGCGTTGTCTTGCCAACTTCGGAGGTAAGGCCACCGATGCCAATTATCGTCGGCCGTCGCTTGAGATTCATGAATTGACCCAGGCAGGACTACTTCTTTTTCTTATCTTTATCTTTCGTAACGCTTGGCGCGCTGACTTTTAAATAACCGCGCGCGTCTTTATACACGGTGTACTGCACGTCATTCACCTGTCCGTTGTCTTCCTGCACGCGAATGGTAAACGTTTTGTTGTCGGGCCTACCTTCGACACGGGCGGGAAGGAAACCTTTTAGATCCGGACTGCGATATGCGGTGTAATGCTCCTGGTCCCTTTTGTCGTAGCCAAGCACGTAAATGCGATCAAAATCGGGTTCGTCTAAAGTGTGCGGCTGATTTGAACTGCTCTTCTCCAGAATTACCCAACTGCCTGGCTTAGCTTCCTTGGCTGCGTCTTTGTCCTTCGGCGACGCCGCCGCCACATCCGACGAGTCACCGTCGAGTCGTTGCCACGCCACAAACTCGCGCCCGGTACGATAGAAAATAATGTCACTCGGAACCGCGAGTTCCACCTGCTTTCCATAGATCCAACCACCCGGCGCAGGCGAAATTGAAGTTGGCAAACGAACTTTGTACCAAAGCTCATTGGTTTCCTCTGGCTCGTTCTCTTCCTGATTCTCTTTGTTTCTACGAGCAGTTCCCTGCTGCGCGCTGCCCGCCTTTGGCGCGATGTCCGTTTCAATTGCTTCAGAGGACTTCGGCTTAGGCACGCGCTTCCAGCCGACTATTTCAAAGCTCGAGCCACTGTCGAGGCGCATCATGATGTTTTCGTTACCGCTGCGGTCGGGCGTAAGTCTCAAGTTCGAACTGGCCCGTAGTTGCCCAGACGCTTGCGCGGGAACGTTCTTGTCTTCGTCTGCCAGCTTCTGCGAATTCTTCAAGATGTCGTCAGGCATGACGTTGCGCGATTCAATCCAGCCCTCGGTATTGTCGTCATCGCGGGCCTGCACGCGCAGCCAGCGCTCTTTTTTACTGTTGTCCGTTGGATCCTGCACATCCTGCAAGTCGAGAATTTCCAATGTATCGCCGCGACTAACCTCCAAAAGATCGGCAGCGACTACCGCCGTTGAGCTACGAATCTGAGCTCGTCTTGCAACGACCACTCCGGTATTGCTTCGTTTCGCGAGCGTGCTGCAACCTTGAGCCACGCCCAGCGAAACAAGCGCAGTTAATGCCAGCATTAATCGAATCGCCGTTTTGGTATTCATTGAATTATGACAAGGAGTTGTTAATTCTTTACCAGACATTTCAGAATTCTCGCTTGTTCTTTCGTGGGCTTATCAACCACCAGCTGCGTGCCGGTATTAGTCCGGCTAACTTGCAAACCATAATCCCTAACCCAAACTGCCAGGTCGAGGGGATCGGCTCCAGCGACATAATTCGCAACCAGGTGCCGCAATCCCTGTCTCTCGCTCAACAATGTAATTATAAGCTTGTTTCCATCGTCGTGTCCTGAGCGCGAAGCGAATAAGTCGCGGTAGACATCGGCAATTGAAGCCTTGCAGACACTAACTCTGCGCAGCTCCAGGTCATAAAGAAACGCCACCAACATCGCTTTGTCATAAACGAGCGTAGAAGCTGTAGACCAACGACGCTCGGACGCTTCAAGCAACGATAACGTATCGCGATCCGGCGCCGACAGATATGAATCGTAAACACGCGCCAGCGTATCAAGGTAATCCTGGAAGGAAATCAAATGCAATCGCAGGTCCAGCAGCAGCGCCTGATAAACTGTGAACCCTTCAAAAAACCAATCATAGTCGCCCTCAAGGTTCAGCGAGTTCGGGACCCAGAGATGAAAAAGTTCGTGGGCCAACACGATTCCGAGCCGGGACTTAACCTGTTTAGAGTTCCCCTTGCTTCCTAACAAGAGCACAACCGCGTTGCCCCGGGTCTCGGCAGTCCAACGCGCCGGAGTGGCATTCCCCGCAAACGGCAGCAACATCAGAACCGCATCACGTTTCAACTCAAATCCAGTCAGCTTCGAATACTCCTGAACGATCTGTGCGGCAATCTTCAAAACATCCTTATCGCCAATGGGCCAAGCGCCCGATAGCACTACCGAAAACTCCTTTGCGCCAATGCCCTGCGCCGTGCGCCGCAACTGCGGCCCAATTAAGAAGACGGCTTTGTCTGGCTGATCGGTGAAATAGGTTGAGGGTGTTTGCTTTGCGACATTCGACTCCGCGCTCCAGCCGGCGGGAAGTTCCAACTGAATCTGGGCGGACGAGAAAGCGGCGCTACCTTTCAGCGATCGTGGCAACAAATCGGAGAGCATGAGCAGGCCGCGTTCGCTGGTTAGCGAGGAGACATGCGATTGCTGAGCAGGCGGCGTAGGCTCACTCAGATTCACCTCATAACTAATCTGGTTGATTTTGTCGCTTGTCTGAAACTCTCCCGGCGCAAGTTTCTTCACGACAATTGTCCGGCCGCTCAAATCGCGACCAGCCAAATTCTCAATTCGCTCAGCGAGTCCAAACGCGCTTCCGTAGGCATTCGGAAACGAGATTACGTCCGTTGGTTTGGAGAACTGGACATTAACCTGGATTCGGGCAGGTGAGGTTGAAGCTACGGCAAACCGCACGTTCCATGTCTGCGCCTCGGCGCCGGCAGCACCAGCGATCGCGATTAGCGCGACGATAATTAGTTTCGGGCTAGAAGAGATGGGAAGTGCGTTAGCGCGAAAGAAAAATCGATTCGAGAAAAAGCCGGTTCGACGACGTAAATCCGGATGGACCACCGAACGAAGACCAGGTTTGACAGTGATTGCGGGCATCCCTATATTAAGGTCAGGACTCTAACACACCGTAAAAAACGTGACTAGAAAGCTGCAGGACAAGTTGAATTTGATGTGCGACGCGTTTCCGCGCGCGCTGTCGATTCTGCTGCTCGCTTTCATAATCTGTGGCACAACGGTCGAAGCCGCTCATAATCACGGCAACCTGGCTGGGTCAAATAAGGCCACCAGCCCTGCACACTTTTCGGATCCAGCAACCGAAAGCCCGGTCGACACCGGTTCACTCAATTGTAGCGACTGTCTGATTTGCCAGCTTCATCAGAATTTTTCTGCCACCGTTCTTTCAGTGACGCCGAGCCTGGCTCCGGTGGCCGTTAGCGCTCGCTTCATTCAGTTCCATTCCCTGCTCGCCAGTTCTCATGCAAGTGTAACGAGAA
This sequence comes from Pyrinomonadaceae bacterium, assembly GCA_031365545.1. Lineage (GTDB taxonomy): Bacteria > Acidobacteriota > Blastocatellia > Pyrinomonadales > Pyrinomonadaceae > PSRF01. The sequence goes on along the minus strand of JANLYH010000211.1, from coordinate 3,309 downwards.
CTGGCCGCGCACCTCCCAAAACCTCCTGCTAAAACCGCCCGCCAGGTGTGGCCAGCTTTTGTAGCCGCATCATCAGCTGCGGAATCGTCCTGTAATGAGCTCGAACAATCGAGAGCAGCACAGGAAGCGATCCGTGAATCGTCAGGCGTTCAGGCCAGGAGTAATTCAATGATTCTCAAAAATGTTCTTCGGTTCGCATTATTACTGCTTCTCTTTCCGGTTCTCTCGCAAGCTTCCTTCGCTCAAGCACGCATCGGCACGGTGCAAGGTACGATTAAAGATCCGACCGGGGCACTTGTGCCCAATGCCAAAGTAACGATTAGTCAGCCGGTAACTGGCTACAATCAGACCACGCAAACGGACCAGCAAGGTTCATTCAAACTGGTTAACATTCCTTTCAATACCTACAAAGTCCGCGCCGAGGCGCCTGACTTCGAGCCCGTCGAAGAGTCGATTGATTTAGAAAGCAACATCCCCACGAGCCTTGACCTGTCGCTGTCTTTAAGCGGCGCGACGGCAGCGGTGACCGTCACTGCCGATAATTCGGCAATGCTCGAAACTGATCGGACCTCGTCAGACAATGACATCAGCCAAAGCATTCTTGAACGGCCGTTAGGCGCAGCGCCTTCACGCGCGATCGAGTCCATGGTGGCTTCGACACCGGGCTTTGTCACCGACGACAACGGTCGCATGCATCCGCGCGGTTCCGAGTCGCAGGTGCAGTACGTCGTTGACGGTATCCCCGTGACCGACAATATGTCGTCGATTTTTTCCACTAGTCTCGACGCCAGAACCCTACGCACGGTTGAAGTCTTGACTGGAGGAATTCCCGCCGAATTTGGCGACAAGCTTGCCGGAGTCATCAACGTCAATACGCGTTCAGGCTTAGAAGGTCCAACACAGGGCGGCGTGTCGTTCTCTCGCGGAAGTTTTTCGACGGGCGAGATTTCAGCCGATTTTGCGACTCATACAAAGAGGTTTGGTTTCTTAACTAACCTTTCGGCGAGCACGTCTCAACGCTACCTGGATCCGCCGACGCTGGATAACTTTCACAACTTCGGCCGCACCGGCAAAGGCTTCTTCCGGCTCGATTACGAGTTTGACCCAAACAATAGCTTGCGTGGGGTGTTCACCTTTGGCGGTTCAAACTTTCAAGTACCGAATCGAGTCGCGCAGGAATTGGCCAGACAGGACCAACGGCAAAAGCTGCGCGACAATTCCCAGAACATAAGTTACCAGCACATCTTTTCGCCCAACGCGATCGCGCAACTCTCTTTTTTCCATCGTGGCAGCGAAGCAAAGTTGACGAGCAACGCGCAGTCGACACCGGTCGCTGCTTTTCAAAATCGCACGCTGAATAATTATGGCGGGCTGGGCTCGATAACCTTAACGCGCGGCAGCCACAATATTAAGTTTGGCGGCCAATTTACTATCTCGCCGCTCGCCGAACACTTTAGTTTTTATCCAACCGTCCCCTTCGCTAATCTCGTAGACGAAAACGGCAATGTATTTGCAAATCCGATTAATAACTTCAACGCCGCCAATCCGTTCGCCTTTAGCGGCAACAAGACTGGCCGAACGCTGAGCGCTTACGTCCAGGATCGTTTTGCAATCGCCAAAAATCTGACTCTCGATCTCGGCATTCGTTACGACAACTACAAGGTCCTGATTAGCGAACAGGCCCTAAGCCCGAGACTGGCGATCGCTTATTACATTCCGAAGACTCAGACAACCTTCAGGGCTTCTTACAATCGCTTCTTTCAACCGCCACCGGCCGAGAACCTGCTGTTGGCAAGTTCGGCGCAAGCCGCAGCCATCTCGCCGCTGGCCGTGCTTCAGGGAGTGACAACGGTCAAGCCGATCCTGCCTGACAAGGAACATGCTTTCGAGATTGGGGTGCAGCAGACGCTATCGCGCTACCTGCGCGCGAACATGACCGTCTATCAAAAGCGGATTCAAAACTTCTCAGACAAGGATCAGTTTTTCGAAACTGGCGTGATATTTCCCATTGCAATTTCGGCGGGACGAGTGACGGGCGAGGAACTTAAACTTGAGTCGACCGACATTCATGGACTCCGCGGGTTCTTCTCCTACGCCAACGCTCGCGCTTACGGCGTGACGCCGATCAACGGCGGGCTTTTCCTCGGCGAAGACACGCATGATCTTTTTGTTCCCGGGCTGAAATTTGCCAACGATCACGATCAGCGCAACGAAGCGCAGTTCCAGGTGAGTTACAACCACCGGCCGTCAGGTATCTACGCGATCTTCAATGGTCGTTACGATTCCGGAGTGCCGACGGACGTGGCGCCAGGCACGACGCTCGCCGACTTCGTTGCTGAAGGTTTCGACCCGCGTCTGTACAACGAGATCGACTTTCAGAGAGGACGTGTGCGGCCCAGGACGATTTTTGATTTCTCAATTGGTGCTGACCTGCTGCAAAAGGAACGCGTCTCGATGAATGTGCAGTTCGACGTGCAGAATCTGACAAACCAGTTGTTCCTTTACAACTTCGAGTCTGTTTTTAGCGGGACGCATGTGGGTTATCCGCGCCTGTTCAGCGGCAAATTAGCGCTCAGGTTCAAGTAAAAGACCCGAAATTGACGCGAGCCGGGCGGTCAAAGCGCCGCTCGGCTCCTTTGTCCAACGACCCCAATTTTTGCCGGGTTTCATTGACAGTTTTTCATGCCAAGGCCTAGAATGTCGTCCATCGAGTGTTTGTTCCCGGTTAGCCCTTAACCACCTGAGGAATTGCTATGAGCCTGGTTAAGATCATCGTTATTACGATAATCGTACTCCTGAGCATTCTGCTTCTCGGCCGCTTTTTTGTGTAGCCGAACGGCGGCATGTCCCTACCTTTCGTAACGTCGCCCGCAAAACTGATGCTTAGGTCTGCAGTTTGTAGCTTGCCGGCGCTGAAGTGTGTGCTGCTTCTGAGCGCCATCGTGGCATTCATTGCACCTCAAGATACAAACGCTCAGGAACCAATGGCTGCGGATGATGTCGTCCGCATCGACACTCGGCTGGTTGTCTTTCCGATTCGCGTCCGCGACAAACGCGGGCAAGCCGTTGCCGGACTAACTGAAAACGACTTAACCATTAAAGACGAAGACAACGCGACTACCGGACTGTATCTGTACCGGGGCGCGGATCGTGTTTCGCTGGTCTTTGCGCTGGACCAATCGGGCAGTCTGCGCGAGATCATGAATCAGCAACGCGAAGCGGCGCTCGCGTTGTTTGGACAGTTTGGTGAAAAGTCACAAGTCGCGATCATGCGATTTGCCGAGCGACCCAAACTGGCATTAGCTTTCG
>JANLYH010000131.1:0-14787 GCA_031365545.1 Pyrinomonadaceae bacterium | reverse complement strand
GTGGAACGACGAGCAGCGCCGGTGCAAAGGTCAGAGTCTCACGACAAGGGCTTGACGGCAGACTAACCTCGGAAGAATTCAACCTGCGTAAAATTCAGGCCGGTAAGATTGCGGACCCAGTTTTACGGAAGGGTGACCGTATCGAGATTACGAGCGGTAACTGAATCCAATTCCAAACTAAAATTGGCACGGGGCGGCTTTTGCGAGCCGCCCTTTTTGCTGAAATCAGTCAAGATTTCAGAGAAACCTGAAATTAGGACACCATCACCCAATCCCCCACTCATGCACAAGTTTGCGTTACAATGACGCGCCTCGAAAAGTGATGAATATTCCATCCGCCAGACTGGTCCACCTACTGATCGGGAAATCGATCCTCGAAACGCTTCTCGTTGGCGGCCTGGCGGTGTTTAGTTTCATGACTATTCTGCCGCCTTACTTCCACGGTTGGGGAGAAGTCACGAGCTCGGGCATCTCGGGTTGGGTAGTTAATAACGGAGAACCGTGGGAGCGTGTCGAGGTGCAACTGTTTGTTGATGGAAACTTTGTTACTGACGGAATTGCAAATCAGTTGCGGCCCGACGTTGCGGCTGCCGGATGGGCGCGTGACCCGTGGCACGGCTACACGTTTCGGCTTACGTCACTGAGCCCGCGTTACCATGAGGCCAGAGTCTACGCCGTCCACGACAGCGGCGCCGGCGCGCGCAAGTCTCTGCAGCTGGTAGGCGATGGCATAGTTTTCTTCGTCGATGAGAACGGAATCCTGAGCCAGCTGCCTTCACAGTGAACCGATGAAAGAGTCGTCACCAGCAGAAGTTAGCATCGGCCTTGCCGGCCCAGCTTTAAGCAGGGGCCTGGCGTGGTGGGAAATCGCATCCGTCGTTACCTCTTGCCTGATCGCGGAATGGGTCGCGCTCTCGTTTGCCGGTAGCAGCAAGGTCATCACTCTTATTCCAGTTTTGCTGGCGCTGGGTTTGATTATCTTCTCACATCGAGAACGTGGCGAGGGGCTACGGGATGTTGGGTTTCGCACAGACAATCTAATGGCCGCAGGTCGTCTCCTCTGGCTGCCGACAGTGGGAGTCGTCGCTCTGGTGATCGCTCTGGGATGGTTTAGCAGTCACTCGTTATCGGTAGCGCCGTGGCGTAACCGGTTTTTCGTGTTGCCGCTGTGGGCTCTCTTTCAGCAATATGTGCTTAACGGATTCATAAATCGCCGGGCGCAGTTGGCACTTGGGAGCGGGCTCAAAAGCATCGTGCTCGTAGCAGCCATCTTTGGGGCGCTGCACTTACCGAATCCCTTGCTCGCGATTTTGACTTTCGTCGGCGGTTTGGTTTGGGCTACCGTTTATCAACGGCAACCAAATCTTTTTGCGCTGGCGCTCTCGCATTCAGTGTCGTCGATTGCTCTCGCGCTGACCAGTTCGCCAAAACTGCTCGACGGGCTGCGGGTGGGCTTTAAATACTTCGGCTAGTCCTTTCAGACATTCCCGCCATGCTCGGTTTAAAGAGTTCTACTGATCGGCTGTACGGGTTGAACACGGCTTGGTATACTGAAGTCGCTCAGCAAAGTGGAACAAGTCGGGCGGTCGCTGCTGGAATCTAATCGCTCAAATCCTTCATTTTTCGGATTACATCTGAATTAAACAGGCTTGAGTTTCGGTCCAGGAGAGGAAAGTCCGAACACTACAGGGCAGCGAGCCCGCTAACGGCGGGGCGCCCGGTTAAAACCGGGCGACGACAAGTGCAACAGAAAATAAACCAGCCCTTTTGAGATCTCAGATCTGAGATCTCAAAGGGTGATGGGTGAAATGGTGCGGCCCTCACGGGCTTAAAGTAAGAGCGCACCGGCGTGTGTGGTGACACATGCGGCCAGGCAAACTCCTCGCAGTGCAAGATCAAATAGGGAGGCGTCAACAGGGCTGCTCGCCCGAAGTGGTTTGGTTTGAGATTCATCTCAAATCTGAGATCTCAGTAATGAGATTTCAAGAGCTGCTACGACCTCCGGGTAGATCGCTTGATCCAATCTGGCAACAGTTGGACTAGATGAATGATCGCCATCTCGATGCGAAATCATCGAGATACAGAATTCGGCTTATAGACCTGTTCGACTTCGCTGGGCAAACACATTCCAGAGCTTCACAGGCTTTACAGAAAAAGACGCTGAAAGAGAGGCCCCTAGAAATGGCTAATCGTAAGGGAGTTTTTATCGGTGCGTACGTGCCCAACCACCTGAAAGAGTCGTTGCGGCGGCGCGCTGCCGCCGAGCATCGCACGCTCTCGCAGGAAATCACGCGCATTTTGGAAGAGGCTGTGCACGGCAAGGGGCTGCCCCCCGGGAGCGTGGACCGTCGCAACCGCGACTCAACCCCGCGGCGGAGATCAACTGATCCGGCACCGCGGCGGCGAAACGCTGATATCAACTATGCACCTGGAAGTGGTAAATCGAGCGAAGATAAGAACTAGAGCTTGAGAGCCGGGAGACAGTTTTGAAAGTTCTCGTGATCGCAGCGCTGTTGACGCTTCTGCTGCTCCTTTTGTATTCCCGCATCTATCCCTACATCCAGATCATTAAAAAACTTTTCGGCGGTGTCGCCAGAACGCTGAACGATTCGCCGTCGACGACAGGCGGAGCGTCGCAGGGTGCGACGGGAAAATCCGTTGGCAAGCTGGTTCGTTGTGTTGGCTGCGGAACCTGGATACCAACGGAGCGGGTTATTGGAAAGGGCGGGGGACAGCCAATTTATTGTTCGCGCGAATGCATTGAAAAATCCGCGGCGTCCGAAAAAAGAAAAGCTGCTGGTTGAGGGTTAACCACCCGCAGCTTCCCACGGTTCAAGATTCCCTGCCTCGTGCACTGCTCGGTCCGTGTTAGTAAAGAACAGACCTACCAGACCAACCACAAAGAAGAAGATCAGAGAAAGTAGCGCCTGCCGGTAGGAACCGGTCCGGGCTACCACAATACTAAATAGCAGCGGACCCATCCATGAGGTGCCACGCTCGGACACTTCATAGATTCCGAAGAAGGAAGCTTCACGGCCTTTCGGAATCATGAGTGAAAACAGCGAGCGCGATAGTGCCTGCGAGCCGCCCAGAACAATCGCAATAACGATCGCCATGACCCACGCCTGGTAAGTCGTATGCAGGAACCCATACGCGTAGACGACGACGCCGGCCCAGAGAAACAACGAGACCAGGATCGCGTTCTTCGTTTTGATGAGGTAGGCGAGACGCTCGAAGAGCAGGGCCCCGATTACAGCGACAAACTGCACTACCAGGAAGATGGACAACAAAAACGTCGGATTGGGCCCCTTGAAAAGTTCCTGTTCAAGAAAAACACTTGAGGCGAAGATCACTGTTTGAATGCCGTCGTTATAGATCAAGTAAACGATCAGATACTTAAGCGTATGCGGCAACCTTCTCAGTTCCTTGAAAGTTGAGCGCAGTTCGGTAAACCCGGCCGTGAGGTAGCTTTGACCGGGTGGCAATTGTTTGGTGGCCTCGCGAGTCTTCAGAAACTTAAAGGTAATGATTGCGAAGGCGCCCCACCAGATAGCAGCGGAAAGAAAAGATAGCCTCACAGCCATTCCCGCCGAGATGCCGATCCTCTCCGCGCCGAGCACTAATACAAGATTGAGTGCCAAAAGAAGTCCACCGCCAAAGTATCCGTAGGCAAAGCCGCGACTGGAAACTTTGTCGCGTTGGTCCTCGGTAGTTATCTCCCCGAGGAAGGCGTTGTAGAAAACTATTGAGGCGCCAAAGCAAACGTTGGAGATGATGAACAGGAGACCGCCCAGCAGGTATAGGTTTCCGGTGATGAAGAAGAGTAAGGCATTGGCTATGACCGCGGTGTAGCAGAAAACGGCCATCAAGCGCTTCTTGAGGTTTGAGTAGTCACCCAGGGAGCCCAGTATTGGCAGGAACAACACCTGAACGCCCACCGACGCCGAGACACATAACGTCGGGAATGACTCGGCGGTGACTGAACCGAGAAAACCCAGGTTCAGTACTGTGCCGCCCTTGCCAACCGCCGCCTGGGCCAGACGCGTGATGTACGGGCTAAACAGCGCGCCAACCACAGTCGTGTAGAAGGCGGAATTTGCCCAGTCGTACATCTTCCAACCGAAAACTTCGCGCGGATTGTTTTTTTCGAGATTCTGGATAGGTTGGGTGTTTGATTGCTCTTCTGAGGTCATGGGTGCGCCGCCGCCTTCTCAGTCAAGGTTTCAACTATTGCCGGTGTGATGTCCGCGAGATTCTTGATTCGAGCCGCGATCCGTTCTTTGTTAGCCCCCCAAACGATCGTTGGGACTGGATTCAACGTGTGACTGCGCGACGAAAGGTCTTCGATGTTGCCGTGATCGCTGGTGAGTATAACGGAAGTGCGCTGCAAATCAATTCTCTTTAATACTCCTCGGATCAGCCGCGCTAGATTTGTCAGAACTGCTCGTGCTTTTTCCATGTCCTGCGCATGGCCCACTTTGTCAGTGATGAAGTATTCGTAAAGCGTAAACCGATGGTCGGCGGCAATCCTTGCGAGCACGGCCGCAGCGTCGTCAGGGGTTCGGAGGCTGACATCCTCGCCACGCTCGATGAGCATGGCATTAGTGAAGTCCTGATAAACGGCGCGCCCGGAGACAAGATCAGATACGGTTCGGAAGCGCAGGTCCGCTGCTTCAACCGCTGCGGTCGTGGCGGAAACCCAGCGCGGCCGCTCGTCGAAAAACCTCTGCGTGTAGGTATTCGCAAATGTGATTGGTGTGATGCCGGCGCGAGTCAGTTGCAGGAAGATTGAGTGGTCGCGAATGATTTCAAGCATGGCAGCATTGGGAAAGCCTTGCTTGTGATAACCGAGCAGTGCCGGCGCGTTGACGCCCGTAAGTATCGTCGTCTGTCCGGAAGCGCTCTGCGGCCGGCCATCAATTCCGAGGCAAGGGTCAGTAGGAACAACGATCCCATCGTAGATCGTGGTTAGGTCCTCATCGCGGAAAACTGCCAATGGCTCAGCGTCGACAAGACCATCAAGGGGATTAAACTCCCCGCGCGCGCCAATACCCAAGCCGTCAATAAAGAAGAGTAGCACTGACATTGCGGGGATGAATATCATTCGCAGTGACTGTGTGCAAGCGTCCACTACAGCTGGCGAAGCGCGAGCAAAAATGGAAGGATCGCCAAAGCCGTCTCGCAGAGGTTCTTACTCATGGTCTTTCGCGACTAGTGCAAAGACGACATGTTCTTCGTGACCGCTAAGGTGGACGAGAGTTACTTCAATGCCAATCTTGTCGTAATAATAGGTAGTGTTCTTTAGATCAATTGAAGCGATATCGAGCGTTATATCTGATCGGTCAGCGTTGCCGATAAAAGTTTGCTTGAAAGCTGATGAATCACTGAGCGCCTCAGACGTCAACAGGCGCGCAACATTTGACTTAAGATACCTGGAGCAGTCAGCAAAAACCGTAATCCGTCCCAACTTTGCCCGATCAGGTTCCCAAATCAGGTACAAGATCACCTTGCCTTTCGTTCCGCGGGGGCCTCGGTCGTAGACATAAATTCTTGAGGATCGATCTCGTTCGGCTACCAGCATCTTGTGCTGACTCAGGACACTTCCCACCTGAGCGGGCGACATCCCGAGCTTCAAACCAAAGATGGCGTACTGAGATGAATTGGTTGAAATCAGAGCAGAGGGATTGTCCCTTGTGAATTCAATTGATTGCTGTTTTCGTGGTTGTTGATGAGCCGTAACCGGCAGCATGAATAGAAGGAATAGGCCGATAGTAATCTTCATGTTCTATCCTCAGAGCGAGTCGACACGGGGCTTTGGGCCTTTGCTTGGGGCGACGGCCCCGAGCTGCTGCTCGTAGTTTGGATCAGTTGAAGACCCGTCACTCTTCATCGATCTGGCCGCGCTCGCGGTAGAGGTTCAGTTTATTGTGAAGCGTTTTGAGACTGATGCCGAGTAGTTCCGCAGCGCGGGTTTTGTTGTTCTTCGTCTTCTTGATCGTGCGGATGATCATCTGGCGCTCAACCTCTTCAATGGGCGTCCCTACCGGAAACGTTATCGTGTCTTCTTCCCTGAGCCGCTCGCGCTGGTCAATTGGGTAAGGAGCGAAATGATGTCGTTCCACCTGTTCGCCGGAGCAGATAACTACTGCGCGTTCGATCACGTTCCGCAGTTCGCGGACGTTACCGGGCCAGGCATGAAACTGCAACGCCGACAGGGCGGCGGGACTTAGAAAGCGCGCCGGCCGCGCGTGTTTCTGTGCCAGGCTGGTAACGAGATACTGGGCCAGCAGCGGAATGTCTTCTTTGCGGTCTTTCAGCGACGGCAATTGAATGCGAAACACGTTGATGCGATAAAGTAGATCATCGCGCAGGCTTCCTTTCATCACCGCGGTCTGCGGATCCTGATTAGTTGCGGCAAGCAGTCGGACATCGACCGCAATTTCATGGCGACTTCCTATACGGCGAACAACTCGTTCTTCGATAACCCGCAACAGCTTCGACTGCAATGCCGCCGGCATCTCCGCTATTTCGTCCAGCAACAACGTGCCGCCGTCGGCTAACTCAAAACATCCTGCCCGTCTCGTAGCGGCGCCAGTGAAGGCGCCCTTTTCGTGTCCGAAGAGTTCCGACTCCATCAGACTTTCGGGGATAGCCGAGCAGTTGATGCCGATGAATGGCTTGGCCCGGCGCGGGCTGAGCTGATGAATTGTGCGGGCGACCAGTTCTTTTCCGGTTCCGGATTCGCCGGTGATGAGAACGGAAGCGGATGATGAAGCAACCTGTTCGACGAGAGAATAGATTTCGCGCATCGGCGCGGAGTTTCCAACCAGCTCGCCAAACGCGCCGCGATCGAGCAGTTGCCGTCGCAGGACTTCAATCTCGCGTTGCGCTTCGGTTAGTTCGGGTGGCGGAAATTCCGTTGACATAAGGTTCGCCCGTTGGCGTTGGCAATCAAAGGCGGACAGACAGGAATGTTTGTCCTACTCTGACAATACCACGGCGCTATTTATCGTTGTTAGAAAAATACGTGGCAATCGCTTCGGCAAGTGACGGGATGGTAGAGTGTTGGGGCTGGATTTTCACGTGCAAGCCAAACTCTTTGGCGGTGGTCGCGGTGATGTCGCCGATACAGGCAACGACAACTCCCGCCAGCGTCGCACTCAAATCCTGAGTGTCGAAAAGTTGTGCCAGGTTTCTGACAGTTGAAGAACTTGTAAACGCGATGCAGTCAGCGCTGCCGGAAAGCATTGCCGCAACGCGCCCGCGATCGAGGTTGGCGGGAAGCGCGGTGCGATATGCCGGAACAACGTCCACGCGAGCGCCAGCCTGTTCCAGAGCTTTTGGCAGATAATCCCTGGCAACCGAGGCGCGTGGTATCAATACATTTAACCCATTCAGGCCTGCCGTTCCACCAACAAAACGTTCGAGCGAGCTGAATATGCCTTCGGCCCGAAACTCTTCGGGAATCAGATCCACGTGAACATGAAGATCGCGCAGTCTCGCAGCAGTTGCATCGCCAATCGCGCAGGTTTTGAGTTCGTCCAGATCGCTCGCATTGCGATTTACCATTTCAAGCCGCCGGAAGAAATATTCGACGCCGTTAACGCTGGTGAAAATAACCCAATCGTAGCCGTAGAGATGCTCGATAGCTTCGTCCAAACGTTCGTAAGTTTCGAGTTCGCAGATTTCTATTGTCGGACAGAGAAGCACCTTGGCGCCGTATCGTTCAAGTTCCGAAACAAAGTCTTCAGACTGATCCTGGGCACGAGTAATTACCACGATCCGATCGGCGAGCGGCGAAAGGGTTGGTTCTGTGGTTCTCGACGACGTCATGGTTTCAAGCTATTTGATAACTCAGCCCAACTTGGAGCAAAGGAGTAAAAGGACCTGGTAGGACAAACTTATTCCAGCAAAGCTCCGGCGCCGCGCAACAGCATTTGTTGTCCCAGCCGGATACCGAGTTCCTCGGCCTCTTCCAAACCTCCAACAATGCGCTCTCTAACGATTTGTTTTCCCTCCGGGTCCGCGACCAGGCCTTCAAGCCTGATGCGCTTGTCGCGCACCACCGCGTACGCTGCAATCGGCAACTGGCAGCCACCGCCCAGACTCCGGAGAAATGCGCGTTCGGCGGTGCAGGCGAGACTTGTAAACTTGTGGTTGAGTTTGTTGACGACAGCGATTGCGTCGTAGTCCGCCCGCATTTCGATCGCCAACGCACCCTGGCCAACGGCCGGAAGCATTTCAGTGGCGGCCAGGGGCGCGTTGATCCGGTTCTCCAGGCCGAGCCGGCGTAGACCGGCAGACGCGAGAATCAGTGCGTCGTAGTCGCCTTCATCAAGCTTCCGCAGACGAGTATCTACATTTCCTCGCAGCTCTTTGATCACCAAATCGCTGCGCAGGTGTTTCAACTGCGCCAGGCGCCGTGGGCTCGACGTTCCGACGACCGCATTTGGCGGCAGTGCCCGGACCGAAGCTTGCGGTCGTTTCAGCTTAGGATGCAGGACCAGCGCATCGCGGGGATCTTCGCGTTTGCAAATAGCAGCGATGACTAGCTGCTCGGGAATCACCGTTGGCAAGTCTTTCAACGAATGGACGGCAAGATCGATGCGCCTGTCGAGCAGCGCCTCTTCGAGTTCCTTAGTGAAAACTCCCTTGCCGCCGATGGCTGCTAATGGTTCGCTATTGCTGTCTCCCGAAGTCTGGATGATCTCGATGCGAACTTCGAGCGCGGGCGCAAGGAGTTCGAGTGCGGTCTTAATCATTCCGGCTTGCGTTAGCGCGAGCTTCGAACCACGAGAACCGATTACGAGTTGTTCCTTCATGAGTGCTTTCGAGGAAGTAAACTATTCTTCGAGGCCGAAGATGTCGCGCCACGCCTGGATGGTTTCGGCGTCGCTGGCGCCGTAAGACCGTCGCATGTGGGTTAAAAGCGGATGGGAGATTTTGTTGACGGTGGATACCAACAAGGCTTCAATTGCAGTTTCCTGTTCGGCAGTCAGCGGGCCAAGTCGATTGCGCTGCCGCGTTAGTTCCAGCCGGGCGATATCCTGCAGCTTGTTTCGCAGCGCTCCGATGGTCGGACCAATATCCAGCACCCGCAGCGTCTGCTGAAACTGCATGATTTCCGATTCGACTATTAACTCGGCACGTTCGGCCTCGCGTTCGCGCTCGCGAATATTTGACGAAATGACTGATTCCAAGTCGTCGATGTCGAAAACAAAAACGTTGGGAATTTTGCCAACTGCCGGATCGATATTTCGTGGGACGCTGATATCGATGAAGAAGGACGGCCGGTTGCGACGCTTGCTCAGTGCCTCACGGGCCATTTGTTCGGTGATGAGGTACTTATCGGCGGTCGTCGAAACAATAATGATGTCTGCTTCGGCCAGGTAGTCAGAAAGGGCGTCGAAGCTAATTGTCTCTCCGCCCAATTCCGTTGCCAGCCGCTCAGCCCGCTCTCCAGTCCGGTTAGCAAGCAGCACGCGCGATACGCCGGCGCTCAGCAGGTGACGAGCGGACAGTTCGGCCATCTCGCCTGCGCCTATCAAAAGCGCCGTATGCCCTTCTAAAGAGTTGAAGATCTTCTTGCCAAGTTCCACAGCCATGTAGCTGATCGAAACGGCGTTTGCGCCGATGCCGGTTTCAGTGCGAACACGCTTGGCAACGCGGAAGGCCTGGTGCACCAAACGGTTCAATATTCGTCCTGCGGTACCAGCTTCCAGCGCAATCGAATAAGCCTTACGCACCTGGCCCAATACCTGCGGTTCGCCCACGACCATTGAATCGAGCGAAGAAGTTACGCGGAAGAGGTGACGAATCGCTTCGTCGTCGGTGTGCTGATACAGATGTGTTTCAAAAAACGAACCGGGAAGAGAGTCTGCTCGACTGAGGAATTTGTTGAGGCGTTCAACAGTGTCGCCCAGCCGTTCACTTGCAGTCTCCGCAAGCACTTCCACCCGGTTACAAGTGGAGACAATCAGACCTTCCCTGACTACGGCGCCGTCAACGAGGGAGCGCAGGCCCGTTGAGCACGCCTCGTCTGTGAACGCCAGACGCTCGCGCACTTCTACGGGCGCGGATTTGTGATTGATGCCAACGAGGACGATAGACATTGCGTAGTGTTACTTAAGACCAGACTCCAGTGCGTCACCCGAAAACGTGATAGCCGCCCATAAGGCGGGTAGCAAAAAATGTGAGTAAAACCAGGCCGAAGCCGGCCACTCCCAGCCAAGCTGCCTTGCGTCCCCGCCAACCCGAAGTTGAGCGATAAAGAATCAACAAGACGTAGAGTAACCACGTGAGCGCGGCAAATATCTCCTTGGGATCATTGTGCCACAAGCGGCCATCGCGTGACGACGCCCAGATCATGCCGGTGGCGATTCCGACAGTTAGTAATGTCAGGCCAAGCGCCGCCGAACTGGTAGCGATTTCGTTAACCGTAGTTAACGAAGGGAGCCGGTGGAAGATCGCGCTGAAAGTTTTTAGTTTCAGTTCGCGTTCCTGAAGCAAATACATCACGCTCGCCAGGAAAACCACGAAGAAGGCTGCGTAAGCGAACAGGAGCAACGTGGTATGTACTGGGAAAAGCCAGGTGGCCGAGAGGATACTTGCCTCAGTTCGATCGGGAGTGGCGGAAGTGATTATGACCGCAATAAAGATTAGCAACGAAACGAGCGGCAGGGTGACGACGCCAAGCGGCCGCGCGCGGTATCGGTAAAGCACAAGTCCATAGCTCGCTACCAGTGTCCATGCCAGAAACGACAGCGTCTCGCTGCGATAGAAAAGAGGGTAGTGACCGTAGAGAGCCCAGTCAGCAATCAGGGCCGCCGTATGCAGTACGAAGCCGATGGTCATCGACCATTCAGAAACTCGCAACAGTGCCCGGCGTTTATTGAGAAACGCCAGCACGGCATGTATGGCCGAAACAACATAAGCGGCCAGGACGGCCAGCAGTAGGGATCTCATGAGTAACGATAGTTGCGCTAAGCGATGCAGCCAATTCTAGTTGACGACTGAAGGTGCGGCAAGGCAGCCCATCTCGGGGGAGCACCTCCGCATAAACACGGAACCGGGAGAGTAGCGACCGTCCCGGTCCCACCCTACACCAGGTTAGGGCTACACGGATCCGGTCGCTACGGCTCCCGGTTCCGTATTTCTGCAGCTTTACATTTGTGACAATAGGCCGCTTGAGCCAAACTGCATCGACCCGCGCAACCAACACTACCGGGCTTTGCGAGGACCTGTGATACCTTTCGAATAGAGTGAAACGAAACGCGCAGCCGTGAGTTGGCAACCGTCGCTCGTGCAACGCTCATCGTAGCGACACGTCCACGTTCGTGATTCTAATTTAATTGTCTAATAAGAAATAGAACCTGGAGATTCCAGTTGCTTCGTCGCCTCGGCCTAATCTGCTCGATCTGCGCAATTTGTTTAGCTGTTGCGGTTGCCATCGTGCCTTTAACCCACTCCGCCGGACAGTCTCGCGCCAGGAGATCATCCGTAGAACCGCAGAAGAAAGCTCCTGCTCCAGCGCCTTCGCCCATCCCGCAACCTACCGTTGCAACCACGCCGGAGCCGCCGGCTGAAGAACAACCCCCTGAGCAACAAGAGGTTGAAAGTCTTAAGATCGATACAAACCTGGTCACCGTCCCAGTAATCGCTACTACGCGAGACGGGAATTACATAGCCGATCTAAACCAGGAAGACTTCAGCATCGAAGAAGATGGCAAGAAGCAGGAGATAGCATTCTTCGCCACCGTGAGTGCACCGTTTCATGTTGTGTTGCTGCTTGATACGAGTGCTAGTACTGAGGAGAAACTCAGTTCGATTAGAAAAGCAGCCACAGCTTTTGTCGAGCAGTTACAGAACGCCGATCGCGTAAAGGTCATTTCGTTTGACACCGATTTGCGTGAGCTCTGTGAGTTTACCAACGATCGCGCGCTGTTGCGGAACGCCATCGACAAAACGGTCTCTGGGAAGGGAACCAGGCTCTACGATGCATTTGAACTGGCGCTCGCTTCCATTAGAACCATCAAGGGCCGGAAGGCGATAGTGCTCTTCAGTGACGGAGTGGATTTCCACAGCGAGCAGGCAACCTACGATAGTTCGCTTCATGGGTTAGACGAAGAGGGCGTGGTTGTTTATCCGATCCGCTATGAGACGCGCGCTGAAACTGAGCGTATTGCGCGCGAGGCCTCTGACGATCCGACCTTGCCGACCATCGACGTCATCCGACACCCTCCGGGCAAGAGTACGCCCACGACGTTCCCTAGCGAGGATCCGGACCAGATACCAACTTCCGGAGGCAGCAGGACCGGGCCGTTTGGCTTACCGTCGGCGGCTGAGATCATGAGGAGACGCCGCGAGCGCGACCGGGAACGCGACAAAGATCGCTATCCGCCCGATCAGATGCCACCAACCACCGGACCAACGGAGCGCCCGGACGGACGTCGCGATCCGCGTGATCCGCTTCCGGATCCCGGCTACCCTGGAGGTGGTACCGGACCCCGCAGTCCGAGACATGGCGACGCGATCGATGCGATGATCGATCAACTTTATCTCACCGCCGATAGTTACCTCGGTGCGCTTGCCAGCAAATCTGGCGGCCGACTCTTGCGGGCTGACACGCTTGGTTCATTACCGGATGCGTTCGCAAAAATTGCGGCAGAGCTTCGCACCCAGTATGCCGTTGGCTATTACCCCACTAACAAAACGCGCGATGGGTTGTATCGCAAGATCAAAGTTTCGACGACGCGTAAGGGCGCAGTCGTTCGCGCTCGTCCGGGTTACCGGGCGCCCAGTGGTGGCTGATCCTCACTCGTCTTGTTTGCCTTAGTTCACTCGTGCTAGTTTTGCTCGCCGTAGGACAGACATTCCTGTCTCTTTCTATTCATTGGAATTTCTTCATACCAAGAATATGCCTGACCGTAATGAAGCCTGGGAGTTGTTGTGCGAATACACCAAGGGCGAAAGTCTGCGCAAGCATGCTCTGGCCGTGGAAGCGGCGATGCGCGCCTGTGTCAAGCGCTATGGCTCGGCTGAAGATGATGAGGACGAGTGGGGACTGGTCGGACTGCTTCACGATTTCGATTACGAGATGTTTCCCACCGCCGAACAGCATCCATTTACCGGCGCAAACATCCTTTGCGGCCGCGGCTACTCCGAACGGTTCATACGCGCCATAATGGGCCACGCAACTTATACCGGCGTGCCGCGCGACACCACTATGGCCCGGGCATTATTCGCAACCGATGAGCTTTGCGGTTTCCTGGTGGCTTGCGCCCTGGTGCGGCCGAATAAGAGTCTTGATGACTTGGAAGTGTCGTCAGTGAAGAAGAAACTTAAAGACAAAGCGTTTGCGCGTTCGGTAAATAGAGATGATATTCGGCAGGGAGTAGAAGAACTAGGCGCGGATATTGACGAGCACATTCGCTTCGTCATCGATGCGCTGCGGCCGCTGCAGAAACAGATTGGACTGCAGGCTCTTTCTGAGGGCGCCGCTGACGCCCTATGACCTGTGGGGCTGAGTTTGCGGTTGAGCTGGCGCTTGCCGGGCGGTAAAAATGGAAGCGACGAGCAGGAACGAGATCGTTAAGAGCAATACCACAACCGCGGTTAAGGCGGCCTGCAACTTCCGCCGCCGGGCGGTATGGCGATAAACAAAGATTGCCGCCAGCAAGGTCGCCGACGTAGGAAGAAGATAGGCTGAAATTACGAACGGCCCTGGCGCAGCTATTGGCTTGAGTGATGAGAAGACGGCGAGGATGACCGCAATAGCGGAACCAGCTCCCACGATTGCCGCGATCAACGAAGTAATGAGTACCAGCTTCAAGCGCATTTGAATGTATTCTTCAAGCCGAGAGCAATTGCGCGAACTCGGCCCTGGGGGAAGCAGTACTGAGATTAAGCGAGGTTAGGATACCACAGCGCCGATCACAGTCGGAGCGCGTTGGGCCCGCTAATCTGATACCGGTTTTGTCGACGCTGTTTGTTGGAAGCGGACTCGGTCATCCGTTCCTAGGCAATGAGAAGTGCAAACGTTTCAAGGGGGTCCGCCTGCGAATATGCTTAGCAGAAGCGCATTAATTTATCTTTCCCAACAGGAGGGGCTGAAGGATTTCGCGGCCCGCTTTCGTCTTTTTAAGAGACTAACTGTCCGCTTTGTCGCTGGCGAAACAATCGCTGAAGCTGTCAGCTTTATTCGCGAGTTAAACGCTGAAGGTTGCTCCGCTTCGTTTGATCATCTCAACGAATCGGTTGCGAATCCAGGCGAGGCCGCAGGGGAAGTAAAAGAGTATCTTGAGATTTTGAGGCGCATTGACGAGACGGGGATCAACTCAAACGTTTCGATCAAGCTGACACAGTTTGGGCTGGAACTCGATCGGGAACTCGCTTACCGAAACGCGCGTGCCGTAGTTGAAGAAGCAGTCCGGCGAGGAAACTTTGTGCGTGTCGACATGGAAGCTTCAACGGTCACGCAGCAAACGATCGATATATTTAAACGCCTGCGCGCCGAGTTTGCGTTGAACGATGTAGGCATTGTTTTGCAATCCTACTTACGGCGAACTTACGCTGACGCTCAGGAACTGATAAAGCTACCGGCGCGCATTCGCATCTGCAAAGGCGCCTACAACGAGCCGCCGGAAGTCGCTTTCCCGGATAAGAAAGATGTCGATGAAAACTATGTGAAGGTGATGCAGTTGCTTTTGTCGAGCGGGACTTATCATGGCATCGCGACGCACGATCCAAAAATGATTGAGGCTACCGTCGCGTTTTCCCAAAAGGAAG
>JANLYH010000129.1:0-1850 GCA_031365545.1 Pyrinomonadaceae bacterium | reverse complement strand
TTCAATTCATGTTCACTAAAGGCTTGGCGTAACCTGACTGTTAAGGGCGCGCCAATTACTTCAACAACTGCGTATGGAGGATCGTGCGAATACTCACCGTGATGGAGATCGACAGCCCCCAAGATGTTGGCACACCATTCTTCGGGAGTTGAATTGCGCTCGATTTGAAATGTTGTCACACCACTTTGATGACGCTGCTCAGGGTTCTGCGCCCGTACAACCTCGGCGGCGGCTCGATTAACGGGTGTGTCAACGATCCAAACGGGTGTTTCCTTGGCCACCGCATAAAGGCGATCGCCAAACTCTGGGTCAACCACGATAGTAACTGTGTTCGGGGCATCAGCCATGTTTGAACCAACCATGTAGCGGGCTAACTATTGTATATCTGGTTTCCTAATAAGATTCCAGGGGACTTTTCTTCCGGATAAAACCCCGAACCGGAATCGCGCTATCGTTAGCTCCCTCAGTGGCTTATCGTTACAGTTGACTAGTGCCGGAATTTTATCGGGTTTCCAGATATCATTCCTGGCCGTCACTCACAATGAGTCAACCGGGCTCTTAACTCCACGACCGCCACGGTTGAGAACATGAGTATAGATCATCGTCGTCTTCACGTCCTTGTGGCCGAGCAATTCCTGAATCGTGCGAATGTCGTAGCCATCCTCAAGCAAGTGGGTCGCGAACGAGTGCCGCAGACTTTGCGAAGTTGCAAGCTCTGTGAGTCCCGCTTCTCGTACCCAGCAGTTTATTGCTGGGACGGATCTCCTATAGAGCGGCAAGTCCGGGAACCGGCCGGCTGAGCCTTCACCTCAACGAGCCATCAGCATTCCAGTGAATCATCAGTCGTCCGCTCCACGGACTCCATTACCTGGATGCGCCTTAAACCCGCGCGATAAATCGCTGGGCTAGTGTCATTCGTCCGCTATCGCGGACTTATTGTGCAAGCCCTTGCCACCCACAATCGAAAAGGCCGCTCCCGAAGAAGCGGCCCGCTTTGCTGCCTATTGTTAAGTGTCTATTTCCCGATCGTTATCTTGAACGAATTGAGAAAGTCGGGGTCGTCGGTTCCGCTGTCCAAACGTTTCAGCGCGCAGACAAGAAACACCTCGCGTTCATCACCGATCCGTTTTGAGAGGATGCGGACCACCCCTGAAGCCGGGCCTGCCTCCAACGCGTATTGGCGTCCCGAATAACCCGTGAGACTAAGATTACGCTCCGGTGTCGCGGTCACGAAAATCCCAGATTTCTCAGTCGAGCGATTCATTTCATTAAGCATGCTCCCGATTGCCTCAGCCGCCGCGGAGGCGTCGGTCGAGTTTCCATTTGGCTCCTTGCTCCATAGCAGGAGATAGAAACCAGTGTCAGTGCTACCAACGACGTAGTGCACATCTACAGTCTTGCCCTCAATGTCGAGCATTGGAACTCTGACTTCACGACCATCGCTGGGCGCAAGAATTGAGAAGTGTTTATCGGCCGGCTGATATCGCAGCCAGCGCCCGGAAGCGCCATTCGACGAAAGTTGTCGCACCTCAGGCTGCCCCGCAACCGAACCGGCGCGGACCACGCCGCCCATTAGGTCCTCACTTGAAAGACCGGCTCGCGAACGACTCCGTACCGAAGACGGTTGGCTCGGCAAGTGCGCTTGAAGTGTGTTGAAGTTTGCGGGCTGTGGAGGTGTCGAAACGAGAACAGGCGGCGCAAGCTGGGCTTTGCGATAGTCCCACGGAGATACTGGCGACGCATCCTGCCAAAGTCCACGACGCTCGTTGCGCGCAGCGCTTTCAGATCCCTGATAGATTTGTCGATCGACTTCGTTGAGATTTGTTTCGTCTGTTTTGTTGTACCAACCT
>JANLYH010000169.1:0-18034 GCA_031365545.1 Pyrinomonadaceae bacterium | reverse complement strand
TTGGTCTGACTAGGACGTCAGAGTCCCGGTAACAATCGTTCGCCTTCTCTATCGCTCGCCTTGCAAGCAAATGTCATTCAGTGAAAACCCGGGAAACAGCGCGCAATCGAAGTGGATTGCTGAAGCTGTTTCGCAAACACTTCAGGAGAACTCTGCCGCCGCGCTGGCGACCTTGATTGCAGCTCCTGCCAACGCCCTCATAAACATTGGCTCAAAACTAGTGGTTCGCGACTCGGGAGTTATGCCTTCGCTGATTGGCAGTTTGGGTAGTGAAGCGCTCGATCGCGCAGCCGTGGCACAGGCGATGAGGTTTCTCGAATCCAGAGCCGACTTGCGCATCGTTCAAGGAAAAGAATTCGCGCCGGAACTTACTGACTGGAGCGACGCAAAGATTCTGCTCGAGCGCATTCAGGCCGAGCCGCGGCTGGTAATTTGCGGCGCGGGCCACGTCGGCGCGGCATTAGCGAAGCTTGCGGACCAGTTGGGCTATCGTGCCACCTTGATCGACGACCGCGCGGAGTTTGTAACGCGCGCGAACTTTCCCGAGCAGAACATCGCACTGGTTGCCGCAGGGGATTGGTCTGAGGCTGTAGAGGCGGCCGTTGGTGATGGACACGGAGTTAGTCTTGCAATTGTCACGCGCGGACACAGCGAAGACGAGCGCTGCCTGAACGCGGCAATCTCAGTTGATGTTGATTACATCGGACTCATCGGCAGCAAACGTCGCACGAACATTGTGCTGCAACGCTTGCGCAAAGGCGGCGCCGCAGAAGAGAGACTTGCAAAAGTGCACGCTCCCGTCGGGCTCGATATCGGCGCCGTCACGCCAGAAGAAGTGGCGTTGGCGATAATGGCTGAGATTGTGGCCGTGCGTCGCGGCGGTAACGGCGGGTCGTTATCCAAGTGGCGACGACAATAATCGACTGACCCCGAACTCATTGTTAACAAATGGTTGAGCGAATATAATGGCCGGCGAAGGGATTGCAATCAGCCATGAAAGTTTTTATTAGTTACTCCTCTAAAGATGAGGCCCTGGCTACCAAGCTGGTGGCGGCGCTGGAAGATGCCGGCTTGGACGCCTGGTACACGAAACGCGAAGTAATGCCTGGGGATAACTGGGCGGAAAAAATTGCCAGCGGGCTAAAGGAATCCAACGCGATGGTGGTCCTGGTTACACCTGATGCGTTGGAGTCTGATGCCGTACAAAGCAGCATCAGTTATGCGTTGGGTGACAAGACTTTTAGCAGGCGCTTGATTCCGGTCATCGTTGGCGATCAGTCAGATTTTCCTGAAGACCGCTTGCCGTGGATATTCAAACGCCTCCACACCGTTAACCTCTCGAAGGACGGTGAAAACGACGAGCAGTTCAAACAAATTGCTCAGGCCCTCAAGGATGCCGCCTGACAAAGATTATGTCTGCTGCCTTGCCGCACGAGATTTTCCTCTCTCACTCAAGTCAGGATGGCCAGTTCACAAAAGATCTGGCTGCGATGATGAGGCGGCACGGACTTCCGGTCTGGTACAGTCAAACAAACATCATGGGTGCGCAGCAATGGCAGGTGGAGATTGGGGCCGCGCTTCAGCGCTGCGATTGGTTCGCGATCATTCTCTCGCCGCAATCTGTGAACTCAATGTGGGTCAAGAGGGAGCTATCGTACGCGTTGCAAAAAAACCGTTTCGATAACAGGATAGTTCCAATTAACTACCAAGCGTCTGATTTTGAACAGTTGTCGTGGACTCTTTCAGCTTTCCAAATGGTCGACTTCACCGGATCATTTCATGATGGCTCGCGGGACCTACTTCGCATTTGGGGGTTGGGTTATCAGCCGCTGCCTTAATTGACCCGCAGTGACTATTTTTTCAAATATTTCTCCGGCAGTTGCGTCTTCTCGTCCTCGCCCTGCCAGAAGATCGTCACAATCCACCAGCGCTTGCCATCGTTCATTAACTGAATGCTGTTGATGCCGCGTTGAAAGGGCTTTGCATCAGCCGGCGCGTGTCTTGATTCATAAGTGCTGAAAGCGTGCGCGATCTGACCAAACTGTTCGGCCACACGAGACGCCTCCTTTTCGAAGAAGCCTTCCTTCTCGAAGAACCCGCTGCTGCGTTCGATATACTCATCAACCGTCAATACGCGTGAGCCGTAAGCGCCGCCCGGACGCGCGCCGGTGGGAATCAGGCGCGCGCCGGGAATAAACAGGGAGCGCATGCGGTCCCAATCACGTTTCTTACCGGCATGCCCTGAGATAACGTCGTAAACTGCGGCGATGATCGAATCCATCGAAACAACGTCGGCTGGATTCGCGGCCGGCACCGCTGCTGACTCCACCGTCAGTGGTTTCGGTGTTGGTGTTGGACTTTGCTTGTCTTGTGCTACGCATACTCCTGCGACGCAGAAGGTGATGACTAGCGTGGTCAGAAATGCAACCGCATTTGCTCTGAGTTTCATGCGCGTACCCCCGAATCAGTTTCTAATCCTTTGCGAAGGCGATTAGACCATGCGCTCAAAACCCTCGCCAAGTTGTGCGGAGCTAATGTCCGAGAGACTTCAGTCACGTTGACGACTGCTGTCAGCGCTACGCGTTGAAGAGACCGCCCAACGTTCGTTAGCTTGTCGTAACCGAAGTTTGTCGCGAATAACGCGTTTGGAGTTTGCCGATTTGAGTGTTAAGAACAATCAAGACATGACAATGGAGGTTGAACAACTGGAGCCCGCGGCGAGAGTGACGCGGCGCCGGACGGCAATGTTCCGGGCGTTGTCGCATCGCAATTATCGGGTCTTCTGGATCGGCGCCTTTCTGTCGAATGTGGGCACGTGGATGCAGGCGGTTGCGCAAGGTTGGCTGATGCTGCAGTTGACCAACTCTGCCTTGTGGCTTGGCATTGATGGCTTTATGGCGACTGCGCCGGGGTTTTTCCTGACACTGGCGGGAGGCGTCTTTGCGGATCTGGTAGATCGCCGCCGGCTGCTCCTTTATACGCAGGTTGTCGCGGGCGTTGCAGCTGTCGCACTCGCCACTCTGGTTTGGACTAATCAGGTAAACAAATGGATGGTCCTTGCGTTTTCATTTGTCACGGGCTGCTGCATGGCGCTCGCGGGTCCATCGTATCAGGCGATGACTTTTGATCTGGTTGGTCGGGAGGATCTCGCAAACGCTGTAGCTCTAAACTCATCTCAGTTTCAGCTTTCGCGAGTCATCGGTCCTTTGTTTGCCGGTCTCGGCTTCAAGTTTTTTAGTCTCGCCGGGTGTTTCTATTTGAACGGGCTTTCGTTTGTTGCGGTAGTTGTGGCGCTGCGCATGGTGCATTTCGAGGAAGCCACCAGATATGTCCACTCGGTTAAGGATCGTAGCGCGCTTTGGCAGGATCTGCTCGACGGATTTCGTTATGTGCGGCGCCGGCCACGAGTTTTTTCACTGCTTTCGATTTCCGCGATCAACAGTCTATTCGGCGCGCCTTACATCACGATGATCCCGATCTTTGCCCGCGATATCTTTCGCCTGGGCGCGACGGGGCTGGCGATGATGATGGGCGTAGCTGGTGGTGGCGCATTCTTTGGCGCGTTATTTCTGGCATATTTGGGCGACTTCAAACGGAAGGGCTGGTCCGTTTTGGGAGGCGCCTTTGGCTTCGGCGTTTTCCTGATGGCGTTTGCTCAGGCAACCCACCTCATGTGGTCGCTAATCTTTCTATTCGGAGTCGGGTTCACAGTTGTCACGTCGGTGGCGGTCACCAACACTTTGTTGCAGCAGTTGGTAACTGACGAAATGAGAGGGCGCGTGATGAGCATGTTCATTCTCTCCTTCATTGGCGCCATGCCCCTCGGAAATCTGCTTGCCGGCGCGGTCTCGCATCGCTACGGCGCGCCCTTCGCGCTAGCCGGCGGCGGACTCTGTATCATCATCTACGTGACCATCGTGACAATTAGAAACGAGCGATTAAGGGAATTGCGCTGATTTTCCGCAAGCGGAAGGCCGAGAGGCCGTTCTATACCCGAGCCCGATGGGCAAATTTTGGGTAGTGCTGTGAGGAGATTATGAGAGTCCAAAAACTTCGGATACTGCTGCTGACGATTTTGATGTTGTTTTCAATTGCGGCGACTGCCGCCGCGCAAGGGGTAATCGTGCCGGGACCCTGCGATCGCTGCCCGCGCCCACCGCGTCCAATTACGCTGCCACGCAGCCTGCCGATTAAGTCCATCAAAATAGACACAAAAATATCGTCGCAAGTAGCGACAACCCACGTGGAACAGATTTTCCGAAACGACAGCGATGCGACCCTCGAGGGAACCTACTTCTTCCCGATTCCGGAACAAGCGTCCATTACGGAGTTTGCAATTTGGGATGGCGACCGCCGGCTAGTTGGCGAAGTGAGATCGCGAGAGGAAGCCAGACGTATTTACGATGAGATCGTCAGGCGTCAACGCGATCCGGGATTACTCGAGTATGCCGGCAAGGACCTTTTTCAGGCCAGCATTTTCCCGATTCCGCCACATGCGGATAAGAAACTTGAGATCAGTTACTCGCAAGTTTTACGAGCCGAGTCCGGCACAGTTGCTTACCGTTATCCACTGGGAACGGGCCGGCAGCTAACTCAGATCCGCAGCGTCTCCGGGCGTGTCGAACTCGACAGCAAGGAACCGCTCCGCAATATCTATTCGCCCACCCACGCGATTGATGTGAAGCGTAATGGCGATCGTCGCTCGGTGGTCACCTTTGAGAGCGGCGGCAACGAGCCTCAGGATTTTCAATTGTTTTACGGTTTATCACGCGAAGATTTTGGCGTGACGCTGCTAACCCATCGTGAACCCGGGAAAGACGGTTACTACCTGCTGATGATTTCTCCGAAAGATGATTGGTCGGAACAGGAGTATACGGCGAAGGACATCGTTTTCGTGCTCGACACGTCCGGGTCGATGGCTGAGGCGGGGAAGATGGAGAAGGCCCGGGCTGCTCTGCTTTACGGCATTCGAATTCTCCGACCGCAGGATCGTTTCAACATCGTCGCCTTTGCTGGTGAAGATCGCCTAATGGAAACTCGGATGATCAGGGCCGATGATCAAGGTCGCAAACGCGGCGAAGAGTTTACGCAAACGCTAAGGCCGGCCGGGGGAACGAACATTAACGAGGCATTGCTGGCGGCCATGCAGCAGTTTGAGTCAGGTAATCGTCCCAAGATTCTCGTTTTCATGACGGACGGTCTGCCAACGGTCGGCATAACGAACGCTACTCAAATCTGTGACAATGCCCGCAACGCTCGTGTTCCTGGTATGCGCCTGTTTACGTTTGGCGTTGGCTACGACGTCAATACGGCGTTGTTGGACAAGCTCGCCGCTGAGAATGGTGGCGTTGCCGATTACGTTGAACCGAAGGAAGACCTGGAAGTTAAAGTCTCAAACTTCTTTGCGAAGGTTAATTCTCCCGTACTTAACGATCTGAAGCTTGATATGGCCGGAGTCCAGACTGATCTTGTTTATCCGCGAACCATGCCAGATTTATTCCGCGGTTCGCAAATCATCCTGATTGGCCGTTACCGGAACCCAATCGATATGGATTTTGTCAGGCTGCAGTTGAGCGGTAATGCCAATGGCGCCAACAAGAGCTTTTTCTACAACAATCTGCGCTTCCCGATGCGCGAGGATGCTAACGACTTCCTGCCGCGTTTGTGGGCTACGCGCCGGGTTGGCTGGCTGATGGAGCAGGTCCGCACTAACGGCGAGCAGCAGGAGTTGCGCGATGAGATAGTGGATCTGGGAACGCGTTACGGCATCGTCACTCCCTACACTTCTTATCTGGCGCTTGAGCCTGGTGCAGTGTCGCGCGACGTAACTTCGTTGCCGATGAATGGTAGGACGACGACCTCATCCGGGGGGCAAGTGTTTTCAAACGCTCCGATGTCAGCACCCAAGGCCGCGGACGCGAGAGCGACCACGGGCTCAATTGCGGTGCAGCAGAGCAAGCGGGCGCGCGAACAACAGGAAACGGTGAGGGTAGACGGCGCAAACGCCTCCGCCGCAATCAAGAATGCGGGCGGGAAGACGTTTTACTTGCGCGACGACGTATGGACCGATTCCGAGTTTAAAGCCGGAATGCGTCTACCTGAAACTGTAGTCAAGTTTGGCAGTGACGACTACTTCGCGTTGTTGAAACAAAAGCCGCAACTAGCCTCGTTCTTCTCGTTGGGCGAACGCGTAATCGTGATACTCGAGGGAAGAATCTATCGCGTCAACGCCGCGAATTAGCAGCCGGGAGTGCTGACGATTGAGGGTCACGCGTTTCGGGAAGCGCGTGACCCTTGGTCTTGTCTTCAGCCATAGACTTAAGGTACAAATTCTAAACGGTTCAATTCAAAACAAGGAAGGACTGCCGCAAAAGATTGGCTGCTGGTGCGTGCGGAAACGCGAGTGTCAGCGTGCGGAGTCGGGGAAAACGATGCGAAACACATCTCGCTGGGAAATGAAATACAACTTTCGGTTAAGCCAATCGCTGGTGGCGCTTGTTTTTCTGCTTGTCTTCGCGATGCCCGGTCAGGGGCAGCAAGGCTGGGTGGCGACCCAGGTTGCTCCGCCTGGTCAAGATCTTAATGCGGTTTATTTTCTGGATAATAAACGCGGCTGGATTGGCGGAGATAACGGCTTTCTCAGCCGCACAGAGGACGGCGGACACACTTGGATCAGGCAGGCTGTGCAAACAACCGGCGCGGTAAATGACATCTACTTTCGCGACAAAGATGCGGGCTTTCTAATTGCGGGCAATACCATCTTCGTAACGCACGACAGCGGCGGCCGCTGGACTGAGGTGCGTCGTTTTCTGGGCGCCGAGTTTGAAGGCGCCGATGTGGAACTCTACAGCGTGCGCTTCTCCAGCAAGAAAAAGGGCTGGGTGGTGGGCTCCGTGAGCAAGAATGATCACGTCGTCGACAGCATTCTGCTTTATACCGAAGACGGCGGCGAAACTTGGCAGCGCCGGCGGGCGCCGAGTCGCCTGGAATTGATTCACATCGAGTTTGCCAGCGACAAGCGTGGTTGGATCGCCGGCGCCGACGGAACCATTCTTACTACGGTAGACGGCGGAGCCTCCTGGACAAGACAAGAGACAGGCACAAAGTCGACTATTTTCCACCTGGACTTTCGCAACGATAAGAAAGGCCTGGCGGTTGGCCAGCGGGGCACGATCCTGCGAACTCAAGATGGCGGTGCTACCTGGACACCAGTAACCGTGAGAACACAGTCGACACTGTTGAATGTTCAGTTTGTTAACGATGACAGTTGTTGGATCGTCGGCCGCAGCGGCACAATTTTGCGTACCGACGATGGCGGCGCAACCTGGATCGAGCAGGAGTCGAGCACCAAGCAGAATCTTTACGGTCTGAACCTGGTTAAGAAGACGGGCTGGGCAGTTGGCGGCGGCGGCATGCTCCTTCGTTACGAACTGTGAGCTTGCAAAGCGGGAACGTCGCGAAACGACCGTTGGCTGTTACACTTTGTTTCCGGTGAAAGACAACGCTGGGGCGTTTTGCAGGCTGAGGTTCCCTTCCATTTGAGCGTCAGCGACCTGCCCTTCGATCTGAGCTTCCATGGCATGCCCTGACACATCGAACGAGATAGTTCCCGAGAAAGACTCGCCATCAAAAGTCAGCGAAAGTATTTCGCCGTTCCCCATCTCAGATTCTACTTTTCCGGAAATCCCCTTAGCAGTGTTAGCGAGAATTAGCTTTGCCGGAATGGCTTGGCCGAGCGGTGTATCGATGCTCAATGACCAGTTGCCGGCGATTGCCGCAGCAGCATCAGGCGAAACCGGCGCACCGGACGGCGCACTCTTTTTCTTTCCTGCGGTATTGTAAAACTCGATCTGGTCGGAGTAAGGCTTTATTTGGTCCGTCAGTTGAGCGGCATCGCCAACGATTACTATTGCGGCCTCGTCAGGTCTAACATACTTCTTCGCCACCTCCTGAACCTGGGAGATCGTTACTGCCTGGATCTGATTTCGATAAGTCTCAAGATAGTTCTCCGGCAAGCCAAACATCTTGATCTGCACTAACTGATCGACAAGTCCTTCCTGGGTCTCCAACCGCAGCGGAAACACTCCAGTGAGATACGACTTTGCATCGGCCATCTCGTTTTCACCCACCGCTTCACTGCTTATGCGATTCAGCTCGTAGAAAAACTCTTTCAGCGAGTCTCCGGCTACCAGGGTTCTCACTTCGGCTGTTGCCCGAAAAGTGCCGGCGGTGCGCCGCGCGTCAAGACTTGAGTAGGCGCCATAGGTGTAGCCTTTGTCCTCGCGCAAATTCATGAAGAGTCGTGAGGAAGCGTTGGCGCCCAGCACTGTGTGCATCAGCAGCATCGGAAAATAATCGGGGCTGGTGCGCGTGAGACCGGAGTTGGAAATCACGATGTTGGCCTGCGCCGAACCCGGGCGATCGACCAGATAAACAGCTCGAGAAGTTCGCTTTGGTGGAGCAGGGAAGTTGTCTGAAGCTACCGTTCCCGGTTGCCAGCCTCCGAACAAGTTTTCAACCTGTTGCAGTATTTGATCCTGCTTCACGTCACCAGCCACAAAGAACACGGCGTTGTTGGCAATAAAAGTCTTGCGGTGGAATTCTACCAACCGTTCGCGCGTGATGGCATCAACCGACTCCGGAGTCGGTGCAGTTACGTGGTACGGATGTTCGCCAAACATGACTCGCGCAACCATCTCGCTCGCCAGGAACGATGGTTGGGCTCGCTGCTGCTTGAGGCCTTCCTTCGTGTTCTGTTTCGCAAGCTCAACCTCGTTGGGTGGAAACACCGGGCGCAAGGCGACGTCGGCCAGAAGCTCGAGAATCTGATCGCAAAAAACCGTAAGTGACGATGCCGCGACCGTTGTGTAGTCGGAATTTGCGCCAGCCTGAAGTGTAGCGCCCAGTCGCGCAACCTCGTCAGCGATCTCCCGACTGGTTCGTGATTCGGTTCCTTCAGTCAGCAATCCGGTCAACATGTCCATCAAACCCGGCAAGTCTGCAGGATCGTGAGCGTCTCCGGTGCGAAAGGCCAAACGGTAACTGACGAGTGGTAGTCGTGGATCTTCGACTACAACCACGGTAAGTCCGTTCGGAAGAATGGTCTCGGACGCAGTCGGCAACTTTAAGTCACGTGCGGGCAGCGGCGGCGGTGGCTGCATCAAGGAATTTGGTTGTGGGTTCATCGCTAGATATGCAAAGGTCCGGAGGTTCGTTCAGTTTGTTCGGCTGGAGCTGCTGGCTGTAATGGTGCGACCGGCGGAACCTGAGCGGCCGGGGCTGCCGGTTGACTGGGTTCCCCTGCCGGCTGCGGCGATGCCGGCGCAGCGCTTTCATTTGCCGCGTCGACTTCCGAGCCTTCAGCAAGCGCGGCGGGTACAATATCCAGCAGAGCGCGGTTTTCCAGGTCCAGGAAGCGCTCCACTGCACTGCGGATTTGCTCCGGAGTAATCGCAAGGTAGAGATCGAGTTCGGTGTCGATGAGAGTCGGGTCGCCGTCGTAGAGTGCAAATTCAGCCAGCCGTTGCGCTCGATACATAGTCGACTGTCGCCCGCGAATTACGTCGTTACACAGGCCATTTTGCAGTTTCTCCATCTCGGCGGCAGAAGGTCCGGAAGCTCGCAAAGACTGAATTTCTTCAAAAATCTGGTTGCGAATGGTAACTACTTCCTCACCTGGTTTAGGTAAAGCAAAAATATAGAGCGCAGACGGACCTCGTCTCTCGTCGATACCACCCTGTATCGACACCACTGATTCATCACCCTTCACCAATTTTTGATAGAGGCGCGAGCTGTCGCCTTCGAAGATCAGATCGGCTGCCAGCGAAAGCGCATAAAAATCTGTGGTTCGGCGCGGAGGAATTTTCCAGCCGAGCACAAAGGCGGGCGCCGGCGCCAGTGGGTCGTTGAAGACCTCCTGGCTTTGGGCTACGTCTTCTGGTTCGCTGACATCAACCGCAGGCGGCGGCGGTTGACCGGGAATATCTGTAAAATACTTGCGCACCAGTCCAGTTGCCTCCGACTTCTCAAAGTCTCCGACAATCGCCAACACGGCGTTATTTGGTGCGTAGTAAATGCGAAAAAACTCCTGCACATCTGCAATCGTGGCCGCATCAAGGTCTTCCATTGAGCCGATTGTGGAATGCGCATTCGCCGGATTCTTGAAAATCAATTCATTAATTCGCAGGAAAGCGTTGACGTAAGGTTGATTGTCATAGCGTAACCGCTTCTCTTCCTGTACTGCATTGCGCTGATTGTCCAGGTTCTCCTGAGTGACTTTCAAAGAACGCATGCGGTCACTTTCCAACCAAAGCGCAAGCGGCAGATGACTGGCGGGCACCGTTTCGTAGTAATTGGTGCGCTCGGTAGAAGTGGTACCGTTCATCGTACCGCCGGCGTTGAAGATGTACTGGAAGTGCGCGGCTTTGGGAACATTCTCTGAGCCCTGAAACATCATGTGCTCGAAGAGGTGCGCAAAGCCGGTTCGGCCAACTCTTTCATTACGAGAACCGACATCGTAGTAAAGAGCGACTGAAACGACAGGCACGGCGTGGTCTTCGCACAGAATCACGCGAAGCCCGTTAGCAAGACTGAATTGTTGAATAGGGGTCGGTGGAAGCTTTAATCTTTCGGCCACATTGATCTCGATTCGTGAGAATTTCTTGGGCGTGCCTCTCCCCGTTGGGAGTAAGCACGCTCAGTTTTGGGAAACAACCAGGGGGCGATCAACCGTCAGGCTGGCCGTTCGTTGACCATGCCGCGCAGTTCGGCGCGCAAGCGCTCAATTTCCGCCAGCTTCTGTTGCACACGCTCAAAAAGCGCCGTCTGCGTTTTTATTCCTTCTTCGATCAAAAACCCGGAGGCCTCGGCGCGGGTGCGGAAAATCCCCGCAGCCACGAGCTGATCCACCTTTTCCTGGGCCGCCGGCGAAATCTTGACGGCCACTACGTAGTCATCTTTGGCGGCCATGGCGCGCTCTATCGTCCGACTGATGTCGCGCCCAATCGCGCTCAGCGATTCCGGAATTCGCGAGGCGATGTCTCTTACTGAGGAGGCAGTTTTTGACCGGTCATCAGCTCCGCCTTCCACCTCGTCATCTCGAAGCATCAAGTCGTCGACTGGTGTGGTCGCGCTCGGCTCTTCCTTTTGATAAGGACTGTTTTGATATGCACTCATGTTACAAACTCCTTAGACGAATTGCTAAAACTCGTCTCTAAGTACGTTCTTGATCTCGCTTTAGTTCATTCTACGGAGGGCTTTGAAGGGTCGTCAAGCCAACGTTACCGGTGCCATACACCTAAGGCCAACCAGGATTGCGCCGGAGTTGTTTCCGGTTGCCGGGAAGGCACTGCGATAGCGAGGGTCTGCAGGCAAGAGCGGATGACCTTGCTCAGTTGTTTGGCATTGGCTAGTATTTAACTGCAAAGCGGCTGGAGATTTCCCCAGGTTTTGTGCCGTCCGTTTTGAACAAAGTTCCAATCCGCAGTCTTCAGAGGTCTGGCATTGAAAAAGATAATCTCGCTCGCATTGGTTGCGCTCTGCTCACTCACGCTTGGTATTCAACCTTTCGTTTTTGCTCAACAAAGGACGCCGCCAACAACCGGAAGCTCATCCGCAGGTCGGGTGCCCCCCGGATCAACAGCTCCAGGCCGTCGCCCTGCGCGCAACGGTTCAACCGCGATTCCCGTGATCGAAAAAGATTTCGATGAGGCGATCCGGTTGATCCAGGAAAACCACGTGGACGGGAAAAAGCTGGATTACAACTCGGTATTCAAGTCGTCGATCATTGGCATGCTGAGGTCGCTCGACCCGCACTCAAACTACTACGACCGCGAAGAGTATGAGGAATTCAAGACCGACCAGCGCTCGGAATACTTCGGCATTGGCGCGTCGATTCAAAACTATCTGCTCGGAGAGCAGGTTGACACGTTTATCACAGCGACTTTTCAAAGTTCACCGGCGTATCGTGCCGGCCTCCGCTTTGGTGATCGAATAGTTGCGGTCGACGGCGTGAAGATGACGGGTAAGGGATCGGCAGACGTGCGTGACAAGATTCGTGGTCCAAAGGGTTCCGTTGTCCGGCTCACAGTTGAACGTGCCGCAGACAAGCGCCTTCAGACGGTGGAGATAACGCGAGACGCGGTGCCGCAGCCTTCGATTCCAGACGCCTACATGCTCAAGCCCGGCGTTGGCTACGTTGATATGACCCGCGGCTTCAACTACTCGACGACCGATGAGCTGGAGTATGCCCTCCAGGGCCTGCATGCGCGAGGCGCAACTTCGCTTGTCCTGGATCTGCGAAACAATCCGGGCGGCTTTCTGGACCAGGCGATTCATGTAGCGGAGGTGTTTCTGCCCTACGGACAATTGATTCTGACCCAGAAGGGCCGCAATGGACTGCGGGATAACACCTTCGAGTCGAGGAACAGGTCGGCCGATCCGCTTCCGCTGGTGATTCTGGTAAATGAAAACACAGCGTCTGCATCGGAAATCGTTGCCGGCGCCATGCAGGATCACGATCGGGCTTTGATTGTCGGTGAGACAAGTTTTGGCAAAGGCCTGGTGCAGAGCATCATCCCACTAGAGTATGGTGCTGGTCTAACATTGACCTCCGCGAAATACTACACGCCTTCCGGCCGACTGATTCAGCGCGATTACGCTGACAGCAGTCTCTATGACTACTACACGCACGGCGGATCTAAACGTCTTGACGCGAAGTCTGATGACTCGCGGCCGGTGGGGCCGGAAAAGAAAACCGATACTGGAAGATCGGTTTACGGTGGCGCCGGCATCGCCCCGGACGAGAGTGTGAAACCGCGGACCTTCAGCGTCATCCAGCGACGTTTGTTGAGCCCGCTGTTCGCCTTCACGCGCGAGCTGGTCAACGGTCGCATCTCCGGGTTTCCGGCCTACCGGGTACCTGGAACCATCGTCTTTGGTCGCGAACTGGAGCCTACTGACTTCCCCATTTCTGACGAGGTTTTCAAAGCCTTCAAAGAATTTGTTGCTCTCAGTCCGACTTATAAAGTGTTAGCGCCATTTGTCGATCGCAACCAGGCGTTTGTTGTCCTGCAGTTACGTTTCAATGTGGTAACTGCGGCCTACGGTCGCGTTATGGCTGACCGCGTTCCCATCACAACCGACGATCAACAGGTTGCCAAAGCCGTTGATGTTTTACCGCGCGCTCGCGACCTGGCCATGTCCGCAACAAAACATCAGGTCCAACCCTAATCAAAAGTAGGACAGACATTCTTGTCTGTCCTTCCAATCCAGAACGCAGGACGATGGAGACAGGCAGGAATGCACCTGTTTCAGCCGTAAGACAGAATCTTGCGTCTAAAACCCGAGTGTGGTATCGTGCGCGGGAAAAGAGGACTCAGATCCAATGACGCGAACCACAAAATCATTGATCAATACCGGGGAACTGGGACGGGCCATTCGCCGCCGTCGCGAGGAATTGGAACTTAGTCTGCGTGACGTCGCGGATCAGACCAACGTATCAGCCTCGACTTTGTCACGGATTGAAAACGGAACTGGAAAACCCGACGCTGATAATATCGCGCGGTTGACTACCTGGCTTGACATGCCTCTCGAACGCATCCTTACCCGGGGACGAGAGGACGCCAGCAATGCCAAGGCAGTTGTCTATTTTCCGCACGAGTCGACGCCGGAGATAGTAGAAGCTCATCTGCGCGCCGACCGCAACCTTTCTCCCGAAACGGCCGACGCATTGTCGCAGTTGTTTCGCGTCGCTTATTCGCAGTTTAGCCGAAACGAACCAGGTGGCACATCGCGCAAACGCCGGTGAATCGCCATTAGTTCAGAGTTCAACCTTCGGGTTGTGGGCTG
This sequence comes from Pyrinomonadaceae bacterium, assembly GCA_031365545.1. Classification (GTDB taxonomy): domain Bacteria; phylum Acidobacteriota; class Blastocatellia; order Pyrinomonadales; family Pyrinomonadaceae; genus PSRF01. The sequence continues at coordinate 4,186 of JANLYH010000169.1, read as the reverse complement.
ACAAGCTAAAGCTTGGAACTCGCAACTTCTTTGAGCGTCCGTTTACTCTCGCCGCACGCTATAATCTGAACGCATGACCGAATATGGGTTACCGCCGGGTGAAAAGTGGCGGAAATTCGAGCTGTACGCTTTGGGCTTTCGCGATTTCGCGGGGGTGCGACCGGAAGTGCCGCTCGATCCGTTTCGTCTGGCAAACTTTGCAAACCTGCTGGTAGTTGGCTTTGATCAAATCAAGGGTCTACGTCCGGAAGTGCGCGATCATTTACTGGGTCCCGCCTCGGAGAATTGGTCGGGCGGCGCCTGTTCGCTGCCGCTTCCTGACGGCCGCAGAATCGTCATTCTCAACCCCAACCACGGACATATGAGAACAAACGCCACCTTGATGGAGGAGGTGTCGCATGTGTTTCTGGGACACCAGCCCAGCCGTCTCAAAGTGGTTGCGAAAACCGAGCATGGACAAACGGTGTCACGCGAGTATCGAAAAGCTGACGAAGAAGCCGCTTATGCTACCGGTGCCGCTGCGCTCGTCCCTTTCTCGGCGTTGCGAAAGTTTGTACTGGCTGGACAGTCGGCGCCAGAGATTGCCAAACATTTTCGCGTTAGCCGCGAACTGGTCGCCTATCGCCTAAAAGTTACGCGCTTGTGGCGAGCCTACCGCGAGGTGGAACTGACCTCAATGCCACGCGTATAATTCATGTTTGACCAATCTGGACCACTTCAAGCGGTAGTAGTGGCGGAGTCTTAGTTCATGAGTGAATCAACTAGAGAGCTACCTGTGCCCGGTCTGACTACCACAGACAAGCTGCGCATGTTGCTTGATATCACTAAGAAAATCAGTCGTTCACTCGATCTGCAGGAAGTCCTCAACCTTGTGATGGACACGCTCGACTCACTAATTCCCTATGACGCCGCCGGTATCTTTGTGGTGAAGTGCATAGACGGGAGCGCAGTTGCTGAAGGTGAAGAGCCTTGCGTGTTTCAGGCGGAAGCGGTGCGAGGTTACGACATTGAAGAATTGACGAACCTGCACTTGAAACTTGGCGAAGGGCTAATTGGGCAAGTGGCTCTGACCGCGGAGCCAATTACGTCTCCCGACGTGCGCAAGAATCCAAACTACATTAATGCGCGCAGCGAAACCCGTTCAGAGATGGTGGCGCCAATAATCTCTAATACCGAAGTGATCGGTGTCTTCGACCTCGAAAGTGACGAATTGAATGCCTACTCGGACGACGACCTCCAGGTCCTCATGCTGCTTGCCTCACAGGTGGCCATCATTATCGAAAAAGTGATGTTGCATGAGCAGTTGATTGAGAAGAAACGATTGCAGGGACAGCTTGAAGTGGCCCGTCAAGTTCAGTTGGAGCTGCTTCCCGCCAACGATCCGGAGCTGGCAGGATACGACATCAGCGCTTACAACTTCCCGACCGAAGAAGTTTCCGGCGACTATTACGATTGGGTACGCATCTTCGACGATCAAATTGGGCTGGTAATTGCCGACGTCTCCGGCAAGGGAGTGCCGGCGGCCTTGTTAATGGCGTTTCTGCGGGCGAGTCTGCGTGCAGCCACGCACATTGGCTACTCGCCGCACATCTCGATGGCGAAAGTGAACTACCTGCTTTGGGAATCCATCGAGCGTAACCAGTTCATAACCGCGTTCTACGGCATTCTCGATGTCACAAACAAGACTCTTACTTATACCAACGCAGGTCATAATCCGCCGATTCTCCTGAAGCAAAATGGAGAACTCCACTTTATCGATCGTGGTAGTATCCCGCTGGGTATGTTTAAAGACACTCGTTACCATGAGTATTACTTGACAACCGAGCCTGGCGACGTGCTGATGCTTTATACAGACGGAGTAACTGAAGCGCAGAATCTGGCTGGTGAAGAATTTGGTCGCGAGCGACTGGCGCTAGCGGTGAAGGCCAACCGCAAACTCGGTGCTCGCGAACTCATCGCCGCGGTGCACACAGAAGTGCTCGAGTGGACTGAAGGGCACGGCGCCACTGACGACGTTACCTTCTTTGTAATCAAGGCCCTATGAGCGTCGGCCCTTCTGAGAGTAGAATAGTCTTCCGTAGACGCGCACTTGCCAAATCTCACAGCCCTTCCCCTAATGGGCGGTTATTGAGCAGTGAGCGTGATCACCCCCTGGCGCCAACGGAGCACTGTAATCTCCAAAGTGAAACTTGGTTTCAGCTTTAGAAAAAGCGTAAACATCGAAGCCATAAGCGTCGAGATAGTCTGCCAGGTCATCGGTTGAGAGGAGATAAATGGCGGGAGCGAAGCCCGCTTCAGCGCGAATTTCCAGCAGGCGCTCGATCACTTCAAGTGGTGCAAAGCAGCTAATAGGATCCCTGTAGGTTGCCATGCTGGCAGCGCCTCCTTCGCAAATTTAGTTTGCCGGCTTTGAAGCTAACAAACCGCAAGTCTTTGATGTGCGCAACTCGCTTTGCGTTTGTTCAGCGAAGTCAATAAAGATCCGCACCATCATTGGACGTTGTCAACAAGGAAAGGTTCCAAATACTAATGAGTAACTCCCTCACGCCCGACGCTCAGGGCAACCAGCCTCGACCGCTAAACTTCATCGGCCTGCTGAGGCAAATGTTGAGAACGTCTGACAAAGTCAGTGATCTCCTCTTTTCGCCAGGCAGACCGCCGCAAATTGAACTGGCCGGTAAACTCCAACCCATCCACTTTGCCGGGCTCGAAAAGCTGACTCCGGCGCACACGGCAGAAATCGCCAAAGTGATAATCGGCAACCACGCCATCGCCACGGAGAGCCTGTCGAAGAATGGATCGGCGGATCTCTCGTTTAGTGTTCCCGGCGAAGGGCGGTTCCGCGTGAACATCTTCAAACAACGCGGCACTTATGCCGTCGTAATGCGTGTCATTCCCACTAATCCGCCTAACTTCGACGACTTTGACCTGCCCGTGCAGTTGAAGGAAATCGTCAACCTGAAGAACGGGATCGTCCTGGTAACTGGCCCGACGGGAAGCGGTAAGAGTTCAACTCTTGCCGCCATCATTGACCTTATCAATCAGCAACACCATTACCACGTCGTTACCATTGAGGATCCAATTGAGTTTCTCCATCCGCATAAGAACTGCACAATTCACCAGCGCGAGGTTCATTCAGATACGTCGAGTTTCGCCGATGCCTTGCGCGCGGCGCTGCGGCAGGCCCCGAAAGTAATTCTGGTAGGCGAGATGCGCGACAAGGAGACAATCGAAGTGGCGCTGGAAGCCGCTGAAACGGGCCACCTGGTGTTGTCCACGCTGCATACGATCGATGCGTCCAAAACCGTTGACCGAATAATCGGAGTATTTCCCAAGAACGATGAGCGGGTGATTCGGATGCGCATCGCGCAGTCGTTTCGCTACATCGTCTCGCAGCGGCTCATTCCTCGACCTGATGGAAAGGGGCGGATTGCAGCCATGGAAATACTTAAATCGACGATGCGCACGCGTGAATATATTGAGAAGGGCGAATCTGACGGCAAGTCGCTTATCGATGCCATGGAACAGGGCGACCAGGAAGGAATGCAGACATTTGACGGCGTTATCGAGCAAATGGTCCGAAGTGGCGTCTTAACCAGAGAAACTGCGCTTCCATACGCGACAAATGCAGGTAACCTGCTCTTGCGTTTAGGAGATTTGGGAGGCCAGGCGCCAGCGCCGGCCAGCGCACCGGCCGCAAAAAATTCGGATTCGATGCTTGATATGATTGAGAGATAGTCGTACGCTACAAACCCGGCGAGTTTCTTAAGATAGTTTTTGAAGAATTGCCAACTCTCTCCCCAGGACTTCAGTTCTCTTCCAAGATTTCATAATGCGGCAGCACATCTATAAGCATATTTTTTCCACGCTCCTTCTGTTAACCATTCTGACTCCAATCTGCCTAGCCCAAACTGCCGCCAGCGCCGGGGTGAAGATCGAGTTTCCCAGTGGTGGCCGGCTCCAAATCGAAAACGAATATGGCAGCGTCACGGCAGTCAGTGGAGATCAAAGATATGTGTCTGTCGCTGCTGACGGAGCTTCCGCAGCCAGCCTGTCATCGGTGGTAATTGAAAACCGCAATCAGACTTTAGTAATTCGTGTAGTGCCCCCCGGATCTTCGCCAGGTCCAATCAACCTCAAAATAAAATTCCCGCAAACCGCGCAGGTCACTATCGAAACGAAGAAC
>JANLYH010000163.1:0-9643 GCA_031365545.1 Pyrinomonadaceae bacterium | reverse complement strand
CTCGGGCCGGCGCGTACCTCCCGGCGCCGCGGGCCTGGCGCAAAGGACTATGGAAACGCGATTGCCTGAGATTGGCGCTGGCCATCCTCCTTTGCAGTCGCGACCGGTTGTTACACCCGGCAGTGGTCAATATGTGCTCGTCGCTGAATTGCCGCCGCTCCACCCGCCGGGAGCGGCACTATTCTTCCACCCCGTCATGCACCTGTTCGCAATAGTTCTGATGGGCGGACTCTTTTGTTACGGGCTGGCGCGGTATCTCACTTCCCCGGTCGCAAAGCTCCGGGCCGCTACTCGCGAACTGGCGGCTGGAAACTTGAACGTACGTGTGGTGCCGGCTTTGCGAGGTCGCCGGGATGAACTGGCCTCTTTGGCCGCCGACTTCGACGAGATGGCTGAGAAGATTCAACTGTTGATCGACAGCCAGCGTCGTTTGCTGGGAGACATTTCACACGAACTTCGCTCGCCGCTGGCGCGCCTGAATGTGGCGTTGGAGCTCGCGCGACAGCGGTCGAGCGCTGAGGCCACCAGCGCGCTTGAGCGCATTCAACGCGAAGCTGAGCTGCTCAACGAGATGATTGGTCAGCTCCTGGCGCTCACCCGGCTTGAAAGCGGTGCGTCGGAAATTCAAAAAACCGAATTTGATCTGGAGTCGCTCGTTCGCGAGATTGTTAAGGATGCTGACTTCGAAGCCCGGGCTCGCAACCGAACTGTAAAATTCGAATCGCCTGAGCACTGCCCGATGGTCGGGAATGAACAACTATTGCGACGCGCCATCGAAAATGTGATCCGCAACGCGGTGCAGTACACGGCTGCAGGCACCGAGGTTGAAATCAAACTCGCCTGTCTTGATACCGCTCGTGAGATCACGGTGCGTGACCATGGAGCCGGAGTCCCGGAGGAAGCGCTCGGCGAAATCTTTCGTCCTTTTTATCGAGTCGATGAAGCGCGCGATCGCGAAGCGGGCGGCGCCGGCTTGGGGCTAGCAATTGCCGAGCGCGCGGTGCGTCTACATGGCGGCACTGCGGTCGCGACAAACCAGCCGAGCGGTGGCCTTGTTGTCACAATCAGATTTCCGACTTAACGGAAACAACCGAGCGCAAGCAATGATAGCTGAGAAAGTCCGCATAGCGGACGGATGATAATAGTCCCACCGATTGATCGGTGGGACTTAGGGCGAGCGAAAACAATTGAGTCCGTGAAGCGGACGGCTGAACGGAAATCTCAGTCGTCCGCTTCACGGACTCAGGTTTGTCACCCTATGTGGTCCCGCAGCAGTAAACTGCTGGCCTACTTTCGGTCGTCCGCTATGCGGACTCTATTGGGGATTCACTCCCAGATTCGACAGCAGGAACGAATAAATATCCGCCGTCTGCTCGATCGCTTTGGTGGTGCTGCTGGCGCCGTGACCACTCTTGGTGTCGATGCGAATCAGGATTGGGTTGCTGCCACCCTGGGCCGCCTGCAGCGCTGCCGCATACTTAAAGTTATGCGCCGGCACTACGCGATCGTCGTGATCGGCAGTGGTTATCAACGTAGCCGGATACTTCGCGCCCGGCCTAACATTGTGAATCGGCGAATATGCGTAGAGCGCCTTAAACTCGGCGGCGTTGTCGCTCGAACCGTAATCCGCAATCCAGTTCCAACCGATCGTAAACTTATGGAAACGCAGCATGTCCATGACACCGGCCTGCTCCACTACCGCCCTGAACAACTCCGGCCGCTGGTTTGACACGGCACCCACCAACAGGCCGCCGTTCGAGGCGCCCTGAATTGCCAACCTGCTGGGCGAGGTGTACTTCTGCTTGATTAGATACTCGGCCGCAGCTATGAAGTCGTCAAAGACATTTTGTTTCTTAAGTTTTGTGCCAGCCTCATGCCACTTTTCGCCATACTCGCCGCCGCCGCGCATGCATGCCGAAGCATAGACGACGCCCTGTTCGAGCAGCGCCAACCGCAGCGAGCTGAAACCTGGTGAATTTGTGACATTGAAGCCACCATAACCATAAAGCAGCGTCGGATTATTTCCGTCGAGCTTAATGCCCTTCTTGTGGACCAGAAACATCGGCACGCGCGTGCCATCTTTGCTGGTTACAAAGACTTGCGTGGTCACGTAATCGCCAGACTTGAAGCCTGGGATCTCGGGCTGGCGAAACACGCTCGAGCGCTTCGTCGCAATATCATACTTGTAGATCGTTGGCGGGAAGTTGAAAGTAGTAAAGGTATAAAACGTAAACTTATCGTCAGCTCGGCCGCCGAAGCCGTTAACGGTTCCCAGTCCCGGCAACTTAATCTCGTTTTCCAGATTTCCATCGAGACTGTAAACGTAAGCGCGATTAGCGACGTCCTTCAGGTAAGTTATAAAAATCTTGCCACCCACCGTACTAACATTATCGAGCGGCTCCGGTTTTTCTGCGATAACGTCTTTCCAATTTTTCTCGTCAGGATTTTTCGGATCAAACAGAAACACGCGACCGTTGGGCGCGTTGTGATCGGTAGAGACAAGAAACTTATCGCCAATATTGTCGATCACTCCGTAACTATCATCACCAATTTCCGGAACGATAGGCATAAACTTACTGCCCGGCCGGGTAAGGTCGCGGTAGTAAACTGCGTTTCCCTTTTTGCCTTTGCCGCGATCGGAGATTGATAAAAACGCGTAACGCTCATCGTCACTGGCGCCCACGCCATGAAATCGTTGCGGATTCGCCGGGTCCTCGTAAACCAGCACATCTTCAGATTGGGCAGTGCCGACCTGGTGATAGAAGACCTGATGATTTTCGTTCTTGCCCGTGAGTTCGTGACCTTTTTCCGGAGCCGGATAGCGGCTGTAATAAAACCCGTTGCCCTGCCAGGAGACGCCGGAAGCCTTCATCCACGATACGTGCTCCGGTTCCACGTGCCGGGAAGCCACATCCATCACATAAACATCGTTCCAATCGGAGCCGCCGCTTGAGACGCCATAGGCGAGATATTTCCCGTCCTTTGATAGCCCGAATGCTCCCAGGCGCGTCGTGCCGTCGGCTGAAAGTTTATTGGGATCGAGGAGGACTTCTGGCGGGCCGTCGAGACCTTTCTGTACGTACCAAACACTCTGGTTCTGCAGCCCGTCGTTCTTAGTGTAGAAAAACTGATCGCCGCGACGGGTTGGCGCCGAGTATTTGGGATAATTGTAAAGCTGGGTCAGACGGTCTTTGATTTTTTGGCGGAAAGGAATCTTCTCCAGATACGAGAAGGTGACTTTGTTTTCCGCATCAATCCAGGAGGCGACTTCAGGAACATTCGCGTCGCCTTCGAGCCAACGATAAGGATCGGCCACCTTGGTGCCGAAATAGTCGTCGACCGTGTCGCTCTTCTTCGTTTCCGGATAAACAATCCCCGGCGCACCTGCCGCAGCGTCCATCGAAGCTGAGGGCGACATCTTCTGAGGTTTTTGCGCGCGCGTTTGCTGAGCAAACTGCGAGACTGCCAGGACAGCCACGACCAGAATTAAGATTGCGAGCGGCAAATGATAACTGAAAGCTACAAACTGAGAACTCTTCTTCATCGGATCATCTCCTGAGGTAAATGACAACTGAGCAACTCAATTGCGTGGATATTGAAAAACCTGAGTTGGAAAGACATGCCGGTAGACGCCGCATACTTTAATCGACTCCGGCGCGAAGTTCAAAGCGAAGGTCAAACTTGGAGCTTGATATCGACCTCCATTTTTTCGTATCGACGGTGGCATGCCCGTAGTCTCTAGCGCCAGCCAGACCGGTCGCTACGGCTCCCGGTCCTTTGTGCGTCGACCCACTGTGCAAAATTTCTGGCAACTACAGACCGCAGTAGGACCACAAATACAGAACCGGGAGCAGTAGCGACCGGGTAAGCTACAACTTCGTGGAACCACAAATAGCGACAGAGTTAGACACCCGCGCGGCGTGTGACGACCAAGCCGACCGGTATACTCCGCCCTCTCCTTGACGTCCATTACTTGAGCGCCAATTCTGTTAAGATGGATGGGTCCGCGTATTAAAGCGGAATGTATTAAAACACTTGAATGTCTGACGCCGATCCACTTGATCCTTTCAATCCGTTTCCTGAGCCGGTTGCGGTGCCAATCACTGATGTCTTCGATCTACACACGATCCAGCCGCGAGATGTGAAGTTGGTAGTTGAAGAGTATTTGCTTGAAGCGCAGCGCCTGGGCTTCCGCAGCATCCGCATAATTCACGGCAAAGGAATAGGGGTGCAGCGGGATTTGGTGCGAGCGATCCTGGAACGGACGCCGTGGGTCACAAGTTGGACGGACGCGCCGCCGGAAGCGGGAGGCTTGGGCGCCACGATTATTCGTTTACGAGAAGGCTAGCCCGAACAGTTTCACTCAGTTTCCCCGCGAAGTTTCAGGCGTTGACTCAGCACGCGCAATTCATCGAGATGCCCCTCATCATGTTCGCGCATCATTTCCACCAAACGTCGTAGCGTGATTCTTCCCACGCCTTCCAGCGCGCCCGTCCTTTCGATATTTTCCTCCGGTAAACTCTGCAACCTCGCCACATTTTCGCGGCGCGCCCGTTGAAATGCCCCGAGCGCAACGTCTAATTGTTCGTTGTTGTAATTGCTCTCCGCCGCCACGCGCGCGCCATCGAAATCGGCGAGCGTTGGTTCAGTCTCGGCTAGCATTTGTCTTATTCTTGCGGTGTAACCCTGAAGTTCAAGGTCGCGCAAATGGCAAATGTTTTCGAGGACGGAGAATTCGCCGGACGAATTCGGCAAACGCAGTTCGGAATCAGTGAGTGCGCAAGTCAAGTTTGCGAGTTGCTTCGGAGTGTCGTTAAGAAAATCGAGCAACGCGGCAAACTCGCCGTCGTTCGGATTGCGAGCTTCGTCGGTCATGCGACTAAATGAGTAGGCCCTGAATGAGTTCGCTGAGAAAGTCGATGTCAACCGGCTTGGTTACGTAGGCATCGAAGCCCGCCGCCTTCGCTTCGGCGCGAAAATCACTTTCCTGGTGAGCAGTGACCGCGATAATGGGTACGCCGTCAAGGAATTTGCTCGCACGAATCAGCTCCGTAGCCGCGAGACCGTCCATAACCGGTAGACTCAAGTCCATAAGGATAATGTCGGGACGTTCGCTCTCCGCGATGGCGACGGCCTGGGCTCCGTTTTCCGCCTCAATTATCAGGTAACCAAGATCCTCCAACGCGAGCCGCATGAAATAGCGTGTGTCGTCCGAATCTTCAACCACTAGAATGGTCTGGTCCCTGGAATCCTTTTCCACCATTGCTCGCCACTTCTGGTCTGCAAACAGATACGGCGCTGTTTGCCAGTGCTTCCCGGAGATTCTTAGGCTTTGATTAGTCCTGACTTTATGTCGCCGCCAAATAGTATGTCAAGAAACGCGCGTGGTCTGAACAACAATCCTGAAATTGTTTTGAACTAAAACCCACTTCAGCTCGTTAACGTTTAGGAATTCGAACGACTCGAAAGGCCGGAACTCATCATGAAGAGAATTGTTTTAGTGGTGCTTTTGCTCGGGATTGCTGGCATTGCCGGGGTGGTCCGTTCTCACACCGGGAGTGGCAAATCCGCCTGGCCGCTGGTGATAAATGGCGACGAGCAGTCAACTGGCGACGTGCGCGAAGAAATTCGCAAGAGCTTTCAGCTCGACCCCGGCGCCCTGGTTGAGGTCGCTGGAATCAACGGTTGGGTGAAGATTGAAACTTCCGAAAGCAAGACGGCCGAGGTTTACATTGAGCGCTTGGGCGAGAGTCAGGAAGTTCTGGATCGACGCAAAGTGATCGTTGAAAGCACGGCAACCACTTTGACCATTCGGACTGAAAAGGTCGGCTCCAATTTCTTAACACGAATTTTCGGATCAGCGCCAAAGGAACAAGTAACGCTGCGGTTGCCCCGACAAATCTCTTTGGTAGCCCGTGGGGTTAATGGTTCCGTGACGATCGGAGACATCGACGGATCAGTTGAGGTTCACGGCATCAACGGCAGAGTGGAGATTGCGCAAGCGACCGGCTCTGCTGAGCTCGCCGGAATTAACGGCAACATCTCGTTCGGACTACGAAAACTGGATAAAGAGCTGAGTATTCACGGCATCAACGGGAACATCGAACTGCGGCTGGGTGATGGTGTGAATGCAGCGCTTGACGCGCATGGAATGAACGGCAGAGTCACCTCTGATTTGCCGGACGTGGTGGTGGACAAGAACCATCATGGCAGTTACAGCGCTCAGATTGGCAAAGGGGGCAGCGCGATTTCTGCTAGTGGGATCAACGGCGACATTCGTCTGACACGATTGGTCGCTGCTGCACTCAGCGACTAGTTGCCAGGGCAACGTCCAAAGTTATTTAAGTATTCAAAGTTCAAACTTTGTGGGGGATTGGACGTTGGGCTTTATTTAATCTTGGAAAACTCGAGGTTCTGGATCGGATACTCTTTCCAATCTTTGAAATCGTAGTGCCACCATTCAGGCTCGTAGACCGCAAACCCTTCCGCGGCCATTGCCGCATGCAGTAGTTCGCGAAGGCGCTTGGCTTCGGACGTCGCACATTCGTAATTGATGTGGGCGCGTTCGGTCATCTCGTCGTATTCGCTGGGCATCTTCACTGGCATGCCAGTCTTTAGATCAAACAACGAAAGGTCGACCGCGCAACCGCGATTGTGGCGTGAGCCCTTGCTCGGGTCAGCCACGAAGATCTTCTTGTCCGGCGGTGTGACATCCCAGAAGACCTTGGTCACCGACCACGGACGATAACCATCAAAAACAACGAGGCCGTAACCTTGTGTCCTCAGGCGCTGATTGATTCGCACGAGGGCCTCGGCCGCCGGGCGCTGCAAAAACGCGCGCGGCTTTTTGTAAACTGCCTTGCCAAGGAAATTATTCTTGCCGGCGTAGCGAATGTCGAGCCTGATGGTGGGATCGAGTTTGACGAGTTCAACCAGATCCGGCTGGCGAAATGGTCCGGGTTCAACTGGGGGCCCCTGGGCCAGGACAGCCGACAGGAAAACAATTCCAACCAAGCCGATCTTAAGTGGACGCGAAAATATCATGGCTTCCTTAGCGTGACCTCCTTAAAAGATAACCGGCTGACGCGCCGTCAGGGTCGGCAGATTCCAGCCGCGCAACTTTTCACTCCATTGTGGCAGCGTGTGGTTGATAAACCGGTTTACCTCTTCCATGCGCTCAGCATATTCAGGTTGCACTTCCGTGAAGTATTGGCGCTGGGCCAGCGTTGGCGCGGCGTTGGTGGCATCGATGGCAAAGAAAATATCGCCAATTTTATTCACAACCTGAGATTTTCCGCCAAGCCCAAGTCCATCAGAACGCCTTACCAGGCGATCCTCAAGCGTGCCGATCTGTTTTATATATTCCTCGAGCGTCTTCATCATTTCCTTGTCCGGCTCTTTGTTGAGAGTCTTAGCCGTTGCCTGAGTGTGCTTGAGTTGGTCCTCGATACTGTCGAGGAAGCGAAGCGCATTGTTGGCGGCCGATTGCATGTCTCGCAGCTTCATCCCCAAATCCAGTTGCGCCTGCAAATCCGCAGGCGCCACAGTGATGGTCGGATCGAGACGTACCTCGACGGGCTGCACAAACAACTTCTCACCAACCATCAGCCTGACTGTGTAATTACCCGGCAAGACCTGCGGGCCACGCGGTGGACCAGTAAAAGCGGTTTCTTCTTCAGTTGGCGGGCGTCGCACCTCCGCGCCGCCATAACGAAGATTCCAGGTCACGCGGTTAAGCCCCTTCTCCTTTGCCGGCTTCTCGATCTCTTGCACCAGCTTGTTAGCTTCGTCATAAATCTGCAGTTTGAAAGTGGTCTTGTCGTCGGGTTTCGACTTCAGGTAATAGGTTATCAGCGCGCCGTAGGGTGGGTTTGGCCCCACGAAGCTTTTGTCACCAATTCCATAACGCGTGAAACGAGAAGTGAAGCGCAATCCCGGGCGTACTGAAAACAAATGCGCATCGTCCTTCAGAATGTCAGCGGTCATCTGCTGAATGGGGGCAGCGTCGTCAAAAATAAAAACACTGCGTCCGTGAGTCGCCAGGATCAGATCATTATCGCGCGGGTGGATCAGAATGTCGTGGACCGAAACATTCGGAAGGTTCTTCAGATTTAGCGCAAACCAGTCTTTGCCCGTGTTGTAGGAAGCAAATAGTCCGAGTTCGGTGCCGGCGTAGAGCAGATTGGAATTCTTTGGATCCTCACGAACAACCAGCACGTACGCCTTCGCCGGCAGATTGCCGGCGACGCTTTGCCAGCTCTTTCCGCCATCATTGGTTCTGAAAATGTAGGGACGAAAATCGTCGAGCATGTGCCGATCGAATGCGACATAAGCAGTCTGCGCATTTTTCCGTGACGGCTCGATATGCGAAACGGGTGAATTGGCGGGCAGACCCGAAACATTCTTGACGATGTTGTCCCAGTCTTTGCCGCCGTCGATTGTTACCTGCAAGTTGCCGTCATCTGTTCCCGCCCAGAGCTGCCCTTTCTGCACCGGCGATTCGGCGAGACTGATGATGGTGGTGTGGTATTCCGCGGTCGAGTTTTCAAACGCGATCGGGCCACCCGCATCTTTTTGCTTGTCGTGATCGTTGCTGGTGAGGTCGGGACTGATCTGTTCCCAGCTCTTGCCGAAATCTGTCGACTTGAAAACAACATTGCCGCCGAAATACAAAGTGTTTTTGTCGTGAGGCGAGAGCATCACCGGCGCATTCCAGTTGAAGCGAAACTTCTCGCCCAGCGCGGGACCATCGCCGCTGCCGCGCCCCCAGGGATTGACCAGCTGTTGTTCGCGACTGCGGAAGTCAGTGCGGAGAATATTGCCTCCCTGCGACTCTGAGACATAGATCTCAGGATCGTCGGGATGGTTAATTACGTAAAAGCCGTCGCCGAAACTCACCATCCGCCAATCGTCATTCATGATTCCGGCGGGTTCGCGCGTCCGGCTCGGGCCGGTCCAGGCGCCGTTATCCTGCAAGCCACCCATCACGTAATAAAACGGCAAACGGTTGTCAGCGTGAATCTGATAAAACTGTCCCAGCGGAATGTTGTAAACGGGTTCCCACGTTTCGCCGCCGTCGTAGGTAACAGCGATACCGCCGTCCTCCCCCACCCAAATGCGCTTGGGGTTCTTGGCGTCCTGCCAAAACGCGTGATAGTCGATGTGGACCTTTCCGGTTATTGAACGAAACGACTTGCCGCCGTCGATCGACTCAAACAAGGTCGAGGCCACTGCGTAAACGTGGTTCTCGTTGGTCGGATCGACGCGCACGCGCGTGTAATAGAATCCGCGCGAAACGATATTAGTCTGTTTGGAAACTTGCTTGAAGGTATCGCCGCGATCATCTGAGCGATAGAGCGTGCCCTCTTTCGACTCGACAATTGCATAAACAACATTAGGATTGCTCGCTGCCACGCGCACGCCAATCCGGCCGAGCAATTTTGGCAGGCCATTCGTCAGTTTGTTCCAGGTGCGCCCGCCGTCGAGCGACTTATACAAACCACCCTTTTCACTGCCGCTCCGGTGCGTCCAGGGTTTGCGTTCAAAGCTCCACATGCCGGCGTACAGAATGTTGGGATTCGTCGGATCAATTTCAAGATCTGAAACGCCATGCTCCCTATCGATATAAAGCGTCTTCGTCCAG
>JANLYH010000162.1:0-34176 GCA_031365545.1 Pyrinomonadaceae bacterium | reverse complement strand
TCGCGGCATCCTCTGGGAGGTTTACAACGAGCCCAACACGGGTTTTTGGACACCCTCTCCAAAAGTCTCCGACTACGTAAAGCTGGCGCTCGAGACCAGTAAAGCAATTCATGACGCGGCACCAGATGAAGAGATCATCGGACCGGCCGTGTGGGGTCTGGATTTTGAATTCATTGAGGAGTGCTTTCGTGCTGGCCTGCTCAACTACTGGTCGGCAGTTTCAGTTCATCCTTACCGGAAAATTGAACCCGAGACCGTGGTAGCCGACTATGCCCGCCTGCGAAGTTTAATTGGAAAGTACGCGCCGGCAGGGAAGCGCCTGCCGATCATATCGAGCGAATGGGGCTATTCGTCGGCTTCGTCAGATATTGATGAGGGAAAGCAAGCGGCGTTGCTTGCGCGCCAGATGTTGATAAACCAATCCCAGGGAATTGCTCTTTCGATTTGGTACGACTGGCACGACGACGGGCGCAATCCGGAGGAGATTGAGCATCACTTCGGCACAGTACAGTCGCCCTACTACAACCAGCGTGATCCCATCTACGACCCGAAGCCGGCTTATCGATCTGTCCAAACCCTAAGTGGTTTCCTCAACGGTTACACGTTTAGCTCCCGCGAACCGTTGGCTGACGATGATTATGTGCTGGTTTTTCGCGGCAAAGGCGAACCGAAACTCGCCGCGTGGACGACCTTGCGAGGCGAGCACACCGTAACGATTCCAGTCGCCCCCGGGACTTATCGAGTCGTATCGCACACGGGTGAGACGACTTCACTGAAACAAAGCGTCGGGTCAGGCCTGGTATTGAACCTCACAAACGCTCCGCAATACCTCAGGCGGGAGAAGCCTTAAGGTCGGGAGGCTGCGAAACACTCTGGTTTTTGGGAGTTCTCGTCGAAATCTGAATTCGACTGCATCCGCCGCGGTCACTTCCAGAGAATGCGGAATAGTCCGCCGATTGCCCCTTTTAACCCATCCAGAGACTTCTGTTTATGAACAATCAAAGCCCCAAGTCTGAGCACGCGCAATTTTCCCTCCGGGATCTCGCCGGGATCGTCTTTCGGCACAAGCTCTTAATTTGCACGACATTTCTTACCGTTGCCATCGGTACCGCGGTGCTGACGATGCTCATGCCGGATGAATACGAAGCGCGCATGAAGATTCTCGTGAAGAACACGCGATCAGACGTGCCCATCACTCCCGAGCGCACCACCGGAACATCCGGCGCTTACTTTGACAATGAGGTATCGGAGAACCAGATCAACTCCGAAGTTGAGTTACTTACGAGTGAGGATCTGTTGACTCAGGTTGTTACGGAATGCGGGCTTTACGGGCCAAATTCTTCTATCGCCGCGAGGCTTGGCCTCAAGGAATCACCGCGCACTCAGGCGGCGCAAATCGAGGCCGCGCGAACGCAACTCAGCAAGGATCTCGTAATTAACGCGGTCAAGAAGGCCAACATAATCGAAGTCAAATACACCTCTGGGTCACCGGAGCTTGCCGCCGCCGTCCTTCGCAAAGTTCAGGATCTCTACCTGGAGAAACACGTCAAGCTGCATCGGCCGCCCGGCACGCATGAGTTCTTCAAAACTCAGGCAGACGAGGCTGAGAGCCAACTGCAGGACGCGGAGAAGAAGCTTTCCAGTTTCCAGCAATCGATGAATGTCGTTTCGCTGACGCAGCAAAAAGAACAGACGGTGCTGAAGCTGACTGAGGCCAAATCAAAACTCCTTGAGACAGAAGCCTTCCTACGAGAAGTCACTGACCGCATTGCACGAGTGCAGCAGCAATTGCAAACCGTCCAGCCTCGCATCATCACGCAGAGCCGGTCCCTGCCAAACCAGTTTTCGGCCGAACGCCTTAACACGATGATGGTGGAGTTGCAGAACAAGCGTACGCAGTTGTTGACCAAGTTTAGAGCTGACGACCGCCTGGTGAAGGAAGTCGACCAGCAAATCAAGACTACCCGCGCAGCGATGGAGAAAGCGTCGGGGGAAACAGCCAC
Source organism: Pyrinomonadaceae bacterium (assembly GCA_031365545.1). Lineage (GTDB taxonomy): Bacteria > Acidobacteriota > Blastocatellia > Pyrinomonadales > Pyrinomonadaceae > PSRF01. The sequence goes on along the minus strand of JANLYH010000162.1, from coordinate 32,173 downwards.
AGAGCAGTCAACCGACTTGAATCCCTTGCGGACGACGCTGGAAACAGAACTCGCTCGTGCGCGCGTGGATCAAAGCGGCGCGCAGGGTCGCCGGGAAATGTTGAGCGGGCAGGTTGGTCAGTATGAGGCCCAGCTTTCACGCCTTGAGGGTATCACTGCTGAATATGAAGACCTCAGTCGCAAGGTCAAGCAAAGCGGGGAGAATTACCAGCTCTACCAGAAGAAACAAGAAGAAGCTCGCATCACTGACGAGCTGGATCAAAACAAGATCACCAACGTTTCCATCGCCGAGGCGCCGATACGTCCCCAGCTCCCGGTGCGGCCCAACCGACCAATGAACCTTTTGTTGGGCGTGTTTCTCGGCGGCTTGCTCAGTATAAGCGGCGTGGTTATGTCGGAGTTCATGCGCGACACCGTGCTGACTCCCCACGAACTGGAAGCGCAAACTGGAAAGCATGTACTGGCTTCGTTCCCGAACGCGGGCCGCGCGCCGAAGGAAGTTTTCGCTGGCCGCGAGCGCGAGCCTGTTCGTGAACCAAGGCAGGCTCAACCAAGACTCTCTCAACCAAAAATCGTTACTGACGCCAGACTCGAGTGGGCGTCGGGAGAATAGCAACTTAAGGAAGAGATCACCGTGGGTTTTTATCTTGAACTAATCAGGACTGTGTTCCAGGCCGTCAACAGCCAGGGCAAGTTGCGAAATCGGCTGGTGGTGTTCACATCGGCTACGCCCAACGAGGGTGTTAGCTACGTGGCAAATCTTATCGCCAAAGAACTGGCGGTGCAGACGCAGCGTCGCGTTCTCTATGTCGAAGCGGCAGCATTACAAAACCTTTACCTGGCCGATCCGAGTCACATCTCTCGACATTGTGAAGAAACGGAAATCGACAACCTGCTAACTCTAACCGTAACCGAACCAGCCTCGACTGTGGCAGTCGCAGGTAGTTCGCGAGGGGCCGGCGATTGGGATGCGAGTGTCCAGTATCGCTCCGCCTGCCTCGACGCGTTGCGCTGGAACTTTGACTTCATCTTGATCGATTGTCCCTCGCCCGCAACTTCATCTGCAGCAACAATGCTCGCCCCACTTGTTGACGGCGTGTCGGTCGTCGTAAAGGCCGGACAAACGCGCCGCGGTCAAATTCAACGTTGCCAGCAGACGATCGAAGCTGCCGGAGGCAATTTCCTGGGCTTCATTCTCAACCAGAGACAATACCCCGTACCAAACTGGCTCTATCGAAGACTGTAAAAGAGGATTGAATGTTGGCGATAAAAAGATTTGCAATCATCGCGCTGGTGACCGCTGGCCTCGGCATGGCAACGCCGGCACAAACGCCAGCCGTGCGCCCGCGTCAGGCTACGCGCGTGACACAAACACCGAAGCTGGGAACCTTCGGGACTGAAGATCGCTACCTGCTGCATCCGGGCGACGTGCTGGACATCCAGTATCGTTACACCCCCGAGTTTAATCAGACCGTCATAGTGCAACCCGATGGCTACATTTCTCTCGAGATGGGTGGCGACCTGAAGGTTGCCGGCCGCAATCTGGCACAGGTTCGCGAAGGCATCCTCGCAAAGGCTAGCGAGCGACTGGAATCACCCGAACTGACCATCGTTTTGAAAGAGTTTCAAAAGCCTTACGTGGTGGTCGCTGGTGAAGTGGCCGCCCCCGGTAAGCTTGAAATGCGCGAAAACTTAACGGCCATCCAGGCAGTCCTGCTCGCCGGTGGTTTCAAAGACAGCGCGAAGTCGTCGCAGATTCTGGTGTTCCGCAAGCTCAACGCAGAGACAGCGGAAGTAAAAATTTTGAATTTCAAAACGCTGACGCGCACCAGCGACCTGGAGAATGATCTGACGCTACAAGCGGGCGACATGATCCTGGTACCGCGCAACCGGATAAGCAAAATCGAACGCTACGTGAGACTCGCAAGCCTGGCCGCCTTTTTAAACCCGATCCGCTTATGACAAATCGCTACGGACAACTGGCAAACTACTTGATGAAGGTGACCGACCTCGGGCTAATGCTCCTGGCGTTGTCTCTCGCAATTGTCATCAACTATGCGCCGGCGGATCAGTTGAGCATTTCTGCTTACGCGATAGATTTCCCCTCCACCAGAATCAAGCTCGGCAACGCCTTGCTCGGCGGGTTGCTTATGATCATCTGGTACTTCGCGTTTGAACTTCAGGGTCTCTACCGGTCGCACCGTCTAAGCAGTTTTGCGGAAGAACTTAAGGAAGTCGTAAGAGCCACATTTGTGGCCACGGTTGGTCTGCTGATAGTTGCCCAACTGGGCCGCTGGCAGACCGTTAATCTTCGCACCACCGTCTTGGTTGGCGTTATCGCACTCGGCCTGATTGGCTGCATGCGCTTCTTGTTGCGCCTGAATCTGCGCCGCTTGCGACTGCGGGGGCATAACCTCAAGAAGCTGCTGCTGATAGGCAACGGTCCGCGCGCTGAATGGCTTGCCAAACAGGTGCTCGAGCGAACCGACCTCGGCTATCGACTGGTTGGATATGTTGATGAGGAACGGACACTGAAAGACCCGGCCGTGTTCGATGTGCCCTGGCTGGGCTCGGTTGCAGACCTGCCCAGGATTATCTCTAACGAAGTTATCGACGAAGTTTTCATCACGTTACCAGTCAAGTCGCAATACTCGCGTATCGAGGCGGCCACTACGATTCTCGAAGAGCAGGGAATCATGGTTCACCTTCTTTCCGATCTCTTTCCGCACAAACTGGCTCGGTCGCGCGCCTGGGAATTTGAGGGCGCACCGCTGGTGTCGCTTCAGAGTGCCCCTTCCAGGAGCTGGCGCACCGAGGCTAAACGGATGATCGACTTCATCGGGTCAGCAGCGTTGCTGGTGATTCTGTCTACTTTGCTGCTTTTGGTTGCTCTGGCGATCAAGTTGGATTCGCCCGGCTCGGTGTTCTTCATACAGGAAAGAATGGGCTACAACAAACGCCGCTTTCGCATGATTAAGTTTCGCACTATGTCAGTCGACGCAGAAGCGCGCCTCAAAGAAATTGAACATCTCAACGAATCTGACGGCGCGGCATTCAAGATTCGTGACGATCCGCGGATGACACGTGTTGGTCGGGTGTTGCGCAAATTGAGCATCGACGAACTGCCGCAACTCATCAACGTGTTGTTTGGCGATATGAGCCTGGTCGGACCACGCCCCCTGCCGATGCGCGATGTACTTGGTTTGAATGTCGCCTGGCAGAAGCGACGTTTCAGCGTCAAGCCGGGGCTGACCTGTTTATGGCAGGTGTCGGGGCGCAGTAACCTTTCCTTTGAAGAGTGGATGCAGCTCGATCTCGAATATATCGACCGCTGGTCACTGGGGCTGGATTGCAAAATCCTGCTTCGCACTATTCCGGCAATCCTGACAGCGGAAGGCGCCGCCTAAACTCTCGATGTCCCGCACGATTAACCAAGCCGCAACCGCCTGGGCGGCGGATCATCAGCCGAATTCAAAAACAGATGGTAGCCCGAAATATCAAAATGGTTTTTAGTGCTAACGCACTCATTCTCCTCTGCGGAGTAATGACCAGTTTGCTGAGTGCGTGGGCGCTCGGGCCCGCAGGGCGCGGCGATCTGCTGGTAGTGATGTTGTGGCCGCCCGTGGTCGCAATGTTGGTTACCTTCGGACTCACTCAAGCTCATCGCTACTGGGTTGCAAAAGATCCGGAATGCGTTTCGATGCTCTTCTCAAACGCTATCCTGTTTTCGCTGGTAGTCGGCGTGCTGGCGATTGTTGTTGCCGAATTGGTCATTCCGCATTTGGTTGGCACGCGCAGTCCCGAAGTGATGCGCCTGGTTCGCATTTACCTTTTAAACATTCCTGCGGCTCTACTCCAGTTTTTGATGATTGGCTTGCTTGAAGGGGGCCGCCGCTTTGGCTGGGCGGGCGCGGCTCGGCTAGTTACCTTTGTAGTGCAGGCCGCGGCTTATCTGACACTCTGGTTGATGGGCCATCTGACGGTCCAGACCGCAGCAATCTCGGCGATGTTCGGACAATTCGCCGCGATGGGGCTCGCAGTATTTGCAGTTTGGCGACAGTTGCGTCCGCACTGGAAGCCAAGCTGGTCTGACTGGCGAGATGCGCTCCACTACGGAATGCGCGGATATCCGGGTACCGTCGCTGACTTCGCTACCCTAAGAATGGATCAATTGCTTCTTGGCGGCCTGGCCTCGAGCACAGCCATCGGCCTTTACTTCGTCGCCGTTCGCCTTTCCGAGATCACTGCCATCCTGGCGGACTCGGTTGCCGTCGCGGTGATGCCGGAAGTTGCCGCTGCGAAACACGGCGAGCGCGCCGACAATCTGCTGGCGCGAAGCCTGCGCCTGACGGTTTATACCCACCTCCTGATTTTGCTGCCGCTTTGGCTCGCCGCACCCCACATTCTGAGATTTGTCTACGGCGAGAGCTTTAGTGCTGCTGGTGGAACGCTCCGCATTCTGCTTTTTGCTTCAGTTGTATTAACAGCCGGCGGAATAACCGTCAGCGGCTTGAACGGGTTTGGACATCCCGGGCTCTCAACGATTGCGCGCGTCGCCTCGGCAATTGTGACCCTGGTTGCTCTGCTGACCTTGTTGCCTCGCTATGGGATTGCTGGTGCGGCGATCGCATCTTTGATGGGCTACAGCGTGATGACGCTCATCGCTTTCTTCTTCCTGGTTCAAAAAAGAGACAGAAGTCTTTGGAGTTACTTACGACCGCGCACGAGTGATCTGCCCTGGAATCAAATCCGGTCACTATTGCGCTTGTCGGTACCAAACACGCAAGACCTGACAGTCAAGTCTTCTTAACCGGTTTCTTGAGATGAGTGCCAACGTCTATCCACAAGTAACGGTCTCGAAACGCTCGCCGCTTACCTGGCTGGCCCCGCTGCAAGCCGCGGCTGCTTTTACCGTGCTTGCCGTCATCGGCGCGGGACAAATGCTCCGTGGTTGGATTCTTGGGGCATTGCTCCTGGTGATGGCCGCACCATTGATGGTGAGTCTCGAAGCGGGTCTCATGGCCATGATTATCTTCGAGCCCTTCCGTGGGTTTATCCGACGAGCGCAGTATGTCATCGTCGACTACTCCCAATTTGATCCGATCCATCTGCTCACGCCAACGGTTACGCTAATGGCGGTCGGCATGGTATTGCATCGGCAGAGACTCAACGTCCTGCGCGCTTCGCCGCTAGCCGGCGCCGTGTCGATACTGGCGGCAATCTTCGTAATACAGATCTTCAATCCGCTTCAGGGCGGCATCCTGGTTGGACTTTCAGGCGCGATGCTGATGCTGGTGCCGGTTAGCTGGTTTTATTTTGGACAAACCATAAGCTCGCAATTCATCGGCAGAGCGCTGCGCCTCATTGTCGTGCTGGGAATCGTCAGTTCACTCTACGGCCTATACCAAACAATTTGGGGATATCCGGATTTTGAGCGCTACTGGCTGGAACACGTCGAGTTTTATGTATCAATCGGCGTTGGTCACGTGAAGCGGCCACTGGCAAGCTTCACCAATGCTGAAGAGTGGGGCCGCTACATCGCCATGGGCGCACTAATAGCTTTTGGCTTTGGCGCCGGCACGCGACAAAAACTAAATCGCGCCGGTTGGTTTCTTTGCGCCGCCGGATTATCCACCGTACTTCTATTCACCGGACAACGCACCGCAATCTTCGGGCTATTCCTGGGTTTCGGCTCGCTCATTCTCCTTGGCGCGCGAAATTTCCGCGGCATGTCAGCGCGCGCGATTCTATTGCTCATCCCAGTCCTGCTCGTCGTAGTTTTCGCTAAGCCGCCGAGCGAAGACGAGATGTGGAACAAGGAGGAGGGAGAAACTGTAGGCACACTGATTTCGCATACGGAGCGCGGCACCCTGAAACCTACGGGCGAAGATAGTTTGTACGTGCGTCTCGAAGTCTGGAAAGACCTGGTCACCAATGTCATTCCCTATCGTCCGCTCGGCTCTGGACTTGGAGCAGGTTCGTTAGGCGCCTTGAAGTTTCCCAGTGACGCCGACGATATAGCAATTGATAACTTTGTTTTGGTGCTGGCCGTTGCAGTTGGCATCCCGGGCGCTCTTCTCTTCGTGTGGATATTGGGAAAGGCGACTCTCATTGCTTTTCGCCAAACGAGGCGAGCCACTCCGGATACGCCAGAGGCAGTAATAGCCCGAATCATTGCGGCCCTGATGCCGATGTTTGTTCTCAACAATTTCTTTGGATTAACTTTCTCTCTCTATGCGGTGGCGCCGCTGGGCTGGCTGCTCATTGGCTGGATCAGTTCGCAGGAAGGTAGAGCCCGGAGGCAGGAAACGGCAGTTGAATCGGAAGGCTAAGAGCGCAACTGGAACCACGGATGAAGATTCTCTTTTACAACCACACCGGCCAGGCGAGCGGCGCTGAGCGCGTCATGCTCCTCATCCTGGCACAGCTAAACAGCGACCGTTTTGAGTTGCAACTACTCTGCCCTGCGGAGGGTGAACTACAAAAGCAGGCGAAGGCCGCCGGAGTTGCTTGTGCCACAGTGCAGCACTTGAATGCGCGCTTTACGTGGCGTCTCGATCTCTTGTTTCGTTACCTGGCATCTTTCGTCTCTGTTATTCGCCAGACGCGCGCTCACGTCGCCAGTTCCAAGCCGGAGCTGATCCATGCAAACAGTATTCGCGCGGGACTAGTGATCTCAGCGGCTACCATCGGATTACGAGTGCCGATCGTTTGGCACGTTCACGACCTCTTACCCAGGCACCCGATTAGCACCTTGATCAGGCTGTTTGTTGTTCTCTTACCGCCGGTGCGTATTGTGGCTGTTTCAGAGGTCGCCGGAAACAGACTGCGGGGAAACCTGTTGCGCTGGTTCTCCCGCCGCGTTCGCATAAAGGTGATTCACAACGCAGTTGATTTAGAGAGACTGCGAACCGCGAACGGCGAAGTCAATACGTTTTCTAAAGAACTCAGGTTGCGCGCCGGGGACGCTCGAATTGGAATCGTTGGCAACCTGACGCCGGTGAAAGGTCAACTCGGGCTGCTAACGGCGTTTGCGGATGTTCTCAAGCAAATTCCTAACGCAGCGCTTGTGATTGTCGGCTCGACCATGTTCAACCGCGACGATGGTTATCAGGAAAGTTTGGTAAGTCAGGCCAAAGCGCTGGGCATTACCAACCGGGTGCGTTTTCTGGGCCAGCGACGCGACGTTCCCCGGATTATGCACTCGCTGGATTTGCTGGTGCTCAACTCCACCTCGGAAGCATTCCCGTTAGTGGCTCTGGAAGGGCAGGCGTGTGGAGTGCCAGTTCTTTCGACAAGTGTTGGAGGGGTGCCGGAGCTGATCAGCCACGGGCAGAACGGATGGCTAATCCCACCCGGCGACCAGAGCAAACTAACCGAAGCGATCGTGACCCTCGTTAAGCAGCCTGACTTGCGCGCCAGTCTCGCAGTCAACGGACGGAGGCACGTAGGGGCAAATTTCACTGTAGAGAAGTTCATCAGATCTTTAGAAGGTCTCTACTCTGAGATCGCGAAAGGTTTTATACCGGAACCGTCGCAGCGAAAGCCGGCGCTAGCCACGTCACGAGTAGCCGTCTTTCACGATAACTTTGCGCAAATGGGTGGCGCTGAAAAAGTGGCTGAGGAGATTTACGACTTGCTGCCAGGGGCCACGCTGCACACGACCGCAGTTGTGCCTGAGATACTCTCAGATGGATTGCGCCAGGCAAGAATTAAGACGTCGTGGATGCAATACCTTCCGGGACTTAAGCGTCACTTCCGTCACTATTTTCTTTTCTATCCCTTTGCAGTGGAGTCAGTGGATCTCAGCAGCTATGATCTGATTGTCAGTAGTTGTTTTGGTTACGCTAAAGGAGTCCGCAAACGCCGTGATGCCGTGCACGTTTGTTACTGCCACACGCCGATGCGTTGGGTCTGGCGCTACGAAGACTACAGCGCGCGCGCTGGATTTGGTCGTATCACTCGCCGGTTACTTCCAGTTCTGTTGGCAGTTCTGAAGCGATGGGACCTCAGAGCAGCTCGGCAACCTGACTACTTCATCGCGAATTCGCAGGTGGTCGCCGAACGCATCAAGAATGTGTATGGCCGCGACTCTGTGGTGATACCTCCGCCAATAGACGTGAATCGGTTCCAACCCTCCGCCTCTCATGAAGATTTTTACTTAGTACTATCTCGACTAGTTCCTTACAAGCGAATCGATTTGGCGGTGGCAGCATGTACCAGGTTAAATCGGCCTCTTCTGATTATCGGTGACGGTCCGGATCGCGCGCGGCTCGAAAAGCTCGCCGGCCCTTCAGTGCGTTTCCTGGGGCGGCAGAGCGACGAGGCAGTTGCTTCGTATGCTGCAAAGTGCCGGGCGCTGCTGTTTCCCGGGGAAGAAGATTTTGGGATGACGCCGCTCGAGGTCAATGCTGCCGGGCGACCCGTAATTGCGTTTCGCGCGGGCGGCGCGCTGGAAACTGTGGTTGAGGGCGTGACGGGCATGTTTTTTGATCAGCCGACGGCTGACTCACTCGCCGAAACGTTGAAGACTTTCGAGCTTCAGTCATGGAATTCTGCCCGGATCCGCGCGCACGCGTCCCGTTTTGACCAGACAATTTTCGGCGAGCGGTTGCTGGAGTTTCTCCGCGCAGTCGCCCCCAGCACGCAACTCGAAGCAGAAGCCCCATGGAAAGGTTTTGCCAAGCCGCCAGGAGGTTCTTCCAAGGGGAATATTCCCGCCCTGCCCGATCTCGTTCAAATGGGCTAAGACGCTGCAAAAAGCCTTGATTTCCGTCAGATTTCCGTCAGTTTGCTACTCCACGTTTCTGGCAACTTGGCGCTGTTGCCACTTTTCTATTTAGGTAACGGATGGCGTGGTGCGGGGAGTCCGGTACGACACCCCTTCAAATTAACAACCACTCCCAGGTGTTCGGTCCAATCGCTTGGACGAATAGGACACGAATTACGACGATTTGGACAAAACAACGCACTGTGCCAAGTGCAAATGAGTGACAAGCAAGAATAGGAGCGACTCTCTTGATTAGTAACGTTGCAATCTCTGCTTTGCTCGCGGAGTTAACGGGACGACTAACCGGCCTGAATGACCAGATACTTTCACGAATGAACGGCATAGCCGGTCACTCGTGGGCCGTTGACAGTCTGATTGGCCTGACCCAGGGAAACGATCTGCTCAAGGCGGGCATTATCGGTTGTTGCTTTTTCGCAGCCTGGTATAGCGGTAAGAGCCTCGACGAGACCCGCGCGGGCCGCAAGATTCTACTGACCACGCTGATTGCCGCCGTTTGTGTTCTGGCTACGACGAAGGTGCTCTCGCACGCAATCTTCTTACCGCGGCCCGCGATCGAGTCGCAGAAAATTTACCATTTGACGGGAGATAGTCTGGTTGAGCTGAAGCGAACCAATCTTCGCGTTCCGCTCGACGCGCAGAGCCAGAAGGAACATCGCGATCTTGTCAACGGTGATGTGAAAACCAATGACTTGGGATCCTTTCCCAGTGACCACACGGGTTTCTTCCTGACAATCTCGTTGGGAATCTTTCTCGCTTATCGCCGGCTTGGGTTAGTGGCCCTTGGCTGGACGGTCTTTGTGATCCTCGCCGGGAAAGTAATACAGGGGGCGCATGCGCCGGTTGATATCGCGGCGGGGGGCGCCGTTGCGATCGCTGAATTCTCAGCGATTCGATACGTCGCCAAGAGGCGCATTGGGAATATCCTCGATCCAATAATCTCCTGGTCTTTCAAGTATGTCGCTCTTTCCAGCGCGATCCTCTTCGCAGTTGTTTTCGAAATTTCGAGCACGCTTTCCCACATCCGGGAGATGCTCTCAGTGCTCGCGGCCGCAAGGCATCACCTACTCGGATAGCAAGGAACGAATTATGGTCGAAACGCAAAAGTTTGTTTCTTACGGTAGCGCAGTGAAGTGTCTCGCCATAGTGTTGTGCGCGCTCTTCGTGCTCACCTCATGCACAGTCATAGGGAAAGACGGCCTGGTGATCATGACCGACCCGTCTTACAAAGCGAGTGTCTTCGCGACCAACACATTAGGCTTTGCTTCTCCTGACGGACTTCTGATGAACCACGGCAAGCTCTACCTGGCAGACGAAGGTGGCGTGGCGCTCGAGGTCTGGAGCCAGCAAGACGGGATGAAGACGCTGGTCGATGGAAAGTTTGGCACCGAGTCTCCTGAAGATTTGGTGATGGACGCGGGGGGCAACATCTTTTTTAGCGATGACGATGCCGGCGGCGTGTGGGAAGTTGATGCATCCGGCAAGCAAATGCTGTTGGCGGGAAAGGACAAGGGTCTGTATTCCACCGAAGGCATTGCACTCGCTCCCGACGGTTCAATAATCGTTGGCGATGCGGACGAACATCAGGTCTATCAAGTTACCCGGGCGGGCGCGGTCTCGGTGTTTCTCGGCAGAGAGTTTGGCATAACCAAGCCTGAGAGCATGACCTTCGACGACAAGGGCAATCTCTACATCGCTGACAATCAAGACGACGTTCTCTATTTGCTGGACGTGCATCATCAGTTGCATCGCGTAATTGATCGCAAAGATCAATTTTCGCCGGAAACAATTTTCTTCTTCCGCGGCTCGCTCTACATCACTGACAGCCAGTCAAGCAAGCTTTACGTCTACACGCCAAATGAAGAACTGAAGACGATCGCGGCCTTTGGCGGTCGCCTGAAAAACATTCAGGGCGTGACCGTGGACGACGCCGGCGATATTTACGTTTCGGTCCAGTCAGACTTGAAACACAAGCTGGGTTACATCATCAAGATCAGCAAAGAAAGCTGAGCCAACTTCGAACCCTGGGTAGGGAACCAGAAAAACATGTCTAGTATTGTTGAAAGCCCCTCTCTGGAGCCGAAGAGCCTTGCCGGAAACGGCAATGGTATGGCTTCCGCCAAGGTAAGGCAGTCCTGGGCGCGCGGCTTCGGCGAACGCCACGAGCGTTTCCTTGATTCCACCTTACCCAGACTCTTTGAAGAACAGGTGGCCCGCGGCGCTGAGCGCCTCGCGGTGGTTTCCGGCGACGAGCGATTGACCTATGCCGAATTAAACGCCCAGGCAAATCAACTCGCGCGACATCTGCGCTCGCTGGGAGTCGGGCCGGAATCTCTGGTCGCCATTTGTATTGATCGCTCGTTGGACATGGCGGTTGGCATCCTTGGCATTCTGAAGTCAGGCGCCGCTTACTTGCCGATTGATCCGGAATATCCAACCGAGCGGTTGCGGTGGTTACTCGAAGATTCTCAAGTCTCGCTGGTCGTAACCAACGCCCAGCTCGCGGCCCAGCTACCAACCTCCGCGGCACAGAAGATCTTGCTGGATGTTGATCGAGTACTCATCAATCAGCAAGCCGATGCGAACCTGGATACGACTCCAGGCTCCGACGATCTTGCATACGTTATCTACACGTCTGGCTCCACTGGCGAACCCAAAGGCGTGATGCTCACCCACGCAAACCTGGGAAACTATTTGCTGGCGCTGGAGCATGAGTTAGGTATCGACCACAACGATATTTACTTACACACCGCGTCAATCGCATTTTCTTCGTCCCGCCGCCAACTCTTGTTGCCGCTCTCACAGGGTGCCGGCGTCGTGATTGCAAGTTCAGAAGAAAGAAAGGATCCGCTGGCGCTTTTTGCGATGATCAAACGCGCCGGCGTTACAGTTATGGATGCGGTCCCATCGTTCTGGCGAAACTGCACCTCAGTCTTGTCAGGAATGGACGAGGAACCCCGTCGGCAGTTACTCGATAATCAGCTGCGTCTGATGTTGTCAGCCAGTGAGCCGCTGTTGTCAGACATTCCGCAAACGTGGATGCATCAATTCCGTCACCCGGCGCGCCACGTCCACATGTTTGGTCAAACCGAAACTGCGGGGATCGTTTGCGTTTACGAGATTCCAACCACCGAGCACGATGAGATCAGCGTGATCCCGGTGGGGCGTCCAATTGCCAACACAGAAATTTTTATACTTGACGAACAACGACGGCCTGTGGCCGGTGGAACTCCGGGCGAACTCTACATCGGCGGCGCCGGCGTCGGCCGGGGCTATCTAAACCGCTCCGAACTCACAGCGGCCAGGTTTATTGCGCACCCATTTAGCGATAGGCCCGAAGCAAGGCTCTACCGCACGGGCGATTTCGCTCGCTGGCGTGATGACGGCACGATTGAATTTGTTGGCCGGCAGGACAGCCAGGTCAAGATTCGCGGGTTTCGTGTTGAACTGGGTGAAGTTGAAGTGGTTCTCGCTGCCCACAGTCTGGTCAACGAGAGTGTAGTTGTAGCGAGAAATGACAACTCTGGCACTAAGCGCCTCATAGCTTATTTCGTAGCGAAAACAAGTTCGCCAAACGTGAGTGAGCTGCGTGCGTTTCTGAACGCCCGCTTGCCTGACTACATGGTGCCCTCGACATTTGTGCAGTTGGAAGCATTGCCGCTGAGCGCGAACGGCAAAATCAACCGGCGCGCATTACCGGAACCAGAAGAAAACCGACCTGAGCTTGCGACCATTTACGTGGCGCCACAAAGGTCCACTGAAGAAGTGCTGGCCGAAATCTGGAACGAAGTCCTGCAAGTTGCCAGAGTCGGCATCGATGACGATTTCTTCGATCTGGGCGGCCATTCGCTGCTTGCGATTCAGGCAGTTGCGCGCATCAATCAGCGTTTCCAGATCACTTTGCCGTTGCGAGTATTGTTTGATGGGCCAACGATTCGAAAGCTGGCACTCAAAGTCGACGGGGCAGTCAGTAGCCACGGAACGGCTGCGCCAATCCTTCAGCGAACAACTGAAAACGGGGAAGCCCCACTTTCTTTTGCGCAGCAGCGTCTTTGGTTCCTCGACCAACTCGAGCCGGGCAGTCCGCTCTACAACATCAATCGCGCCTTGCGGCTCCGGGGTCCGCTGGACGTCGCGCGGTTGGAACAAGCATTGCAGTTAATTGCCGCTCGTCACGAAGTGTTGCGTACCACGTTTGTTGCTACTGACGGGCTGCCGCTGCAACTGATAAGCAAGTCGCTTACGGTGCCTTGCGAGCTTCGTGACTTGCGTTTTGTTACTGCAAGCACGAGGGAAGACGAACTTCGCCGGTTGCTTGAAACCGCAGCGGCAGAGCCATTCAACCTGGCCCGCGGTCCACTTGTGCGCGTCAGTGTGTTCCGGATGACAGATGAAGATCACGTACTCCTGCTCTCGCTGCACCATATTATCGGCGACGCCTGGACCATTGGCTTGTTCTTCAAGGAACTTGAAACTCTCTACCAGAATCCGAGCGGTCTACCGGAGTTGCTCGTCCAATATGCTGACCATACACAATGGCAACGCGCACGGCTTAAGCAGGGTTCGCTCGAACCGGAACTTGCCTACTGGAGACAGCAGCTTGCAGGCGCACCGGCTTCGTTGGAGTTTCCAACCGATCATGAGCGACCGGCAATACCCAGCTCTCACGGCGCTAAGCAAACAAAAACTCTAGGTGCGGCTCTTAGCCAAACCCTCAAAGATCGGGCTCGAAGTGAAGGCGTCACGCCTTTCATGTTGCTGCTGGCCGCCTTCCAAACTCAGCTCAATCTTTACAGCGGACAAAAGGACATTCTTGTCGGAACGCCGGTGGCGGGACGCACCTTGGTCGAAACTGAAGCGCTGATTGGTTGTTTCGTAAACACTCTCGTACTGCGCGGCGACTTGTCTGGGGATCCCACACTTCGCGAAGTCTTCAAACGTACTCGCGAGACTGCGCTTGGCGCCTATACCCATCAGGAGATTCCGTTTGAAAAGTTGGTTGAGGAACTGCGACCGAAGCGTAGTCTTAACGTCAGCCCTTTGTTCCAGGTAATGTTTGTAGTCGAGGACGAGACAAAACCGGAGTTGAGCTTGCCAGGCATCCAGATAAATGGCATGCCGACTACCACCGCTACTTCAAAGTTTGATTTTTCGCTGGGCGTGGTCGAGAAGCCAAATGGTTTTGACGTTTGGCTGTCTTACAGCACAGACCTCTTCGAAGCTGCCAGCATCAACGCGATGCTCGACGACTACGAGCTTCTCCTCGGATCAATCGTAGCGAATCCCGCGCAGCGACTTTCAGAGTTACCAACGCTTACCTGGAAGCCGCGCGTCTGGTCCGTCGAGCGGAGCCCCGCCGATCACCGAGGAGAAGACAACCAGGGCTTGCAAGCTTCAGCAGCGCCAAGAGAGTTTGTCGCGCCCCGCTCGCCCATTGAAGAGCGGCTGGCCGGAATCTGGAGCGAAGTACTGAAAGTGGAGAAGGTGAGCGCTTTCGACAATTTCTTCGAGCTCGGAGGCCACTCCTTGCTGGCGGCTCAGGTTATCTCTCGCGCCCGAAATACATTTTCCACCGAGTTGACCCTCCGACGTCTCTTTGAAACTCCGACGATCGCAGGACTGGCCGAGGCTATATACCAAATGCAGACGGCCGCAACTGAAGATAATGAGTTGGCAGCGATGCTTGCCGATTTGAGTCTACTTTCGGAGGAAGAAGCTCAACAGCGGATTGCCGAAGAATACTGATTGTTCAATTCCTGGCCTGTAGGTGACCCAAGAACATGACGGTGGAGAATCAAAACGAAGTTTACGACTTGACCCCGACGCAGCAGGCGATGCTTCTCTATTCGCTTTACGCGCCGGAATCGAGAGCGTATTTCGAACAGGCCTGCTACGCGTATCAAGGTCTGCTTGACCGCCGGGCTTTCGCAAAGGCCTGGCAGCAGGTAGTCGATCGACATGAGATTCTGCGAACCGGATTCTCTGATGCTGACTCTGAGCACCTCTCACAGATCATATTTCCAGAGGCAACTCTTCCATTCGAGTATCACGACTGGCGTGGGCTTTCGTCCGCTCAACAGCGGACGCGCCTTGAGCAATTCCTGGCAGACGACGTCGCCAGGGGGTTTGACATATCCAACCCCCCATTGTTGCGCGTGACCGTCTTGCAAACTGCGGACAAGTCTCACTGGATAGTTGTAACCAACCATCACATCATTTTGGATGGCTGGTCAATGTCGGTGCTGCGCGACGAAGTGTCACAGCTTTACAAGCAGCACGCCTATAACATCGACAGCAATCTGCAAGCACCGCATCAGTTTGGCGAGTATTTGGAATGGCGAGACAAGCAGACTTTCGCCAAAGCCGAGAGTTTCTGGCGGCAAGAGCTCGAAGGTCTGTCGGTCGCGAATCACCTGCCAATCGACAAGGCTGCGGGCAAACTCTCTGGTCCTAACGAGCATTTTGACGAGCGCCAGATCTCCTTGCCAGCTTCGCTTACGAACGAGATTCGGTCGTGCGCTCGGCGGAGCCACGTGACTTTGAGTACATGGTTGCAAGTAGCGTGGGCATTGCTGCTTGGTCAGTATTGTGCCGCTGACGATGTGGTTTTTGGCATTACAGCATCCGGCCGGCCCTACGAGTTAGCGGGCATAGAGTCGCTGGTGGGGCTGTTGATAAACACACTGCCGGTGCGAGTCAAGATTGGCGCTGATGAATCATGCCTCGCCTGTCTAAAGAAGGTTCAGAACAAAATTGCCGATGTACTCGAGCACGAACAGAGTTCCCTGACACAGATTCAGGAATGGGGGAAAACTACTCCTGGCTTGCCACTCTTTGAAACCCTGGTTGTTTTTGAAAACTTCGCCGGATCCGGTTCGTCATTCGACCTTGAAGGACCGATCCAACTGGCCAGCGCTCATCTATCAAGAACCAACTATCCACTGACCTTGGTTGTTGATCCCGGCGCTGAGTTGCGACTGCAGCTCGTCTACCACCGCGGCCGCTTTGCGAGCGACGCGATCGAGCGAATGCTGGTTCACCTCGGCACTATTCTTGAATCGATGGTTGCAGACATCGAACAGCCGGTTGCGAACCTGCAAATCATGACTGCCGCCGAGACCGAGACGGTCCTGGTAGATTGGAACAATACTCACGCCGAATTCCCCGATGGCCTGGCTAGCAACCGGCTGTTTGAGCGGCAGGTTGAACGGACGCCGGAAGCGATCGCCGTGCAACACGAAAACCGCAGCGTGACTTACGCAGAGCTTAATTCTCGAGCAAACCAGTTGGCGCACTATCTCAAAGAAGTTGGGGTGGAACGTGAAAACCTCGTGGGAATCTGCATCGAACGCTCTATCGAGATGCTGGTGTCCGTGCTTGCCACGTTAAAAGCCGGCGGAGCGTATGTGCCTCTGGATCCAACTTATCCCGCAAACCGGCTGAACTTCATGCTCAATGACAGCGGTGTCAAGGTCTTGCTCACCCGGGAAGGGCTCCTGCAAGTGCCGCTCGAATACAGTGGGGCAATTGTCAGGATCGACGAGGAAGCAGCGCTGATCAATGCGTGCAGCGCCGACAATTTAAACGAAACCGCAAGCGCCAGCGATCTTGCTTACATCATTTACACCTCTGGTTCTACCGGTAAGCCTAAAGGCACGATGATCGAACATCGTTCCCTGGTGAACTTCACGTGCGCGGCCGCCGCCGAGTATGCAATCTCTCCAGCCGATAGAGTGCTGCAGTTTGCTTCGCTGAGTTTTGACACGAGCCTTGAAGAAATTTTCCCGGCCCTTACAACGGGCGCAACGGTGGTCCTACGAACAGATGCGATGCTCAGTTCGGCGCGAGACTTTCTGCGGACCTGTGGCGAGTTTGGCGTGACGGTTCTGGATCTGCCTACGGCTTACTGGCACGAATTAACTGATGAGCTCCGTACCGACAATCTCGAGCTTCCTGAATCGCTGCGCCTCGTCATACTGGGTGGGGAAAAAGCGCTGCCGGAGCGGCTGGCCAGTTGGCGAGAGTACGCGCGGGATAGCGTGCGATTGGTGAACACTTATGGGCCAACGGAAACGACAATTGTCGCAACCGCTTGTGACCTTTCGGTCAAAGGCGAGAGTTCAGAGCCGGCAGATGAAGTGCACATCGGACGTCCACTGCGAAATACGATTGTCTACATCCTGGATCGACAGCTACGTCCCGTTCCGGTTGGAGTTCCCGGAGAACTTTACATCGGCGGCGCCGGCATCGCCCGCGGCTACCTGAATCGTCCCGACCTGACCGCGCAGAAGTTTATTTCGAACCCTTTCGCTGATGCGCGGGCACCACGGCTCTATAAGACAGGTGACGTCGTTCGCTACCGGGCTGATGGCAACATCGAGTTCCTGCACCGGATGGACAATCAGGTAAAGATCCGAGGATTCCGGGTGGAGTTGGAAGAGATCGAGCAGGCGATTCGAAGTCATGCCAGTGTTACCGACGCGATCATGCTCGTGCAGGACGCGGAGGGCGACAAACGTCTGGTCGCTTATGTTGTTGCCCCGGAAACGCAGCAGCCGACTACGACGGAGTTGCGAGAGTTCCTGACTACCAAGCTGCCGGTGTACATGCTGCCGTCCGGATTTGTGATGATCGATGCATTTCCGTTGTTGCCAAACGGAAAGATCGACCGTCAGTCATTGCCGCTGCTGGAACAGGAACGACCGGTATTGGCCGCCTTCGAAGCGCCACGCAGTCTTCTCGAAGAGTCTGTTGCCAAAGTTTGGTGCGAACTGCTCAAGCTCGAGCGAATTGGCGTCAATGATAACTTCTTCGAATTAGGCGGCCACTCTTTAGTGGGCGCCAAGATGATTTCCAGTCTGCGTCGCAAGTTGAATGTTGAGTTGAATCTTGTCGACGTTTTCCAGTCGCCAACCATCGCGAGGCTGTCTGAAGTTATTTACCAACGTCAGATTGACGCCGAAGGCGAAGAGGAATTGGCTTCGCTTTTAGCTGAACTCACGAACCTCTCCGATGAGGAGGCGCAACAGCGGCTAGCGGCGGAAGTCGGCAAAGGCGGAACGCTGGCGCAGGCCCTCAGAGTGGCGATAGCTACCGGAACTGTCGCCGCAATCGAAATATTGTCGTACACAATCTGAACTGCCCGAGGTGGAGACCAACGTGTCAACGAGTGCCCTGACTATAAAAGAACAACTTGCAGCCCTTTCGCCCGCAAAACGCGCGTTGGTGGAGCTGACGCTCTTAAAAAAGAACGCGGCCGCCGGCCAGCCGAAGCAATTGATTCCGCGCCGGCCGCCAGAAACTCCCGCGCCGCTTTCTTACTACCAGCAGGGGCTCTGGGTGATGAGCCAACTGATGCCGGACGTTTCCCTCTACCACGTCCCAAAGGGCCTCAGGTTGACCGGCAAACTCGACATGGAGGCGTTGAAACGGGCGCTCAATTTCCTGGTGGAGCGCCACGAGGCTTTGCGCACCAGCTTTGCAACTAACGATGGCATCCCGATGCAGGTGGTGCGCGAGGTGCTCACGCTCGACCTGCCGCTGATTGACCTCAGTCATTTGGAGGAATCAGAACGAGAAGACAAGGCCCGGCGAGTGCTTGGCGAAGAAGCACGCCGTTTGTTTGATCTGGCCCGCGGGCCGTTGGTGAGGGCTCACTTGCTCCGGCTTCATGAGGAGGAACATATCCTGCTCGTGACGATGCATCACATCATTACCGACGGTTGGTCGATGAACATTTTTGATAATGAGTTTGCCGCGCTCTACGAAGCTTTCGCCAGTGGCAAACCTTCGCCGCTTCCCGAGTTGGCGGTGCAGTATCCTGACTACTCGCTGTGGCATCGCGAATGGTTTCAGGGCGATGTTTACAAATCGCAGCTTGCTTACTGGAAGGACCAATTCAAGACGCTGCCACCCGTACTGGAGTTGCCGGCCGATCATCAGCGTCCTTCGCTTCAAGCACACCGCGTCTTCCGTGGGGCGAAGCGCAGGCTCTCTTTGTCACGTGACTTGACGCGCAAGCTCAAGGAACTCTGCCAGAAGGAAGAGTCGACACTATTCATGGTGTTGCTCGCCGCTTATCAAACTCTGCTTCATCGTTACACCGGTGAATCAGACATCGTGGTTGGTTCCCCCATCGCCGGAAGGTGCCTCGCAGAAACAGAACAATTGATCGGGCTCTTTATTAACGCCTTGGCTTTGCGCGTCGATCTCTCCGGTAATCCCACTTTCCGCGAACTGATTGCCCGAGTGAAGGAGGTCGCGCTGGGGGCCTACGCGCACCAGGACCTGCCTTTCGAGATGCTGGTGAAAGAGGTGCAACCGGATCGCTCGCTCGCGCATAACCCGCTGTTTCAAGTGATGTTCGTTTTGCAAAGTGAAAGCAGCCCGTCCCCGGAAGTTCGCGGGTTGAAGATAAGCCCGGTGCAAGTTGAGAACATTGCCGCCAATTTCGATTTGACCCTCGATGCCGTTGAACGCGATGGCCGGCTCGAATGCATGTTTGAATGCAACATTGACCTTTTTGACGAAGATAGGATCGAACGTTTGCTCGGCCATTTCAACAATCTAATCGGAGGCATTGTAGCGAACCCCCGTCAGCGCCTTTCCGAGTTGCCGCTGCTCAGCGAAAACGAGCGACACCAGTTGCTGGTTGAGTTAAATAACACGAGCAGGGAATACCCGGCTAACCATAGCGTCCAGAAACTATTCGAGGAGCAGGTCGAAAGCACGCCCGCTGCGGTGGCGTTAATGTTTGGTGACGAACAACTCACCTATCGGGAGCTGAATGCTCGGGCGAATCAACTGGCGCACTATCTGACGCGAAAGGGCGTTCGCGCCGAAACGCGAGTAGGCATATGTCTCGACCGGTCCGCCGACATGATTGTCGCCTTATTGGGAGTTTTGAAAGCAGGCGGCGCTTATGTGCCGCTCGATCCAAGTTACCCGAAGGCGCGCCTTGAGTTCATGCTTAAGGACGCGGAAGTGCCGCTGCTCTTAACTGAAAAGACGCAGCCTACAGACTTTGCGCTCCACACTTCGGAAGTTATTTGGGTTGACGAACTCGCGGAAGAGCTCGCGGGCGAGAGTCGGGAAAATCCCAACTCGGAAGCAACCGGGGAAACGCTTGCCTATGTGATGTACACCTCGGGCTCAACCGGAAAACCCAAGGGCGTTGCCGTTACTCACAAAAACATTGTCAGGCTGGTAAAGAATACTAACTACGCCGACTTTACGGCCGACGAAGTCTTCTTACAGTTTGCTCCGATTTCATTTGACGCTTCCACCTTTGAGGTATGGGGCAGCCTTTTGAACGGCGCTCGCCTGGCTTTAATGCCGGCGGGTCCCGCGTCACTCGACGAATTGGCCCGGGCATTGAAGCGCTACCACGTAACTACGCTTTGGCTGACGGCCGGTTTGTTTCACCTGATGGTCGATACACATCTCGACGCTCTCGGGGGACTGCGGCAACTGCTCGCTGGCGGTGACGTCCTGTCGGTGCCGCATGTGAAAAAAGTTTTGCGGGAGTTGCCGGGCTGCCGGTTGGTAAATGGCTACGGGCCGACCGAGAACACGACCTTCACTTGTTGCTTCCCGGTATCGGCGCCGGCGGTCAACGGCACCGTTCCCATCGGTCATGCGATCTCAAACACCAGCGTTTACGTGCTCGACCAGTATTTGAATCCGGCGCCGCTTGGTATTCCCGGCGAACTCTACATTGGCGGCGATGGTTTGGCACGAGGATATCTGAACCGTCCGGAATTGACTGCTGAAAGATTCATTCGCGATCCCTTTGGCAGAAAACCGGGCGCGCAACTTTATAAGACCGGCGATTTGGTTCGTTACCGGAAGGACGGTGAAATAGAGTTCATCGGACGAATGGACGGACAGGTGAAGGTCAGAGGCTATCGCATTGAATTAGGCGAGGTGGAGACTGCGCTGTCGGAACATGAGTCGGTTCGCGACGCCGTTGTAATAGTTCGCAAGGACCAGGGCGACAAGCATCTTGCCGCTTACGTGGTGCCTGGCGAAGGTGCAACGCTCAACTCCGAGGAATTGCGCAACTTCTTACGGCAGCGACTGCCAGGCCACATGGTGCCGTCATTGATCGTGGTGTTGAAAGAGTTGCCACTGTCTGAAAACGGAAAAATCGATCGCGCCGCACTAACAAAGTTGAAGGGCAACGGCAACGGAGACGGCGCCAGTCAGCCGTCGCAGGCCGCCCACGTTGCGCCGCAGGATCAGCTCGAGTTAAAGCTGCTGAAGATCTGGGAGCGAGTGTTGACGGTTGGCAGCATCGGAATCGATGACAACTTTTTCGAACTTGGCGGCCATTCGTTGCTGGCCGTGCGCCTGTTTGCGCAGATCGAAAAATCCTTTGGCAGAAATTTGCCCCTCGCAACCTTATTCCAGGCTCCAACCGTCAGGCAGCTCGCGCAGTTGTTGCGCGAGGATGGCTGGTCCGCCTCCTGGTCATCGCTCGTGTTATTACAGAATGGCGGCGACAGACGTCCGTTCTTCTGCGTCCACGCGGCCGGCGGCAACGTGCTTGAGTATCACGATCTGGCCCGGCTGCTGGGTCCCCATCAGCCCTTCTATGGTTTGCAAGCGCAGGGTTTGGACGGTAGCAAGCCAGTGCACACGACTATCAAAGAGATGGCGACCCATTACATCAAGGAGATGCGCGAGGTTCAATCCGAAGGACCTTATCTGATTGGCGGTAGGTCATCCGGGGGAACGATAGCGTTTGAGATGGCTTGCCAACTCCGGGCGGCGGGTGAGGAGGTGGCTCTGCTCGCTTTGCTCGACGCCTATCCCGCAGGATATTTCAAGCTGCTGCCGGGTTCCGGATCACTTCGCCAACGCGGGCAACGTTTGGTAGGGAAGATTCGGTCGCATCATGAGAACTTGCAAAAGCTAAACGTGGCGGCGAAGTTCAAATACATTGTAAGCAAACTGGAATTTGTGCCCGCCAAGACCAAACACAAGCTTTATCGCCGTGCCTACAAACTTTACGGGCGCATCGGCCGGCCCTTGCCGCGCGCTCTAAAGAACATCGAAGAACTCACCTTCGCGGCCGTGAAGGATTATGTCCCACAGGTATATCCAGGGCAGGCGACGATCTTTTTGGCCAGTGACGATCTCACTGCCGCCTACGATGTCGAAGAAGGTTGGCAGGGTCTGGTTGGCGGTGGTCTGGAAAAGATCAGAGTAGCCGGAAACCATCTAAACCTCGTAAAAGAACCCCACGTTCAGGTCCTGGCTGAAAAGCTGAGGGGCTGTCTTGATCGCGTGCAGCCGGAATCGAGCGCCACAATATCCTGAGCAAATCGCGAGAATCATGCGTAAGTTTCTGGCAACTGCGGCCGTTTGAAAGTTTCTATCAGTACCAGGAATTTGTCCTGTAGGCATGTGGAACCCACCCTAATGCGGTGTGGATTCCATTAATTCAGTACTAAACATTGGCAGACAGAACAATAGCAACTGGCGTATGAGCACTTATCCCTTCGAGAGGTGGGTCAATGACCAACCTTCCACATCACAACAAGTCACGCTTAGTTATCTTCGACCTGGTAGTCCATTACCTCTGGTAGTGCGGCCGGCAGCAAAGGGAGTTGACCTGATCAAATGGGTGACCCTTAACCCCGGCTTCGTTGATACCTACCTTCTGCGAAACGGGGCGATACTCTTCCGCGGCTTCGGACTCACCGCCGTGGAAGACTTTGAGCGAATGATTGAGGAGGTCTCCGGGCCACTGCTCGACTATTCGTATCGCTCAACCCCCCGCCATTTGGTGAGCGGCAAAATCTATTCGTCAACCGAGTATCCCGCGCATCAAGCCATCCCGCTGCACAACGAGAATTCTTACTCGCGAAGTTGGCCAATGAAGCTGGCGTTTTTCTCATTGCAGGTAGCGGAGCAGGGCGGGGAAACCCCAATTGCAGACAGCCGCAAAATTTACCACGCGATCTCACCCGAGGTTCGCGAATGCTTTGAGCGCAAGGGTCTGATGTATGTGCGCAACTACGGCACCGGCCTGGATCTTCCGTGGCAAGAAGTCTTTCAAACCTCCAATCGGGCTGTGGTTGAAGAATACTGCCGCAAGGCCGAGATCGAATTTGAATGGCTTGGCGACGATCAGTTTCGCACACGCCAGCGTTGCCAGGTGGTAGAGCGACATCCCCGAACAGGTGAACTTGTCTGGTTTAATCAGGCGCATCTGTTTCACGTTTCCAGATTGCCGGCGGAAGTTCGGGAATGGTTGCTGACTGCGTTTGGCGAACACAATCTGCCGCGAAATGTTTACTTCGCCGACGGCTCACCAATCGAAGCCTCGATGCTGGACGAAATCATGCGCGTGTGTGATGAGAATTCGGTGGTCTTTCCCTGGCACGAGGGCGATGTGTTGATTGTCGACAATATGTTGACAGCCCACGGGCGCAAGCCCTTTGCAGGAAAACGGAAAGTTGTTGTCGGCATGGCTGAATCTAATCAGACAATGACAGGCAAGAGCTTGCGGGCTACCTCGAAGCCGCACGCAATTCTGCGCAAGACCTAACAACACCTTTGGCTAACAGGTAACTCAAAAACAGGATGGCAACCTTAGTTCAAAACATATTGCGCATTGAAGAGAATAACGCAGCGCGACTCTTTCAGATTCAAGACTTTCTGGATGGCTTCAACAATACAGCTCAAGCCTACCCGGACAAGTGCGTTCATGAACTGTTTGAAAAACAAGTCGAACGCAGTCCTGAGGCTGTTGCAGTTGTTTCCGGTCAAACTCAGTTCACCTATCGTGAGTTAAATGCGCGCGCTAATCAGTTGGCCCGTTTCCTGAAGCGCTTTGGCGTCGGACCCGATTCGTTAGTCGGACTTTGTGTTGACCGATCTCCGGAAATGATTGTGGGCATCCTGGGTATTCTGAAGGCTGGAGCCGGTTACGTGCCGATGGAGCCATCCTATCCGAAAGAGCGGTTGTTTTTCATGCTGCAGGATGCAGATATTTTTGTGTTACTGACACAAGCTCACTTGCTTGAGAAGTTGCCGCAGCACAACGGTCCCCGAATCTCGCTCGACACTGATTGGGATATCGTCGCCAAAGAACGAAACGACAATCCAATATCGCGGGCCACGCCGGCCAATCTTGCTTATGTGATTTACACTTCAGGTTCGACCGGTCAACCGAAAGGCGTCATGATTCCGCATCGCGGGCTGGTCAACTATCTGAATTGGGCTTGCAGCGCCTATGAGGTGGCCAAAGGTTGTGGGGCGCCCGTACATTCCTCGATTTCGTTTGACCTTACGATCACCGCTCTCTTCGCGCCGCTGATGGTTGGTAGAAGCGTTTTCCTCGTCCCCGACGGGATTGAAAATCTGGTTGCCGCGCTGCTTGCACGTGACAATTATAGTCTCGTGAAAATCACTCCAGCGCATTTGCGCGCAGTCGCCGCATTGATGCCGGAAGATGAAGTGGCGGGTCGCGTTCGCGCGCTCATCATCGGCGGCGAAGCCCTGACGATGGAAAGCCTGTCCTTCTGGCGTACTCACGCGCCGTCAACGCGCTTGATCAATGAGTATGGTCCGACGGAAACGGTAGTGGGATGTTCAATATATGAGGTAGCAGCCTATGACGTAACCTTCGGTCCGGTACCGATCGGACGTCCGGTTGCTAACACGCGGCTCTACGTACTCGATGAAGACCTGCAGCCGGTGGAAAAGGGTGTGACCGGAGAGCTTTACATTGGTGGCGACGGAGTCGGAGTCGGCTATCTCAGACGCCGGGGCCTGACAGATGAGCGGTTCATTCCTGATCCATTTAGCGGCAGGACGACGAGGGACCGCCTTTATAGAACCGGAGATCTAGCCCGCTTTAGCGTCAAGGGAAACCTCGAGTATGTTGGGCGGATTGACAGTCAGGTAAAAATCAAAGGCTTTCGGATCGAACTGGACGAAGTGGAGGCGGTGCTAAACCAGTATCCCGGCGTCCGCGAGTGTGCAGTGCTCGCCCGCGAAGATGCCACTGGTGAGAGACGACTAATCGCTTACGTTGTGGGTGATGCGCAGAAAGTGACGGAACCGGAAGACTTAAAAAAGTTCATGCAGCTGAAGGTTCCTGACTACATGATCCCTTCGACCTTTGTAGGCATGAAGGCGCTGCCGCTCACGACGAATGGCAAGGTGGATCGCAAGGCCCTCCCGATTCCCGAGCGTAAGTTAAATGGGTCTGTGCAGGGCGCGGTGGCAAAGTATTCAATGATCCAACAGACGCTAATGAAGACTTGGTGCGATGTCTTAAAGCTGGATGCGGTTGGTCTCCACGACAATTTCTTCGACCTGGGGGGGGACTCCATTCTGGGAACGCTGATCCTGGCGCGAGCCAACCAAGCCGGAGTGAGAATTTCCCCCCGCCAACTCTTTGAGCATCAGACGATAGCGGAATTGTCCGCTGCTGTTGGATAATGTCTGCAATCGACTTTTGTAGTTGAGCAGTCTGAAGCTTGAAATCAAAACCTGAATATCTAGTCGCCGCCAAGGATGTTTGCGTTCCGCCGTTGAGCGCGGACGAAGTTCATCTCTGGCGCGCGAATCTGGATGATCACGCCGCCGACAGTTTTAGATCCTTGCTGGCGGACGACGAAATCTCACGCGCCGACCGATTCCACTTCACCAGGGATCGCAACCATTACATTATTGCGCGTGGTCTCTTGAGAAGGCTGCTAGCGGGTTACGTGGGGATTGGGGCTGCGGATCTGCGGTTTTCTTACGCGGAGAAGGGGAAGCCCTTTTTAACAAAAGGCCGGCACGACGCAATCAATTTCAACCTCGCGCATTCTCACGGCATGGCGGTCTATGCGTTTTCACCTGACCGTGAGCTGGGCGTTGATCTGGAGTTTATTAGAGAGGACTTCGGAGGCGAGAAGATTGCTGAGCGCTTCTTTTCGACTCACGAGACCGACGTGCTCAAGACGGTTTCTGCCGATCTCAAAAACGAGGCCTTTTTCAATTGCTGGACGCGTAAGGAGGCTTACATCAAAGCGCGTGGGGAAGGACTTTCAATGCCGCTTGATCAATTCGATGTGTCGCTAGCGCCGGGCGAGAAGGCGGCTTTGCTTCGCAATCATAAAGAGCCTGAAGAAACATCGCGCTGGTCAATGCAATCAATTGAGATGCCTGACGGCTACGTGGCAGCCCTGGTGGCTGAGGGTCACAACTGGCGGCTCAAGACTTTCGCCCTGGATCAACTTCCCGAATAAACTCTTACTGCACGGTTTCCGCTGTCGCTGGAGCTGCTTCAGCCTCTTCCTTCTTCGATCGCCACATGCCCGCAATCTGGTTAGCTTCCGCAAGCGTCATGTTGTCATAAATGTCTGCGTTATTCTTGATCACGCCATCTTCCAATTCACAGACTTCCCAGTCTGGCGCCTCCGGGTCGGTGCCCGCTCGTCCCGGCTTCACACGGACATTAAATGATATTACCGGGGCTTTCGTTTCGTTTTCCATCTGATATTTCCTTTGTTGGATTTGCTGCAATTTGAGCGGAGTAAATCTACCATAAGTTGGCACCTGAGTCGTATTTTGCTCACCGTGGTTGATCTTATCGTCAAGGATTACTGAGAAAATCAGAACCGGGAGCGGTAGCGACCGGCTCCCGATTCCGCTTCACACGGGCTTTGAGTTACACCGACCCGGGTCGCTATCGCTCCCGGTTCTGACTTAGTGTTCTGCAAAATTATTTTGACAATCGCGAGGGCTCAGGTAGCATGGCGCGCGGAAGTAGCAGCCTGAATCCGAAAAACTAACCAATCATGTGTACAGACAGAAGAGATTTCTTGCGGTTGTCTGCCGGGATTGCTGGTGCGGCGCTGGTGAGCAACGACGTTTTAGCTCTTGGCGCAAACAGTCCGGGCCCGGTCGACGCTTTTCAACAACGCGAACCGCCGGCGCCGATTCGTAAACTGCGAAAAATGATGGACGACGTCGTGCCGATTTCATTGGACGAACGACGCGCGAGGATCGAGCAGGCCCGGCGCTTAATGCGCGAGAACAAGATTGACGCCATCTATGTCGAGCCTGGCTCCAGCATGTTTTATTACACCGGCATGCGCTGGAGTACGAGCGAGCGAATGTTTGCTCTGATCATCCCGGCGCGTGGGGAAATCGCCTGGGTGTGTCCGAAGTTTGAAGAAGAGCGCGCCCGCGAGTTAATTGCTCTGGGCAAGGACATCCGCACCTGGGAAGAAGACGCAAGTCCCTATCAGCGCGTAGCGGAGATCTTTCGGGATCGCGGACTGCGCGCCGGGCGCGTTGGCATTGAAGAGCGCGTGCGGTTTTTCCTTTTCGACGGCATTCGCAAAGCAGCGCCGGGTCTGCAATTCGTTAGTGCCACTCCGATAACCGCCGGCGGTCGCATGTTCAAGTCAGCGGCGGAGCTGGCGCTGATGCAAAAGGCGAACGACCTGACCATTGTCGCTTACCGGGCGACAATCGATAGTGCTTGGGAAGGCATGACGCAGGACGAGTTTTCCGGAAACTGTTCCTCAGCTTTTCGCGCGTTAGGTGTGCAGGGCGGTGTCTTCTGCAGCTTTGGCAAATACACGGCGTTTCCGCATGGCAGTAGCACGCCGCAGAAACTGCAAGAAGGCGATATCGTGTTGATGGACGGCGGCTGCAGTGTTGAAGGTTATCAGTCAGACATTACTCGCATGTTTGTTTTCGGCAAGCCGACACAGCGGCAACGCGACATCTGGAATCTCGAGCGCAGGGCGCAGGACGCCGGTTTTGCGGCCGCAAAGGTTGGCGCGCCGTGTGAGGCCGTCGACGCTGCCGCTCGTAAAGTAATCACCGACGCCGGATTTGGCCCAGACTATAAAACACCTGGCTTGCCGCATCGCACCGGACACGGCATCGGTCTCGACGGCCATGAATGGACAAATTTTGTACGCGGCAACAAGACGCCTATTCAACCCGGAATGTGTTTTAGTGATGAGCCAACGATCGTCATCTACAGTGAATTTGGGATCCGTTTGGAAGATTGTCTCTATATCACCGAGAACGGCCCGAAGTTCTTTACGCCACAGAGTCCGTCGCTGGAGCAGCCGTTTGGCTAAGAGAACGTGCCATGAGTGAAATCTGTACGCACCTCGATCAAGTCAAATCAGTGACACCAAGCGCCAAAGGCTGCGAAGAGTGTCTTAGCAAGGGCGATGTTTGGCTGCACCTTCGTCTTTGTATGAGCTGCGGCCACGTTGGCTGTTGCGATTCTTCACCGAACAAACATGCGACGCGTCACTTCCACAACACGCGCCATCCCATTATCAAATCATTTCAACCTGGCGAGGATTGGGGCTGGTGTTATGTCGATGAAGTAATGTTTGACCGGCTATAGATCGCGGGGTTCAGTATTCGCTTTCAAACGTTTTGAAGTTTTCCTCGAGTTGCAATTGGAGCTTGGCCTTTTCACTACCGGCTATGTAATCCCGGCAGCTATTGGAGATGAGTTTCCTCACCAGGACGTCCTCAGTACACTGGCTTACTGGAACAAACCCGCCCTTCCGACCGTTCCATAAACTCCCGCCGCCGATGAATGCATACTCGAGACTATTCCGCGCCATCGTCTTAAGCTGAACGTACCCGAGCCCCTGATCCAGTGCGGCCTTCAAATATTCTCGCGAGATTTCCGAGCGCGAAACTCCTTCATCGTCCGTTGCCAGCGCAACCGGAACGCCAAACTTCAGATAGCTCGCCAGTGGATGCTGCGGTCCGCTGATGCCGAGAATCAAGTCGTTGCTTGAGAGACAGATTTCTACCAACACGTGGCGCCGCGCCATCTCTTCAAACAGTTCTTCCGCGCGATCTTCGTGCATGATGTCCACGCCGTGGCCGATGCGGTCCGCCCGCGCGGTCATCACAGACTCGCGTATGTGAAAGGTCAGACCAGCAGGCGGCACCAGACCAGGCGCGAGTTCACCCGCGTGCAAGGTTAAGTGTGCCTTTGGATACAAAGACCGCAGGGAATTCAACATCTGCATGTGGACCGGAAAGTTTTGCATCGCGGCGGCGCCATCCTCGCCCTGCACCAAATTCAGCGCCACCACCTTTGAGCTGGGATCACTTGCCAATGTGAATCCCGTCACCATCTGTGCAAAGACCGAGCCCAGCGAGCCGCCACGTGAAACTTGCGCAACATAGCGAATCGTCACCGCGCAACCGGGCTCGGCCTGCGGGGTGCCGCATTTCAGCAACTGGTCCTTCTGCGTCTCCGCGTCTTGCAGGGCTTTGATTCCGGCGGCGGCATTCTTGGCGATGCCACTCGTCTTCAACTTGTTCAACGTGCTGTCGACGTTACCATCCCAAACGACCTGTTTGCCGAGATCGCTCGACATCGTGCCATCCGGCGTGAGCATCAGTTCAAGGTAGAACACCTGGCCGTGAGCGGCGCGCGTCGCCGACTCGGCGAGCATCCGGCCCGTGTGGTCCCAGGTCGCAGGACCAAACCTACCAAACGCGTTGAAGAAGTGATCGTGGCCGCTCTCTCCGGAGAGTTGCCAGTTGCGCATCGACCAGGCGTCGACCAACTGCTGGTAAAGCACAGAATTGGTGAGCGCTCCGTTAGCCGGAACCTGGTTGAGTTTCGGATCACAGACGGATTTCGTTTGGGGCATTGTGAGCGTCATGGTTTGGCTATTTACACATAAGCCATTTTCAGCTGCCCACTGAATGTACGACTCCGCATAGATTGATCCGGAGAGATGATTGTGCAGATCGCCGCCTTTGGGCATCTTGAGCAGGAAGGCCCATAGTTGGGCTGGCGCTTGACGAATCGTCTCGAAAAACTGCGCGGCCTTCTTTTCTGATGCATCTTGCGCCCCGCTTGCTCCCGTCAGCTGCGCGCCCGGCGACTGCGCCGTCGTTGCCGTTGTGCAGAAGAGAATGAGTGTCAGAGTGATGAACATTCGGATGGATGAATGTTGTCCAAACATTGAGTTGGCTCCTGTTCTTGTGAAGTTGTCAGAGAAAGCGGATGCCCGACCGTAAGGGAGGGCTCGAACATGCAAGGCAAGCGAAGATCTCAATGGTTGCACTGGCTGCCTCTTTTTCCGGGGCATTGTAGGCGGTGAGGAAGGCAGAGTCTACACTGAATCCAGCCCATTGCTATTGCGCACAAGGTGATTGATGACCTTGAACGTGCTTTCTCAAAATGCCCAACCTCCGCGGGTAAACACACTTACAAAGAATGAGAGGTAGACGATAGACCACACTGTGATCGCGGCCAACCATACTCGCCGCGTCGCCAGTAGCGAAAACAAAATGTAGATCGGAAACATCGTCAACGTGTAACGCGGCACGCTCAGCACAAAGCTCACCGAAACGAACAACAGCCAATTACCAGTCATCCAGACACTGTAAGCCGGTCGCAACTTGAGCCAACTTACAACCGTGCAGGCGAGACCGAGCGCGATGTACAGCACTTCCTGCATACCGATCATCTCTGCTTCGCCCGGCGAACGACTCAGCGAGCCGAGCGCACTATCAATGCCGGTAATTGGCGAGGATAGCGACTTGCTGAAAAACTGCTGCTCCAGCGATACGAAGGCAAAGGCATTGCCCGTCACGTGTTTGTTAAGCAACAGGTATCCGCCAAACCCGAGAACAGCCAGTAGCACGTACAGCCATTGCCATTGCCAGCGGCGCGTCTGCCGGTATTGGTAGATCACCTCCGTCACAAGCATCGGAATGAGAACCAAACCGTTTGCGCGCGTCATGCAGGTGAAGGCGCCGAATACCCCCGCCAGTAACCAGTGTTGCTTTCGGGCTGAGTATACGCAGCTCAACGCTAGCATCAGGAACAAGCTTTCGGTGTAGCCGATGTGCAGAAAGTAGCTGGTGGGAAATATGAATAGAAACCAAACTGCGCGCTGGGCAGCCTCCTTTGAGTAATCGAGTTCAACCAGCCGGATTAGGACCACTACAATTACGAGCGAGGCCACAGTCGAGACGAGCAGGGAACTGAGTAAGTAGTCGCGAGTGAAGAATGCCAGCAGCCTCACAGTCCAGGGATACAAAGGATAAAAGACCAGCAGCGGTTGCCGCTCTCCGGTCGCGCTATAGCCAAACTGGGCGATGGTCTGGTAGTTCAGCGCGTCCCAGCGATTCCAGAGCTCCAGCCAGCCGCGTACTCCAGCGATGCTTTTGTTTTGGGTTAACTGGTAGCTCTGGCCGGCAAACAGAAACAACACTGCTTTGATGCAGACGACGACTGCCAGCATGCGCACTTCATGCGGGCGAAGTCCCCACCATCTCTTCGCTCCGACATCTAACGGAGGTGTCGGCGTGGTTATCTTGTCGTCCATCAAAAGCAAGCCTCAGGATCGGGAAGGAGAAAGTAGATCAGGCGGTGGAAGTTAGCAACAGAAAAGGATCCATATGCGCGATTTCAGCTTCTCTGCGCCTCCTCTGTGTTCTCTGTGTCTCGGTGGTGACTGCCTCCAAACAAAGACTCAACACAGAGACACCGAGAAAACAGAGGGGGCACAGAGAACGTCAAACTAGCTGCAACGTGGCCGTTAAGAAGAGAGGTCCCTTCGGAGTCGTAATGCTATCCTTTGATTATTAGCGGAGTAATTGATGGAATCAGTGATTAAGACTTGGGGAACTCAACCGCATGAACGCGAACTCGCGTATCCTTGTGACGACCTCATTTCGCAACCCGATGAAGCGCTCTATCGTGGGGTTACGATTAATGCCGCGCCCGCAAGGGCCTTTCGTTGGTTATGCCAAATGCGAGTTGCGCCCTACAGTTACGATTGGATCGATAACGGCGGCCGGAAGAGTCCGCCGAAACTCACACCCGGTCTCGAGGATCTCGTCGTTGCTCAGGACGTGATGCGCATCTTCAAGCTCGCCGGCTTCGAAAAAGACCGCCACCTGACGCTCCGCCTTAAAGCGAAGTCTCCCGCCGCAAAAACGTTTGGTGATTTAGGCGTCAGTTACGTGATACTTCCATTGGGCAATTCACCAAATCGTTGTCGCCTGCTCGTCAAGTTGGTCGTTAAGTATCCACTCGGACTCTATGGGAGGATGATGCGAGTTTTGTTACCCACGGGAGACCTGGTGATGATGAGGCGTCAACTGCTGAACATGAAATATCTCGCGGAGGAAACTGAGCGAGAGGCGAGCCTCTAATGGGGCGTTTCTAAAACAGATTGGTTTGTTGCAGGGAACCGGGTAACGGGCCATTGGAACGCTGGCGCCAAAAGAGAAAGGCGACGCTCTCTTGAGAAATCGTCGCCTTTTATTGTTTGTTTCTGCCAGCGGGATTTTTATCCCATGTTGGCGTTCTTGTTACCCATGTTCATATGCCGCCGATGGCGCCCGCGCCGGTGGTTT